>JBILXR010000216.1:0-3030 GCA_044378215.1 Opitutales bacterium
CAATTGATTAAGAGTCAACTGCTCTACCATTGAGCTATCCAGCCAGACAGCGGGATGGGAATGAGTGCAAGACGCGGGCAGGATTTCAAGAGCAAATGCACATTAATCGGCGAAGCCGAAGAACGGGCGACAAAGGAGAGGTTCGGAGTGGCCAGACCGGGACTCGAACCCGGAACCAATTGATTAAAAGTCAACTGCTCTACCATTGAGCTATCTGGCCTGCCGAACGCAAAGATTACGACACGCCCGACCTCACGGGTAAAGGAAAATTGACCTCAGCGATGGCCGCGTTGCCGGACGGCCTCGAAGAGGCAGACCCCGGCCGAGACGGAAACATTGAGGCAGGGCACCTGGCCGAGCATCGGGATGCGGAGCAGGAAGTCGCAGGTCTCGGCCGTCAGGTGGCGGATGCCGTCGCCTTCGGCGCCGAGCACGATCGCCAAGGGGCCGGTGAGCTTGGCGGCGTAAAGGGACTGGCTCGCCTTATGGTCGGACGTGCCAGCCAGCCAGACGCCGGCGTCCTTCAGTCTCACCAGGGCGTTACGAAGGTTGTTGGCCTGCACGATCGGCATGGTCTCCGCCGCGCCGACCGCCACCTTGCGGACCGTATCGGTGACCGGGGCGGAATTCTTGCGGGTGATCACCACGAACGCACAACCGGCGCACTCGGCGTTGCGGAGGCAGGCACCGAGATTGTGCGGGTCTTGGACACCGTCGAGGACCAGGATGAGCGGATCTTTGACGTCCTTGAGCAGGGCAGGGATGTCCGCCTCGTCGTAGAGCCGGACCGGCTTATGCAGGTCGGCGTGGCGCGGGGCGCGATCGTTGCTCCGGGCCATGGTCGGGTTACTTGCGGGCGAGGCGGCCTTGGGCGTGCAGCGCTTCGGCGATCTGGATCGCGTTGAGCGCGGCGCCCTTCCAAAGCTGATCGCCGGAGACCCAGAGGGAGATGCCGTTGTCGAAGAGGGTGTCCTTACGCAGGCGGCCGACGCCGCACTTCTCCTTGCCAGCGTAGTCGAGCGGCATCGGATACTTCTTGTTCGCGGGGTCGTCGCAGAGCTCGGAGCCGGGGAAGGCGCTGATGGCCTGGCGGGCGACGGCGAGGTCGACCGGCCGCTCGAACTCGGCGCTGATCGCGATCGAGTGGGCGCGGAAGACCGGGACACGGACGCAGGTGGTGGTGACCTTGAGGCCCGGCAGGTCCATGATCTTGCGACCTTCGTTGAGCATCTTCATCTCTTCCTTCGTGTAACCGTCCTCGAGGAAGGAATCGACCTGCGGGATGAGGTTGAAATTGATCGTGTGCGGGTAGACTTTCGGGGCGAGGGTCTCGCCTTTGGCCCAGGCGCGGGCCTGGGCGTCGAGTTCGCGCATCGCTTCGGCGCCGGTGCCGGAGACGGCCTGGTAGGTCGAGGCGAAGAAGCGCTTGAGGCCGAAGGACTGGTGGAGAGGGAAGAGACCCATCAGCGCGATGGCCGTGGAGCAGTTCGGATTGGCGATGATACCCTTATGGTGGGCGAGGTGATGGGCGTTGATCTCCGGGACGACGAGCGGAACGTCCGGGAACATGCGGAAGGCCGAACTGTTATCGATGACGATGCAGCCGCGCTTGACGGCTTCGGGGGCCAGGGCGAGGGAGATGGAACCGCCGGCGCTGAAGACAGCGAAATCGAGGCCTTCGAAGGCTTCCGGCTTGGCTTCCTGGACGGTCCATTCCTTGCCGCCGTAGGTCACCTTGGAGCCTGCGGAGCGGGCGGAAGCCAGGGGGCGGAGTTCGGCTACGGGGAAGTTCCGCTTGGCCATGAGCGCCAGCAGTTCTTGACCCACCGCGCCTGTCACGCCCACGATGCCGATGCGATATGCCATGTTCTGAGTTCGAGTTAGGTTTGAAGAAGGAGGTGACCGCACGCCTGAAAGGGCTGGGTCTGCCTGCCGCTGAACATTGCATCGTTGTGTCGATTGACCAGCAAAAACTATGGTTTTTCAAGGGTCAGGACTGCGAGACCTACGTGGTCAGCACCGCCCGGGCGGGCCGTGGCTGCGTTCAGGATTCCCTGCAGACGCCCGATGGTCTCCACCGGGTCGCCGAAAAAATCGGCGACGGCGCGGCCCCCGGGATGGTCTTCAAGGCCCGCCAGCCGACCGGCAAGCTGTCCGCCGAATGGCCGACGCCAGAGGACAACCTGATCACCTCGCGCATCCTCTGGCTCGAAGGCCTCGAACCGGGTCACAACCAAGGCACCGATGCGTCCGGTAGGGTCGTCGATACGCATCGCCGCTACGTCTATATCCACGGGACCAACCAGACCGATAAGCTCGGTCAGCCGAACAGCCACGGCTGCGTGCTGCTTTCGGATCAGGATGTCATCCGGCTGTTCGGACGCGTGCCGGCCGGCACTCCGGTGCTTATCCGCGCTTAACGCGCCGGCTCGGCCACGGGCTTCTCGCCAGTACCTGCCCAGGTCTCGAGCATCTGCTTCACCACGGGACCCGCCGTCTTGCCACCCCAGGTGTTGGTGTCGAACTGACCTTCGACGAGCACGCAGAAGGCGACGACCGGATTATCCGCCGGAGCGTAGCCGATCATCCAGGCGAGGTGCGCCTTCTCGCCTTTCTTGAAATATTCGGAAGTGCCGGTCTTGGCGGCGATCGGCAGACCTTGGATGCGGGCGCTGCGACCGGTGCCTTCTTCGACGCAACGGACCATACCGCCGCGGATGGCGTCGAGCTGCGCTTTGTTGAGGCCGATGGGGGTCGAACCGCGATGACGGCCGTCGCGGGCCGGGTCATGGATGATCGTCGGGATGGTGCGCGTCTCGCCACGTGCCAACGAAGCCGCGAAGCTGGCCATGTGCAGGGGGCTGGTCAGCACGTAACCTTGGCCGATGGCGGTGAGCGCGGTATCGCCGTCATGCCATGGGCCGGCCTTGATCCGGAGTTTGTAGGCTCGGTCGGGGACCACCAGGCCGCGGGAGGCGGCGTAAGGAAGTTCGGTATAAGCCGCACCAGGGCCATCAGGGGAAGAGGAAG
>JBILXR010000062.1:0-10593 GCA_044378215.1 Opitutales bacterium
TCCGGCGTCTCGTGCGACATGACCAAGGGTAAGTTCGGTCCGTGGGAAGGCCAGATGCTCGTCGGCGAGCAGACCGCTTCGCAGGTCCAGCGCGTCAACCTCGAGCAGGTGAACGGCCTCTACCAGGGCGCCGTGTTCCACTTCCTCGGCGGCTTCGAAGCCGGCCTGATCCCGGTCCGTATGGACCAGGAAGACGGCACGCTCTTCATCGGCGGTTCCAATCGTGGCTGGGGTTCGCGCGGTTCGAAGACCTTCACCTTCGAGCGTGTGCGCTTCAAGGGTAAGGTGCCCTTCGAGATGCATGACATCTCCGCCCGCGCCGACGGTTTCGAAGTCACCTTCACCCAGCCGGTGGATGCCGCCGCGGCCGCCGACGTGAAGAACTACACGATGGATACCTTCACCTACATCTACCAGTCGAGCTACGGCAGCCCCGAAGTCGATCAGACCACGCCGACAGTGAAGTCCGCCACCGTGTCCGCCGACGGACTCAAGGTGCGCCTCGTCGTCGACGGACTCGTCCGCGGCCATATCCACCATCTCGTGATCGGCGACATCAAGGCCAAGTCCGGCGATGCGCTCTGGCACAGCGAAGGTTGGTATACGCTGAACGAGATTCCGGCCAAGTAACTCGAGGATACGAGGACACGAGGGCCTCACGCGAGGACCCGAGGACACGAGGGCCGGAGGGCTCGAGGTAAGTGAGAGGGCGCCGTTCGGCGCCCTTTTTGTTTGGGTAGGGACGTGAAGAAGAGGACTGCGTTGAGGGCTGAATGGAATGGGAGATGGCTGAATCGATGACAGAGGGCTGCATCGATGGCAGAATGGTTTCCCAGCTAATCATCCGGTTTCCGGTCTCCCCTTGAGTTCGGGTGATTTCCAGCCGCTAACCGCCAGCCGCTGACCGCTTTGACCTATTATGCTCCGAAGTGGTCATATCAGCGAGGGGAACACGGTTGCCATGAGGGAGGGGTGGAAAGAGAAAAGGCCAACCCCCGCGCCCTGCCATGCATATCACCTGGATTGATTGGGTCATCGTCGTTGCTTCGATCCTGATCTGTTTCATCCCAGCGCTCTTCCTCGCCAAGCGCTCGAGCGGCAGCACCGCCGAGTTCTTCGCCTCCGGGCGTTCGGTGCCGTGGTGGCTCGCCGGTCTCTCGATGGTCGCGACCACGTTCTCGTCTGACACCCCGAACTGGGTGACCGAGCAGGTGCGCAAATACGGCGTCGCCGGCAACTGGCAGTGGTGGGCCTTCGTGCTCACCGGCGTCGCCACCGTCTTCTTCTTCGCCCGCTTGTGGCGTCGCTCGGGCGTCATGACCGACCTCGAGTTCTACGAGCATCGCTACTCCGGCACCGCCGCCTCGGTCGTGCGCGGCTTCCGCGCCATCTACCTCGGGCTCTTCTTCAACTGCTTCATCATGGGTATGGTGACCCTCGCGGCGTGCAAGATCGCCAACATCCTCTTCGGTATGCCCGCCTGGCAGACCATCGTCGTCTGCGGTATCCTCAACGTCGTCTTCGCCGCCCACTCCGGCCTCTGGGGCGTGCTCGTCATCGATATGGTGCAGTTCTTCATCAAGATGACCGCCGTCTTCGCCGCCGCTTGGTTCTCGCTCGTCGAAGTCGGCGAGCGCCTCGTCGGCAAGGGCGCGGGCGGTTGGGCGGGCCTGAAGGCGCTCGTGTCCAAGCTTTCGACCCAGCAGGTCGTCACCACCGACGGCGTGCCGGCGATGTCGGTCTCCGACGGTAAGGGTCAGCCGATCCTGGATCTGCTCCCGAACTTCACCATGCCCGAGCTGGCGCTGATGATCTTCGTCCTGCCGATCGCCGTCAGCTGGTGGGCCAACTGGTATCCCGGCTCCGAGCCTGGCGGCGGTTCGTACATTGCCCAGCGCATGCTGGCTTCCAAGTCCGAAAAGGATTCCCTCGGCGGCACGCTCTTCTTCAACATCGCCCACTACGTGCTCCGTCCGTGGCCGTGGATCATCACCGCGCTGTGCTCGATCATCATCTATCCTGACCTCGCCGCGATCAAGTCCGCCTTCCCGGACGCCGACCCCGGCCTCATCGGACATGACTCCGCCTTTCCGGCGATGCTGATGTTCCTGCCGGTCGGCTTCGTCGGCCTGATGATCGGCGGCCTCATCGCCGCGAACTCCTCGACGATCCTCACGCACCTCAACTGGGGCTCTTCGTATCTCGTCCATGACTTCTAC
The DNA here is from genome assembly GCA_044378215.1 of Opitutales bacterium. Taxonomy (GTDB): domain Bacteria; phylum Verrucomicrobiota; class Verrucomicrobiia; order Opitutales; family UBA953; genus UBA953. Next base: position 2,220 of record JBILXR010000062.1, read on the forward strand.
CGTCGCTTCATGAGGAAGGACGCCACCGAGGCGCACTACGTGAACGTCGGCCGGCTTTCGACCGTGTTGCTTTACGTCGTCGCGGCCGTGCTCAGCCTTACCATGACCTCGGCCCAGCAGGCCTTCCAGATCCTGCTCTCCATCGGCGCCGGCACGGGCCTCCTTTACGTCGCCCGCTGGTTCTGGTGGCGCGTCTCCGCCTGGTGCGAAGTCGTCGCCATGGTGATGTCGCTCGTGACCGCCGTGGGCGTCCCGCTGGTCCTGCCGCAGGCCGATTTCGCCACCACGACCCTCTGGCAGGTCGGCCTCACGACCGTCGCCTGGCTGGTCACCGCCTACGTCGGCCCGCAGACGGACCGCGCGACCTTGATCTCGTTCTGTCGGAAGGTGAAGCCGGCCGGACCGGGTTGGACGGATATCCGTGCCGAAGCCGGCGTGACTGATGCCGAGATCGCCCAGGAGAATCGCATCGGCTCCGCCTTCGTGGGTTGGATCGCCGGCTGCGCGCTCATCTGGGGTTCGCTCTTCGCCATCGGCAATTTCCTCTACGCATCCGGAGACCCCCGGCGCCTGACCATGGCCTGGATCCTCACCGCCGTCACCGTCGTCAGCGGTTATGTCCTGCTCAAGGTGACGCGGGAGATGTGGGCGGACAGCACGGCGGCGGAGGGAAGGGGTGGTTGAAGGTAGGGTCAGCACTGCGTGCTGACCTAGGTGCAAAAGTCCAAAAGTTAGGTGTTGGCGGTTAGCGGTTGGCGGTTGGGAGCACATCAGAGGCGAAGTCGCCGATACAGCTGGCGGGTGGCGGCCACGGGTGGCAGGTGGCGGGAGCTTTGAACTCAAAGGGAAACCGGAGACCGGATAGGATGCTGCGGGAGATCCCTTTTCGGGTCCCAGGTCCCGGCCAACAGGTATCGGGTGCGTGAGTCGAGGTTCGGGTGCGGGCGTCGGGAGATGCATTTCCTAACCGCCAACCGCTAGCCGCTGACCGCCACCACCTTTGCCTCTATTCAAAACTAAACTCTCCATCCGTTGATTCGGGGGGCGGGGGGTCGCCGGCGAGGATGGTGCGGACGAAGAGTTCGCGGTGCTCGGCGCAGGGGCCGTGGGTGCGCAGGGCTTCGACGTGTTCCGGCGTGCCGTAGCCTTTGTGCGTGGCGAACCCGTATTGCGGATAGCGGGCGTGCATCTCGACGAGCATCCGATCGCGTTCGACCTTCGCCACGATCGACGCGAGGGCGATGGCGAGGCTCTTGCCGTCGCCGCCTTTGACCGACTCATGGGCCCAGGCGAAGGGGCGCAGCGGGAGGCCGTCAACGAGCACCAGGAACGTGCGCGCCTCGGTCCGGCCGAAGAGCTCGCCCTCCGTGCCGGCGGCCGCGAAGAGCGGGGCCATGTGACCCACGGCCAGCTTGGCGATGCAGCGGGCCATCGCGAGGCGGGTGGCGCCGAGGATGTTGTGGGCCGAGATCTCGAGGACCGAGCCGGCGGCCCAGGTGGTCCGCAGCTTGCCCTCGGCTTCCATCCGCGCGAGCACCTCGCGGAGCTCGGCGCGTTTCTCCGCGGACAGCTTCTTCGAGTCATTGGCGCCGGAGAGTTTCCGCAGCCAGGCCGGTTCGCCGTAGAAACCCGCGTCGAGCAGCACCGCCGCGGCGATCACCGGTCCGCAGAGCGAGCCGCGGCCGGCTTCGTCGACGCCCGCGATGCCCGGACGGTCGGCGCCTTTCCTGCGGTCGAATGACGCCAGCGAGGCCACGGCTTATTCCGCTTTCTTGCGGCGGACGAACGGTTTGGATTCCGGCGGCTCGAGCCCACGGACCTCGTAGGCCGTCTTGAAGTGCAGTTTCGCGAAATTGACGAGGATCGCCGGGCCGAGGCGGCCGACGAGTTCGATGCCGGCGTTCTTGGCTTCGGAGCCCGAGCCCTTGGGCAGGTGCACGCCGCCGTCCTGGGACAGACGGTCGATCTCCCGGACGAAGGCCGCGCGGGCGACGATCGAGGCCGCCGCGACCACGGGGTCGGATTCGGCCTTGGTGCGCATGCGCAGGTCGAACTCGACGCCCTTGCGGGCGAGCTCCTTCTGCACGAGCGGCTCTTCGGAGAACTGGTCGAGCAGACCCCACTTCGGGCGACGCTGGTGCTGCAGTTCGAAATCCTTGAGGGCCTCTTCGCAGGAGGTCGCGTGCATCCAGCCCAGCAGGCGGTTGAGGTTCTTGCCGAAGCGCGAGTGCAGCTCGTTGTATTTCGCCATGCGCATGAACGTCGTCTTCACCGCCACGCCCGGGGTGGAGCGGATGACGCGGTCGAGTTCGGCGATCTTCGCGTCGGTGAGTTTCTTCGAATCCTTGATGCCGAGTTCGATCCATTCGCGGGTCATCTCGCCCGTCGCGATGACGCAGGCCGAGACCACCGGACCGAAGAGGTCGCCCTTGCCGGATTCGTCGAGGCCGGCGTGTTCTTCGAACCACTCCGGATTGTTCTCGGCCTCATAGCCGAGGACCGCCTGGCCCGTCACGTCGGGCTCCAGCGTGAACTTCACGAAGTCTTCGGTGCCCTTGCCCGAGATGACGCACTTGCCCGACTTGTAATGGACGATGTTCAGGTTCTCGCCCTTGAAGGCGAAGGCTGCGTGGTCGACGGGGAAGGAGACCCAGCCCTTGGCGACCAGGATCGTGCGGAGCTTCGCGGCCTGGGCCGGGTCGAGCTTCAGCGTGTGCATCGCCGCTTTCTTCGGCTCGTCGTCGGAGTCCTGCTTTGCCTTTCGTGCCATGAGTCCCAAGGTCTACCCGAGTTGGCCTACGAATCCAGCCCCATCCATGCCTCCCGCCCAGACAGCCCGTCCCGATCGCATTCCGGCGATGCGTCGGGCGCTCCTGGCCTGGTTCGGAAGGCATCGCCGGCCCATGCCGTGGCGGGAGGAAGTCTCGGCCTATCGCACCGTAGTCTCGGAGCTCATGTGCCAGCAGACCCAGATCGCGACCGTCATCCCGTATTTCGAGCGCTGGACCGCCAAGTGGCCGGACTTCGAGGAGCTCGCTCAGGCGGAGGAAGCCGAAGTCATGGCCCTGTGGGCCGGGCTCGGATACTATTCGCGTGCCCGTAATCTGCTCGCCTTGGCGCGTCAGGTGGCGGCCTTGTCGCGTCCGCCCCGCACCGCCGCCGAGTGGCGCGAGTTCAAAGGCGTCGGACCTTACACCGCCGCCGCCATCGCCAGCATCGCCTTCGATGAGCCCGTCGCCGTCGTGGATGGTAACGTCGTGCGCGTGCTCGCCCGGCTCGACGGCGTGCGCGCCAAGCTGCGCGACGCCTCTTCGGCGGCGAAGCTCTTCACCGGACGGGCCGACGAACTCGTCGATCCGAAGAAGCCGGGTGACTTCAACCAGGCGATGATGGAGCTCGGCGCCACGGTCTGCCGGAAGGGCGCGCCGGACTGCGGACGTTGCCCGCTGGCGGAATGGTGCGACGCCAAAGCGCAGGGCGATGCGGCCACGCTGCCTCGCTTTGTCTCCAAGGAGCGCAAGGAAGCCGCCGTCGCCCGCGCGCTGGTCGTCCGCGCCGGCAAGGTGCTCCTGCGTCGGAATCCACCCGCGGCCAAGCGCCTCGCCGGCATGGCGGAGATTCCTGTCGTAGCGTCCTTACGCCTCTCGTCGACTGAGGAGCCGGCGCTCGTGCGGAGACGGACCATCGGTAGCGTCACCTACGAAGAGAAACTTTATGCGCTCGAACCCAAGGCGGCGGATCTGCGTCGCTGGGCGAAGGATGCGGAACTCGAGTGGGTCGATACGGCTGAGCTAGACGGAGCCGCGCTGAGCGGGCCGCATCGCCGTTGGCTCGGCGAGTGGCTTAGTCGAGACGGTCGGAAAGCGCCCGGCAGACGGCCTTGAGCGTCGCCACGCGGGCGTAACGCTTGTCGTCGGCCGAGACGACCACCCAGGGGGCGTGAGGCGTGTCGGTACGCGCGATCATGTCCTCGGCCGCGCGCAGGTTCGCGTCCCACTTCTTCCGATTGCGGTAATCCTCCGCCGTCATCTTGTGACGCTTGTGCGGGGAATTCTCGCGGGCGTGGAAGCGGCGCAGCTGTTCTTCCTTCGAGATATTGATCCAGACCTTGAGGACGACCATGCCGGCTTCGGCGAGGCGGGCCTCGAAATCGTTGATCTCCGCGTAGGCGCGGGCCCACTCGGCGTCCTGCGCGAAGCCCTCGACGCGTTCGACCATCACGCGTCCGAACCAGGAACGATCGAAGACCGCGAGGCGACCGGGCGCCGGCACCTTGTTCCAGAAGCGCCAGAGATAGTGGCGGGCCTTTTCTTCAGGCGTCGGGGCCGGTGTCGGGTAGACTTGATAATGGGCGGCGTCGAGGAGGCCGCAGAGGCGGCGGATCGCGCCGCCCTTGCCGGCGGCGTCGGGGCCTTCGAGCACGACCACCGTCGACAGCCCTTGCGTGTGGGCGAGACGCGTCAGCCGGCCTAGGCGAACCTGCAGCTTGGCCATCTGCTGGCTGTAGGCTTTCTTATCGAGGGTCGGGTGGGGCGCGGCGCTTTCGAGCAGGCCGCGTGGACGCGAGCCCGGCTTCTTCGCCTTGGCGGCGGCGCGGCGGCGTGAGGCTTGGCCGAGCTGGGCGGCGATGGCGAGGCCCGCGTGCAGGTCGCGGAGCTTCGTCTCAGCGCCGCCGATGACGACTTTCCAGGGAAGATTCTTGCCGCTGCCTTGGGAGCGGAGCTCGCGGGCGAGGTTAAGGCTGCTCTTCTTGGCGAGCAGCAGGTCGTCGGGGCTGACGACCCAGCCTTCGGCGTCGGTGTCTTCGGCTTCGCTGAGACGTCGGCGCAGGGACTTCTCCGGCGTCTCCAGCCAGACCTTCACGACCGAAGTGCCGTCGGCCGCGAGCAGCTCTTCGAACGTGCGGAGGGATTTCAGGCGGGCGCGCAGGGGCTCGCCGGACAGTTCATCGCGCGCGGCTTCGAGCGTCGTGCGCGTGAGCCAGTCGCCCACGACGATGGTCATGCGGCCTTTGGCCGGCACCTCCTGCCAGTAGGGCCAGAGGAAAGGCCGGCCTTCGGCGGAGGCCGCGTCGGGCGCGCAGACGCGCACCGTGCGGGCGTCGAACCATTCCGTGAGCTGGTTGGCGAGTTCGGAGGCCGCGAGGCGGTCGTTGCCGCCGATGACGATGATCGCGCCATACTGCTTGGCCGCGAGGCGGCGCTGGGCCGCCAGGAGGCGGAGGTGGAGGGCGGAGCGGGATCGCTCGAGGACGCTGCGGGTGGCCATCGGAGGCGACTATGCAGGCCCCCATCGCGGATGGGAAGCGCGATTGAGTGACGGTCCCGTGACGGGCTCAGTCCAGCAGCCCGGCGATATCGGCCACGTAGACTTGACGGCCGCCGGCATGGGCGGAGTCGAAGCAGAACTGCCGGCCGCTCCGGCTCGCGGAGGGGTGCGTGTCGCAGCGCCATTCCTTGCCGTTGATGGCGGCGATGGTCGGGAAGGCCCCGATCTCGATCCGGCGGTCCGTCGGGATATGGTAGACGTAAGGACGCTGCAGCTTTTCGGGTCCCTGCGGGTAGGTGTCGTTGAGCACCCACTCGTTGTTCGTGTTCGGCAGGTAGGTGTTGTGGCCGTTGTTCGGCATCTTGTCCTTGCCCACGACCGTGACCTCGTCGGAGAGGTCCTTGTAGACGTAGAAGCGTTCGCCGTGGGACGGGTGCCAGGCCCAAGCGAAGATATGCTGCGGATCGCGCCAGACGAAGTGCGAGGTGCCGCCGTTGGGGTCCATCACGTGGACCTTGCCGCCGTTGACATCGATCGTCAGCGCGCGCGTGCGGAAGCCGGCCTTGTCGCCCGGGGTCTTCCAGCGGTGGAGGAAGAAGAGGCGCGTGCCGTCGGTGTTGCAGAGCAGGTGGTTGAACCAATGGACCGAGTCCGGCTTGAAGGCCGCGGCCGAAGGGCCCGTGAAGGGGATCTTCGCCGCGTCGGCGAGGGAGAAGAGCAGACGCTGCTGGCCCGTGGCCATGTCCATGCGCCAGATGCCGACGTCGTCCGGAGTCTTGATGAGTTTCCAGGGATCGCGTTCGGCGCCCGTGGCGTAACCATAGCCGGGGCGGGTGACGTCGAGGCGTCCGAAGTCGGGCGCGAAGGCCGTCTTGCCGTCCGGACTGAAGGTGTAGAAAGGATGGGGCAGGGTGCGCGTGCGGCCGGACTTCACGTCGAGGACGCGCGTCACGAACCGGTCGCCTTCGCGGTCGTTCCAGGCCACGTCACGATCCGAGCCCGGCACCCATTGGAGCATGCAACCTTGCTGCCAGTTCCAGGCGTTGGAGCCGCCGAGGTCGATCCAGCGGTCGCCATCCTGAGTGTCGACCATCCCGACGCGGATCGAATCGGCCGTCGTCGGCGAGCGGCCCTCGAAGTCGACTTCGTTCGCGAGCACGAAGCGGTCGTCGGCGGAGAACAGGAACTTATCGTAGTAGCCGCGCCAGTGGAACTTCGGCCCGCGCGTGATCGGCCGGATGCGGGCGGCCTGCGGCGTGGTCGCGCAGCCGGCGAGGGCGCCGAGCGAGGCGAGGGCGGAGAGTTTCAGGAAGTCGCGGCGGGGAAGCATACGAGAGTATGGAGTATTGAGTATGGGGGCGGACCGAAAGAGGGGTCGGGGTAGGGACAGTACCACGTGCTGTCCTAAGTGCAAAAGTGCAAATCGGCCTATGGCCTGTGCAAAGGTGCAAAAGTGGGAGACACGTTACGGGGGTACGTGATGCGGGCAATCGCATGGCGGAATCGGACAGTCTTTCTCCCGAAGAGGACAGCCCGCTCAGCGCGGGAGTTCTTCTTCGTCGTCGGCCGGGGGCAGCACGCCCTTGAGCATCGCATCGAGGGTCTTCTGCAGGGCTTCCCGCATCGGGCCGGCCTCGGCCTTGTCGACCGACTTGATCTGCAGGCGGATGGCTTCCTCTTTCTTGCCTTGGAGCCAGCGGAGGCGGGCGAGCGTGTCGAGTTTGTCGGGGTGCTCTTCGCGCGTGAGTTTCACCGACTGCACCGCGCACTTCTCGGCGAGCACGAGGTTGGGCTTGGCCGCAAAGGCTTTCATCGTGAGCAGGCGCCAGGCGATCTCGTTGAGCGCCTCCGGGTCGTCGAATTCTTCGTCGGCGACCTTCTGGAGCTGGGCGTAGAATTTCGTGGGGTCGCCGCGGGCCAGGCCGATCTGGGCTTCGATGGAATCGCGCAGCTCCTGGCCCTCTTGCTTCGGGAGCACGCCGGCAGCGGCGGGCAGGGCTTTCTCGGCGGCAGCCCAGTCGCGGGCGCGCATCGCCTCGGAGAGCGTGTCGAGCTTCGCCTGGGCGGCGGCCATCTCCGGATCGTTCGGCGCGGTGCCTGCGGGGGCGGCGGGCTTGCTGAGGCGACGCTGCGGGATCTTGTCGGCGACCAGCGGGGCGGCGGCGAGAGGCGTGCCCGTGAGGATGTCGCCGAGCATCTCGGCGGTGAGCTGCGCGGGGTGACCGGTCCAGGCGATCTTGCCTTCGGCGACCACGAACGCGTGCGGAATGCCGTTCACTTCGGCGGCTTCGAGCCAGTCCTTGATGAAGGCCTTGCCGCCGAGGGCCACGCGATAGGACATCTTATCAGCCTGGGCCTTGAGGAAATCCTTGGCGCGCTGGGCGGAGGCCGCGTCGCGTTCGCTTTCCCAGACGTTGACTCCGGTGATGACGACGCCCTTCTTGCCCATCTGCTTATGCAATTCGTTCAGGTGCGGGATCGCGGCGACGCACGGACCGCACCAGCTCGCCCAGCATTCGAAGACGTAGACCTCGCCCTTCTGGAAATCTTTCACCGCCGCGCCTTGGAGCATCGTCTCCGGTCGCGTGGCCGGGGCGGGATCGCCGACTTTGAGGCCGGCAGCGGACAGGGTGGCCGAGAGCAGCAGCAGGAGCAGGGCGCGCATGGGGATGAGGGAAAAATAGGGGAAGTGCGGGGGGAGGCAAGAGGGCGGATGACAGAGGGCGGAGGACTGAGTTGAGGGCTGCGTTGAGGACTGAATGGAGGGCTGAATGGATGCGGTGGCCGATGGTAGGGTCGGGACCGCGTCACGACATAGCTTTTCAGGTGGCGGGTGGCGGCCCCGGGTGGCAGGTGGCGGCAAGGATTAGCTCAAAGGGAGACCGGAAACCGGATGGTTGGCTAGGGCGCCTGCGGTAGGGTCAGCACTGCGTGCTGACCTAGCCCGTTCGCCGGAGGGCGAACGCGGATGCATGCTAGGTCGTGACGCGGTCCCGACCTTACCTTGAGGCAACTAGGTCAGCACGCAGTGCTGACCCTACCTCGAGGCGGTTTTCCATCCGCCAGGTGCTTGGGGTTTAAGGTCGCAAACAAAAAACCCCGACGG
>JBILXR010000218.1:0-3017 GCA_044378215.1 Opitutales bacterium
GGTGGCGGGTGGCGGCCTCAGGTTGCGGGTGGCGGGAATCTTCAATTCCTCCCTCTGTCTTTCCTATCCGCCAACCGCCATCCGCCAACACCCGCGATAATTACTACCCATGCGCCCCACCCTGCTCCTCCTCGCGCTCCTGGCCCTGCTCCCGCGCCTTCAGGCCGAAGTCAGCGTGCGCAGCTACTTGAAGAAGTCCGACGCCTGGTATGCTTCCGAGGAGGCCAGGAAGATCGCCGACATCGTCCTCACGTATCAGGCGGAAGCCGGCGGCTGGCCGAAGAACACCGACACGGTGAGCAAACCCTACGACGGCGACCGCGCGAAGCTCCAGCCAACCTTCGATAACAAAGGCACGGTCGACGAACTGCGCTATCTGGCCCGCATGGTCAACTCGACCCAGGCTGAGCCTTATCGCAAATCCTTCGACCGAGGCTTGGCTTACGTGCTCAAAGCACAATATGCGAACGGCGGTTGGCCGCAGTTCTTCCCGCTGCGCCAAGGCTACTTCGACCGGATCACCTTCAACGATGGCGCCATGGTCCGCGTGCTGCAATTGGTCCGCGAGGTCGGCCGCGATGAGCGCTACGGCTTCGTCGACGCCAAGACGCGCGAGTCCTGCCGCCAAGCCTTCGACCGCGGCATCGCCTGTATTCTGAAGTGCCAGATCGTCATCGACGGAAGGACGACCGTTTGGTGCGCGCAGCACGACGAGCAGACCTTCGCGCCGGCCAAGGCACGCTCTTACGAACTCCCCTCCTTCAGCGGCAGCGAGTCCGTCGGGATCGTCCGCCTGCTGATGAGCCTGGAGAACCCTGCCGCCGAGGTCCGCGCCTCGATCGAGGGCGCCGTCGCCTGGTTCGAAGCCCATCGTATCAGAGGCCAGCGTCTCGAGACCACGAATACCCTGCTGGGAAGCAAAGACCTCGTGATGGTGCCGGACCCGGCCGCCCCCGACCTCTGGGCACGCTTCTACGACCTAAAGACAGGCCAGCCCTATGTCTGCGACCGCGACGGCGTCCCTAAACCCAAGCTGGCAGACATCGGCCACGAGCGCCGCAACGGCTACAGCTGGTTCGGGGAATACGCCCGAGATCTGCTGGCCAAGGACTACCCCGATTGGAAGAGGACCCTCCGCTGAGGAACTTTCCCGCCCGGCTTGCAGTCTCAATCGAAAGCCCTCATAAAGAGGACTCTCCCGATGCCTTTGCGACTGCTCAGCCTTTCCGCCGCCTGCCTGCTGGCTTCGTCCGGCGGCATGTTGCGTGCCGCCGAGGACGAGCAGGCCGAGAAAGCCGTGGCCTTGCTCGACGCGCGCTGCTTCAAGTGCCACAGCCATGCCGCCGGCAAGAACAAGGGCGGCCTGGTCATGGACAGCCTCGCGGGCCTGACCACGGGCGGCGACACCGGCACCGCCCTCGTCGTCGGCGACCCGGACTCTAGTCTCTTCCTCAAGAACATCCTCTCGACCGATCCGGACGTGATGATGCCCCCCAAGGGCGACCGCCTCACGAAGGAAGAAGTCAGCCTGCTGCAGTCCTGGGTGAAAGCCGGCGCCGCCTGGCCGAAGAGCCGCACCAAGGCGCCCGTCGCCGGCCGCTACCTCCCCGGCACCATCGGCGCGAAGGAGAAGGCCTGGTGGGCCTACCAGCCGATCAAGCGCGCCGAACTTCCCGCCGGCGCTGCCGCCCATCCGATCGACCGCTTCCTCGAAGCCCGTCTCGCCAAAGAAGGCCTCACGCCCTCCGGCGAAGCCGAGCGCGCCGTGCTCATCCGCCGCGTGACGTTCGACCTGACCGGACTCCCGCCCTCGCCCGAAGAGGTCGCCACGTTCGTCCAGGACAACGACCCCAAGGCCTACGACCAGCTCGTCGACCGCCTGCTGGCCTCGCCCGCCTACGGCCAGCGCATGGCCCGCGCCTGGCTCGACCTCGTGCGTTACGCCGACAGCGACGGCTTCCGCATCGACGACTTCCGTCCCACCGCCTGGCGTTACCGCGACTACGTCATCAAGGCCTACAACGAGAACAAGCCCTACGACCGCTTCGTGCAGGAGCAGATCGCCGGCGACGAACTCTTCCCCGGCGACCCCGACGCGCTCACGGCCCTCGGCTACCTCCGCCATTGGATCTACGAATACAACAACCGCGACGCCCGCGGCCAGTGGGAGAACATCCTGAACGACATCACCGACACCACCGGCGACGTCTTCCTCGGCGCCGGCATGCAGTGCGCCCGCTGCCACGACCACAAGTTCGACCCGATCCTGCAGCGCGATTACTACGCCCTCCGCAGCTTCTTCAACAACACCGTGCCCGTCGAGGACCGCATCGCCTGGACCGAGGCGCAGGCCACCGAGTACTCCCGCCAGCGGGCGAAGTGGGAAGCGGAGACCAAGGCGATCCGCGACGAGATCGATGCCCTTGAGCTGAAATACCGCGAGACGGCGACCCGCAAGGCCGTCGAGATCTTCCCCGACGACGTCCAGGCGATGATCAATAAGCCGGCGGCGCAGCGCACGCCCTACGAAGAGCAGGTCGCCGCACTCGCCTGGCGCCAGGTCGATTACGAATACAACCGCCTTGATCGCTTCATCAAGGGCGAGGCCAGCGTCAAGCACGCTGACCTGAAACGTAAGCTCGCCGAACACGACAAACTCAAGCCGAGCGAACCGCCTTACGTCCTGGCCGTCCGCGAGACCGGCGCCCAAGGCCTCGACGCCGTCATCCCGAAGAAGGGCACCGTCGTCCCGCCGGCCTTCCCCACCGTCCTCAACTCGCAATACCCTGCCCCGCCCGCGTCCATCAAGCCGGTCGCCGACGGAAGCTCCACCGGCCGCCGCGCCACGCTCGCCCGCTGGCTGACCGACAAGTCCAACCCCTTCACCGCGCGCCTGGCGATGAACCGCCTCTGGCAGCTCTGCTTCCGCCGCGGCCTCACGCCCTACGCCAGCGACTTCGGCAATCTCGGCGAACCGCCCACGCACCCTGAGCTGCTCGACTGGCTCGCCGATGAGT
>JBILXR010000063.1:0-10584 GCA_044378215.1 Opitutales bacterium
CCTGAAATACCCGAACGCGCCCCTGCCCTGGGACCTCTATCCGCTGCCGGGCAAGAAATTCGACGCCAACAACGGCATCGGGAAGATGTTCTCGATGGGCCTCGTCGGCGAGGCCAACGGCTGGTGTGCTTCGGATCCGGCCGGCCGCGCCAAACTCTGGGAGAAGCATAAGGAATACACGCTGGAGTTCTACCAGTTCCTGACGACCGACGCCGCCGTCCCGGCCAAGATCCGTGAGACGATGGCCGAACTCGGCCTCTGCCGAGACGAATTCCCCGAGACGGGGCATTGGTCTCCCCAGCTCTATGTCCGCGAAGGACGTCGCCTGGACGGACGCTACACGCTGTCCCAGAAAGACATCATCGACGAACCCAAGAAGGACGACCCGATCGCGGTGTCTTCCTTCCCGATCGATTCGCATGACTGCCGCCGAATCGCATTGCCTGAAGGCGTCCTGAACGAAGGGACGATCTTCCCGGTGCGCATGCCCGGACGGCCCCATGGCTACGCCTATCACGTCCCTTATCGCGCGATCACGCCGGCCTCCGCGGAATGCTCCAACCTGCTCGTCCCCGTCGCCCTCTCCGCCACCCACGTGGCCTATTCGTCCGTCCGCGTTGAACCGACCTGGATGGCGATCGGCCAGAGCGCCGGCATCGCCGCCGCCCTCGCGGCCAAGGAAGGCGTCACCGTCCAGTCGCTCGACTACGGACGGCTGCGCGCCCGCCTGCTTGCACAGAACCAAGCCCTCGATCTGCCGGTGTTGCCGCCGCTGCCCACCCAGGCCGCCCGCCCAGCTGGCCCGGTGTCGCTCGATCCAAAATCGCTACCTGGACTCATCCTGGACGACGCGCAGGCCGAACTCTCCGGCGATTGGGAGCGCTCCACGAACTTCAAGCCGCACCTCGGCACGGGTTACCTGCACGACGAACGGCGCTCGGATGGCAAGTCGCGTGCGGTCTTCCGCTTCAAGGCGCCGGCCGACGGCGAGTACGAATTGCGCATGGCCTACTCGGCCCACGAGACCCGCACGACTCGCCTCCCGGTCACGCTCATGGGCGGTGATACGGAGCAGCGCTTCACCGTCGATCAGACGCAGCCGATGCCCACCGGCGAAGCCTTCCGCCCGATCGGCTCTCTTCGCCTACGCCAGGGGGTCGAGTATACGCTTACTGTGACCAATCAGGACACCAAAGGCTTCGTGATCGTCGACGCCTTCCAGTTGCTCCCCGTCCCCGCACCGTCAAAATAAGCCCCCATGAAGACCCGCCTATTACTCTGCCTCTCCGCCCTGCTCGTGGCCTGCTCCACGCCCAAGGATGAGCCTAAGCCGACGGCTTCGCTCCTGCCTGCGGGATGGGACGCCAAGGCCGCCGGTGACAAGGTCATGGCCGGCCTCATCAAGGTCAGCGGCCCCGAAGTCAAAGGCGCCCACGACTCCCACCTCGTCATCGTCGGTGACCGTGCCTACGTCGTCGCCGAAGCCAATGACCGTCAGGCCGGCGAGGCCGCCCAGTGGCCCTTCATCTACGCCACGCTGTCGATTGTCGACCTCCGCAACGAACGCCTGCTCGACGTGATGACCATCGCGCGCTCCGAACAGGCCTTCGCCAACGAGACGCTCCCCGTCGGCGCATGCTTCGTGCCGCGCATCCGGCAGATCGGTCCGAAGACGCTGCGCTGCTGGTTCGCCAGCGAGCAGCCTGGCAAGCGTCAGTCGCAGACGTATTACCGCGACCTCGACCTCGGGACGATGACGTTCGAACAAGAGATCCACCGCATGAAGCTGCAGACCAGCGCCGGCGTCTTCGACCTCCAGCCCCAGCACCTCCACGCCGACGCCGCCAAGCAGGGCTTTCTCCGCAAGCCCGTGGACGCCGGACTCTACCTGTTCGATAACTTCAAGGACTTCGACGGCCGGACCTACATAGCCATCAACAACTACCTCGGCGCCCAGCAGGCGCTCTGCACGCTGAACGCGGCGGCCGACACGCTCGAGGTCGTCGGGCATTTCAACGGGCCCGGCAAACCCGCCCTGACCGAGCCGGCGGTCAACCGCCTCCCCGACGGCACCTGGCTGGCGATCTGCCGTCAGGAGAACGGCGACCACAACTACTGGTTCTGCGAGAGCCGCGACGGTAAGACCTGGACGACCGGCGGCGAGAAGGACTTCGTGAAGAAAGGGGCCGCCTCCAAGCCGACCTTCGATCAGTTCAACGGCGTCTATTACCTCGGCTGGCAGGAAAGCACCCAGATCGACAAGGTCAGCCGCAGCGTCTTCAACATCGATGTCTCCAAGGACGGCAAGACCTGGGAGCGTAAATACCGCTTCGAGAGCACGAAGTCCTTCCAGTACCCCACCTTCGTCGAAGCCAACGGCCAGATTTGGTTCAGCGTGACCCAGGGGGATTCCGACCCGAGCCGCAAGGAACGCATCATGTTCGGTCGTCTGGATTAATCATTACCCCTCATTAAGGAGTTTTCGCCAAAACTCCTCGCAACCATCGGCCGGTGCGGGTGTATAAATAGCACCCCCATGCGAACCCTCGCCCCCCTCGTCGCCGCCCTGCTCGGCGGCTGCGCCACCGCCGCTCCCGTCGCGTTCGACAAGCAGACCGTCACCAAGGATTTCGTCGCCGAAGGCTGCGCCGTCGCCGACTTCAACCGCGACGGCCACGCCGACGTCGCCGCCGGCCGCTACCTCTGGCTCGGACCGGACTTCAAGCAGAAGACCGCCTACACGCCTGAACGCAACAATCCGACCGGCCCTAGCAAGACGCCTTACACCGCGGAGACCGGATACTCGGACTACTTCATCCAGTTCGCCTACGATTTCAACGCCGACGGCTGGCAGGATATCCTGGTCTACGGACTCCCGGGCGAACCCGCCTTCGTCTTCGAGAACCCTCAGGGCAAGGCCGGCGACTGGACCCGCCATAACATCTTCGACGTGGCCGACGGCGAATCCCCCGACCTCTTGGACATCAACGGCGACGGCAAGCCGGAGCTGCTCTGCCACAGCAGCGACCTCGTGAAGCCCGCCAAGGCCAAGGGCGGTAAATCCGGCGGCCAGTTCGGCTACGTCGAGATCGACTGGGAGAACCCGTTCGCGAAGGGTCGCTTCCGCCCGATCACCCCGAAGTCCCCGACCAACGACCAAAAGATCTTCAAGTACACGCACGGCTACGGTGCCGGCGACGTCAATGGCGACGGTCGCATCGACATCCTCGAGAAGGACGGCTGGTATGAGCAGCCCGCGGACACCTCCAAGGATTCGGACTGGAAGTTCCACCCCGTCGCCTTCGGCCTGGGCGGCGCTCAGATGTATGTCTACGACGTCAACAAGGACGGCCGCAACGATGTCATCACCAGCATCAAGGCCCACGGCTACGGCTTATCCTGGTTCGAACAGAACACCGACGGCTCGTTCAAGGAACACGTCATCCTCGGCAAGACGAAGGAAGACAACGCCGCCGGCGCGGGTTTCAGCCAGATCCACGCGATCCAGCTCGCCGACGTCAATGGTGACGGCGTCCTCGATATCGTTACCGGCAAGCGTCGCTGGGCCCACGGCCCCGCCAAGGACGACGAGCCGATGGCCGACCCGGTGCTCTGTTGGTTCGAACTGAAGCGCGACGGCCAAGGCGGCGCGACCTACGTCAAACATCTGATCGACGCCGACAGCGGGGTCGGCACCCAGTTCTTTTCCGGCAAGGTCAACGCGGACGGCAAACCCGACATCGTCACCGCCAACAAGCACGGGGTATTCGTCTTTACCCAGAAATAAGTCGTCCACCTAGCTCCCCAAGATGGGGTCAGACCCTATCAACGGGGTCTGACCCCATTGTTTTTGCCCCGCCCCCTCTTTACGCCCAACTTACCTCACCCCCATGCGCGTCCTGCTTTGCCTCCTCCTCGCCTTGACGGCTTCGGCCGCCGACCGGCCGAACATCCTTTGGTTCATTGTCGACGACATGTCGGCCCACTTCTCCTGCTACGGCGAGAAGACCATCGCCACCCCGCACGTCGACCGTCTCGCCAAAGAAGGCGTCCGCTTCAGCCGCGCTTACGTGACGGCGCCGGTCTGCTCCCCGTGCCGCTCGGCCTTGGTCACGGGGATGTATCAGACGACCATCGGGGCCCACCACCATCGCAGCGGCCGCGGCGAACTGAAAATCAAGCTGCCCACCGAAGTCACCCCGACGCCGAAGCTCTTCCAGCAGGCTGGCTACCACACCTGCATCGGCAGCGGCCTGCCTGACCTCGATTTCCGCGGCCTGTCCTTCGGCGCCGGCAAAGGCAAGAAGGCGAAGAACGCGGCCGGCTCGCGCCTCGGCAAGACGGACTACAACTTCGAATGGGATTCGGCCATCTACGACTCGCATGACTGGGCCGGCCGCAAGCCCGGGCAGCCGTTCTTCATGCAGGTGCAACTGCACGGCGGCAAACTGCGCGAAGGCGCTGAAGCGGGTCGTGTCCAATTCCGCGAACGCGTCGTCCGTGAACTCGGCGCCGGGACCGACCCCGCCAAGGTCACCCTGCCCCCCTACTACCCGCGCGACCCGGTGCTGCTGCAGGATTGGGCTGACTACCTCGACGCCGTCCGCCTGACCGACCTGCATGTCGGCCGCGTGCTGGCCCGCCTCGAAAAGGAAGGTCAGCTGGCGAACACGCTGATCATCTTCATGACTGACCACGGCATCAGTCATGCCCGCGGCAAGCAGTTCCTCTACGAGGAAGGCGCCCACGTCCCGCTGGTGATGCGCGGCCCTAGCCTGCCGGCCGGACAGCTGCGCACTGACCTCGTCGAACACATCGACCTCGCCGCCGTCTCCTTGGCCGCCGCCGGAATCGGCGTGCCAGCCTGGATGCAGGGCAAGGACATCCTAGCGTCGAACTACGCCCAGCGTGACGAGGCCTTCTCCGCCCGCGACCGCTGCGACGAGACCACCGAGAAGATCCGCAGCCTGCGTACGGACAAGTTCATCTACATCCGCAACTATCACCCGGAGCGTCCGCACCTGCAGCCCTGTGCCTACAAGGACGGCAAGGCGATCGTCCAGCGCATGCGCGAACTGCATGCGACCGGCCAGCTACCGACGATCACCGAACAGCTGCTCTTCAGCCCCACCCGGCCGCGCGAAGAACTCTACGAGCTCTCCGCCGATCGCTGGCAGGTCCGCAATCTCGCGGGCGAGCCGGCCTACGCCGCCGTCCTTGAAGAGCATCGCCGCCGGCTGGACGCCAAGCTCGTCGCCACGCGCGACCCTGGCCCCGAAAGCATGGCCATGTATGACAGCGACATGAAGCCGTATGTCGGCAAGGGCAACCCCGAGGTCGAAAAGAACATCGCCCAGATGAAGAAATGGGCCGCCGAAGGAAAATAATTCCATGCGTACCCTGTTCCTCCTCCTGCTCACCCTGACCGTCTCGGCTGCCGAACGGCCGAACATCGTCGTCATCCTTTCCGACGACTACGGCTACGCCAGCGCTGGCTGTTACGGCGCCGACCCGAAGCTGATCCGCACGCCGGCCATCGACCGCCTCGCCGCCGAAGGCCGACGCTTCACCGATGGCAACACGACCTCCTCGGTCTGCTCGCCGACCCGCTATTCCCTGCTCACCGGGCGCTACTGCTGGCGCACGAGCCTCACCCACGAGGTCCTCGGCACCTTCTCACCGCTCCACATCGAACCCGGTCGCGTCAACCTGGCCTCCCTGCTCAAGGCCAAAGGCTACGCCACGGCCGCCGTCGGTAAGTGGCACCTCGGCTACGGCAAAAAGAACGAAGACCCGAAGTGGCGCACCGATTACACGGCCGAACTTTCCCCCGGCCCTTTGGACATCGGCTTTGATTACCACTTCGGCGTACCGAGCAACCACGGCGACCTCACCGGTGTCTTCGTCGAGAACCGTTTCGTCTACGGTCTGCGCTCCGGAGGAATCCCCTCCGGCATGAAGCTCGCCGGACCCTCGGCCGACAGTGACGATTATCAGGCGACATACGGTCCGGAGGACATGGAGAACGGCAAGGCCAAGATCCTCGACCTCGATGCGCCCCGCCGGAAGAACGAGCGCGTGATGAAGGTGCTGACCGATAAGGCCACGACCTGGCTCGACGCTCAGCCCAAGGACCGGCCGTTCTTCCTCTATTTCACGCCGGTGGCCGTCCATAATCCGGTCACGCCTGACAAGGAACTCGCCGGCAAGAGCGCCGCCGGCCCTTACGGCGATTGGATCCATGAGCTCGATGCGAGCGTGGGTCGCATCCTCGCCACGCTCGACAAGATGGGGGTCGCCAAGGACACGCTCGTGATCTTCACGAGCGACAACGGCGGAGTCTACAGGCCGCAGAACGAACGCCTCCTGCAGACGACGGCCTTGAAGGCCGGCCTGAAGGTCAACGGCGCCATCCGCGGCGGCAAACACGACGTCTGGGAAGGCGGCTTCAAGGTCCCCTTCATCGCCCGTTGGCCCGGCAAGGTGCCCGCCGGCTCCACGGCCGCGCAGATGGTCAGCGTCGTCGACATCCTGGCGACCACGGCGGAGATCGTCGGCGCGCCGCTGCCGGCTAAGGAGGTCGGCGCCGAAGATAGCCGCAGTTTCCTGCCGGTGCTCACGGGTGCAGCTGAAGTCACAGGCCGCGAGGACATGATCGTCCACAGCGCCGACGGTGTCTTTGCATTGCGCAAAGGGCGCTGGAAATGGATCGAAGGCGTGCCTGTCGACGAGATCAAGGAAGCGGTCCGCAAGGCCAACAAGGACCAGTACCGCTCGCAGCTATACGACACCGTCGCCGATCCGGCCGAGACCAAGGACGTCTCCGCCGAACGCCCTGAGATCGTGGCCGAACTGAAGGATCTCCTGCGTCGATATCGCGACGGCGGCTTCAGCCGTGAACTGCCCTCCACCGACGTGAAACCCCTTCGTCCCGGCGTCGCCACGCTTCCCGAGCTGACCGGCAAGGCCGAAGCCCTCTCTCCGCTGGCCTCGGCCGGCGAGTGGAACGCCCGCGAGGGCGGGCTCTTCGCTCAGCCCAAGGGCGGACAGGACAAGCCTGCGTCGCTCCGCTCGCCTTTGACGCTGGGCGACGGCGTCTTCGACTGCGAAGTCAACCTACAGGGCGCGAATCGCGTGTCGCTGCGTTTCGGCGCGGGTGACGCCGGCTTCCGTCTCGTCATCTCGCGGACGAACGCGATCCTCACGAAGAATCCCTCCAAGGGCGAACCGGCCACCGCCACGGAAGACCTCGCCAAGAAGAACCTGAAGCTGGCCGCGGGCCTGTGGTATCCCGTCCGGCTGACGTTCAAGGGCGACGAGGTCACCATCCAAGTCAACGACCAGACCTTCAAAGGCAGGCATCCCAGCATCGGCAAAGCCAAGACTTCCGTCGACCTGCTCGTCTTCGGGGCTTCGGCCGGATTCCGCCAGGCCCGCGTCGCCCGATAAATCCATGCGTAATCTTCTTCTCGCCTTCCTCGCCCTCACGCTGAACGCCGAGACGGTCGCCGACCGCAAGGTCGTGCTCGGTCTCGTCGACGTGTGCGCCCAAGCCCCCAAGGTCCACGAAGCCGAGGGCTTCAAGCCGGAGGGAACCGTCCATGCCATCTTCTACGAGACTCTCCCCTGGCAAGGAAAGCCGACCCGCGCTTTCGCGTGGGTCGGCCTGCCGGCCAAGCGTGAGGGCAAGGTCCCCGGCATGGTGCTGGTCCACGGCGGCGGCGGCACGGCCTACAAGGAATGGGTCCAGAAGTGGAACGCGGAAGGTTTCGCGGCGATCAGCATCGCGGTCGAAGGCCAGACGGACGTGAACGAGAACAAGGTGAAAGGCCGCCCGTCCTGGGCTCGCCATGCGTTCTCCGGTCCCGCCCGTGACGGCACCTTCGCGGACACGAAGCTCCCCTTGAAGGAACAGTGGATGTACCACGCGCTGGCCGACACGATGCTGGCGAACTCTTTGCTTCGCTCTCTCCCTGAGGTTGACGCCGCCAAGATCGGCGTGATGGGCGTATCCTGGGGCGGCGTGATCACGAGCACGATCGTCGGTCTCGATGCGCGCTTCGCCTTCGGCATCCCGACCTACGGCTGCGGACACCTTTTCGACGCCGAGAACCACTGGGGCCGGGCCCTCCATGACAACGAGGGCTACAAAGAAGTCTGGGACGGCCTGAACTACGCCGAACGCGTGCAGATGCCGGTACTCTGGCTGTCTTGGCCGCAGGACGCCCACTTCCCCCTGGGCTGTCAGGCCGAGCACTACCGCAAGACGCCCGGACCGCACATGGTCTCCCTCATCTCGAAGATGGGCCACAGCCACCCCGCCGGATGGAA
This sequence comes from Opitutales bacterium, assembly GCA_044378215.1. Lineage (GTDB taxonomy): Bacteria > Verrucomicrobiota > Verrucomicrobiia > Opitutales > UBA953 > UBA953. The sequence goes on from JBILXR010000063.1 coordinate 8,332, forward strand.
TCCGCCCGATAGCTACGCCTTCGCTAAGAGCGTCGTCGAGACCGGCAAGCCATGGGGCAGCTCCCCTTCGGCCAAGACCGATGCCGGCACGGCCATCGCGGTATTCCATTCCACGCAGCCCATCACGCGCGCCGTACTCGTCTCGACGAGCGACAAGGGCTTCACCGGCACGCGCAAGTGGGTCGAGAGCCCGGCCTCGGCCGCCAGCGGCGGCGGTGGTACCACGACCTCCGCCCCTTTGCCTCCAGGGACGACCGCCTGGTATATCAACGCCTACGCTGACCAGCTGACCATGACGTCGGATTACCAGGAAGTCCGCTGAACACGCCGGCGACTTGGCGCTGGTCAAGCAAAGCCCGAAACCCTTCCCTCTTACCGTGCAGCACACCGACCCGCAGGCCGCCCTCAACCATGCGAAGGTGCTCCATCGCCAAGGCAGGCTGGCGGAGGCCGAAAACCTCTACCGCCAGCTCCTTGCGCGCTTCCCGGACTCGACCTATATCCTGCACCTCCTCGGGCTCATCGAAGTCGACAGTGAACGCGAAGGCGACGGATTCGCGAAGCTGACCGAGGCCGTCCGTCGCTCGCCGCAGACCCCCCATTACCACGCCGGCCTCGGCGTGCGCCTGCTGATCCGCCGTCGGGCAGCCGAAGCCGAAGTCTGCCTCCGGGAGGCGATCCGCCTTCGACCGGAGGACCCCACTTACCACTACAATCTCGGCAACTCCCTCCTCACGCAAGGGCGCCATGCGGAGGCGGCGGCGAGCCTGCGGGCTTCCCTCCGGCTGCATCCGGATGATCCCGACGCGGAACTCCAACTGGGCGTGGCTCTGCACGCGGCCGGCCAGCGGGCGGAGGCACGCGCCTGGTATCGTGACGTCCTGAGGCGAAGACCGGGGCACTTCGGCATCGCCACGAACCTTGGCGCCTTCCTGCAGGATGATTGCGACCTGGACGGTGCGGCCGACTGCTTCCGGCAGGCGATCCAGGCGAACCCGACGCACTCGATACCGCTCAATAATCTCGCCGTCATCCACAAGGAACTCGGGGAGGCGGGTGAAGCGGCACGACGACTGAGGCAATGCGTAGAGCTCGACCCCGCTTCCGCGTCGATGCACAGCAACCTCATCCTGATCATGCATTATGACCCAGCGACGACCGCCGAGGACTTGCGCGGCGAGCACGTCCGCTGGAACGAGCGTTTCGTGCCGAAACAGCTGACCCCGCACGCCAATACCACCGAACCGCGACGTCGCCTGCGCGTGGGCTTCGTTTCGGCGGATTTCCGCGACCACGTCGTCGGCCGCGCCCTGCTGCCCTCGTTCCGCCGGCATGCACAAGTAAACTTCGAGATTTACGGCTACTCGGCCGCGCCGGCCGACGCCTTCAGCCAAGCCTTCCAAGAAGCCGCCGCTGGCTGGCGCGAGATCGGCGGACTCCCTCCCGCCGAAGTCGCGGCGCTCATCCGGCGCGACCAGATCGACATCCTCATCGACGTCGCCTTGCACACGTCGGACAACCGCCTCGAAGTCTTCGCCCTGAAACCGGCGCCTATCCAAGCTTCCTGGCTTGGCTACCCAGAGACTTCCGGCCTCTCGACGATGGATTATCGGATCACCGACGCCCTGCTCGAACCGCCCGGCGGAAATCTCCTGGCCAATCCCGCCGAGCAAGCCTGCCTGCTTCCCGACTGTTGGACCTGCTACGAACCGCCGGCGGGATATCCTGAGATCACTCCGCCTCCCTGCCTCACTGGCCAGGGCATCACGTTCGGATCACTCAACAACACCTGCAAGATCAACGGCCAGGTCCTGCGCGCTTGGGCACGCATCCTCGAGGCCGTCCCCGGCTCCCGCCTGCGCCTGCTCGCCAAACAAGGCTCCCATCGCCGGAACATCCTGAAGAAGCTTTCGGGCATGGGCGTCTCTGCTGAACGAATCAGCTTCTACGACTTCCTCCCCTTGACCCCGGAACTATCCCAAGGGGCCTTGTTGAATCGCTACGCCGAAATCGACGTAGCCCTCGACACTTTCCCTTACACCGGCATGACGACCACGCTGGACGCGCTCTGGATGGGCGTGCCGGTGGTCTCGCTGGTCGGAGAACGCAATCTGGGGCGAGCCGGCCTGAGCCTGCTCACCAATGTCGGGATGGCGGAACTAGCCCTACCGGACGTAGACGCCTACGTCGCCCAGGCTGTCGCGCTTTCCCGCGAACCGGAGAAACTAAGCCGCCTCCGACGGGAACTCCGCA
>JBILXR010000219.1:0-3011 GCA_044378215.1 Opitutales bacterium
CGCCGCTGGCTCCGTTTCGGTTTCGGGCTGGTCGCTTCCTGGGCGTTGTTCCAGTCGGTCGGCTTCACGGATTTGCCCGGACTGAAGGCCTGGTGGCTGCAGCTGGCGCGTTCGCTCGGCGTCGCCAGCGGCCATTCCGAAGAGACCTTGCTGGCGGTCAGTCTGGCTCCGTGGGGATGGGCCGCCGCTTGGCTGGCGGTCTTCGCCCTCGCCCGCTCGGGTCTTTCGCGCGTCGGCTGGCGGAGCCGGCACCCCGCCGACCTCCCTTGTCTGGTCGCCGTCCTCATCTTCCTGTTCCACCTCGCGTTGCCTTACAAGACGCCGTGGTTGCTGCTGTTGGTCTTCTCGCTGCCGCTGACGTTGGCCTTGCCCTGTCTGCTGGTCGGACGGGTCGCCCGCGTCGCCTTGCTCGCCGTCGGCTTGGCGGCGGTCGCGATGCTCGCCCATCCTTCGCTGGCCGCGCACTCACGTACGTCGGATCTGACGTCATTCAACGCGGCTGTCGCCAGGCTGGCCAAGGCCTCGGGCGATAAGTTCTACGTCGCCGTGGAAGGAGGGCATTATTGGCCGCTCCCTTATTATCTCCGGCGCTACCGGGTGGGCTATGGTGATTTCCCGCAGGCCGCCAAGGCGCCCCTTCGCCTGATCCCGGCGACCGACGCCAGCGAGCCTTTCGTCCCGGGCTATGCGGTCTCGAGCGTGACGCTCCGCGAAGGCGGCGATCGCTACTGGGTGCTGGTTGCCAAAGCCCACGAAAGCGTTTTCATCCGAAAATAAGCCATGGAAGACACCCCTATCATCCACAACTTCTCCCATGAGGCCTTCGGCTCCCGCTTCTGGGTCCGCATCGCCGCGGAGGACGGCGTCTACGCCCGCAATGCGGCCGAAGGCTTGTTCCAGTTGCTCGATGACCTGGATTTCCAGACCGACCTGCGCCATGACAGCGGTCCGGTGGCGTCGATCAACTTCATGCCCGAGGGCGCGATGGTCGCCGCCTCCGAGCACGTCCAGGCCCTGTGGAATTTCTCCAGGGACGTCAGCGCCGACTCCGGCAAGGCCTTCGACGCCACCGCCGGCGCGCTGTTCCGTTATTGGCGTGAGCGCGGCGACGCGACCTTCAATCAGGACGACGCGACCTGGACCCAGGTCATGAACGCCTACCGCGAAGGCGAATTCAAACTCGAAGGCTGCGAACTCAGCTGCGCCAAGTTCGGCGCCGCGGTCGACTTCGGCGCCATCGTGCGCGGCTACGCCCTCGACCGCATGGCGGACATGCTGGAAAGCAGCTGGGGCATCCACCGCGCTTTGCTGATGGCTTCCGGCAGCGTCACCCTCGCGCTCGATCCGCCCGGCGAATCCGCCGGTTGGCGTATCGGCGTCGGCCCCCGTTCCGAACTCAAGCTCTGCCGTTTCGCGATGGCCAGCAAGACGGCCGACCCGGAGCGCTGCAACCTCGTCGATCCCCGTACCGGCCAGGCCGTCACGCTGGCTGGCCCGGTGCGCGCGATCGCGACCTCGGCCCTGGAGGCCGAAGGTCTCGCCATGGTCGGCGCGGTCTTGTCGCCGGCGGAAGCCGAAGAGTTCGTCAACCGTGGCTGCAGCCGCGGGCTCTGGCTGCCGGACGGCACGAAGCTCGGTTCGGTGACCTACTTCGAGGTGACGGAACGCCCGGCTCCCGAAGACAAGCCGACTTCTTCCGAAGATGCGGCTACTTGATCTTGGCCTCGACGTCGCGCAATAGCGTCTCGCGGTCAGCCGAGAAAAGGTAGGTATCCGAACCGAGCCGTCGTAAGGCGGTCCGGAGGACTTCCGCCGAAGGACGACGGTTGAGCATCAGCCGGCGCAGGTAGGTCTCGAGGTCGGCGGCGATGCGCGGGTGGTCCAGCTTGAGCTGCACGATCTGCATGAGGATGGCCTGATTGGTCTCGTTCTGCAGGTGGGCTTGGATGAGCACATCGTTGGCCTCGTCGTAACGTCGGGCCGTGATCAGCTTGCGGCTGGCGGCGACCAGGACCTGCGGCGGCACCTTCCGGTGCTGCAGGAGCTTCTGGAGGTTGATGGAGCCGATCTCCGTCTGGCCGTCGGCGAAATAGGCGATGGTCCGGAGGGCGTCGAAGGCGATGCGCGTCTCGGCCACCCACTGGTCGCGTTCCGCCTGCTTATACAAGGCGTCGATGAGCAGGATCGTCTCGCGCGCGCGGCCGGCGTTGAGCAGGCATTCCACATGGACCAGGTCGAACCGGACCCGGTTGCCGAACCTGCGCTCGAGTGCGAGCTTCGCCAGCCGGGTCGTCAGGGCGACGTCCGCGGTGTCGTTGCCGAAGCGGGCGAGGTCCAGCATGGGCAGTTCCTGGTTGCCGAACATGGCGACGATCTTCTCGACCAGGGCCTCGCGTCGGACGCGATCTTCTTCTCCGGGCAGCAGGTAGAGGGATTGGATGAGCGGCCCCGGCCTCCCGGGCTGACTGATGGCCAGCAGGTCCAGCGTGTCCTTCGCCCGGGCTAATTGGCCGCTTTCTTTCAGCCAGCGCGCCTTCATCTCGAGCAGGCGGATGCCGGCCGGGAAGGCGGCGAGGGCCGCGTCGATTTCGGCGAGGGCGCCCGCCCGGTCGCCGCTCTCCCAGAGCAATTGGCAGTTGAGCAGGTAGCCGTCGGCGGTCTGGTCGAGCCGGTGCTCCTTGATGAGTCGCGCGGTGTCCGCGAAGTCTCCGCGGAGGAAATGCGCCTGCGCGGCGGCCAGCCTGAGGTCGGCGCGGATCGCCTCGGCGACCGCCGGGTCCGCCAGATGCTTCGTGGCCGTGGCGATGAGACGGGCGTCCTGGTCCAGCATGAAGCAGCGCTGGAGGTAGTAGCGGAAGTACTCGCGGTCCTGCTTGGCGAAGACGAGCGATTCCTCGAGCAGCTGGTAAGCGTCCAGCGGACGTTGGAACGCGAAGAAGAGGTCCGCACAAAGGCGCTGCGCCTCCAGGTTGGCCGGGCTCAGCTGCGCGCCGGTGCCGATGTAGCGGGCG
>JBILXR010000064.1:0-10510 GCA_044378215.1 Opitutales bacterium
TTCTTCGGGTCGACCTTCCACTTCGTCGCGTTCGCTCGGACGGTGCGGAGGGCGCGCTGGGCGTCGAGGAGCGGGACGTTAGGCCGGCCGGCCGGTAGGCGGTATTCGAGGACGATGCCCGCGATGCCGTATGTGTTGAGCCAAGCCGCGATGCCGTGGCCTTCGCCCTTGGTGACGAGTCCCCCGTAGCCGCCGCCGGGGCAGATGACGATCGCGGCGCCGTTGGGATTTTCGGGCAGATGAACGGTGAGCTTCGCCTTGGAGGAGTCGGAGAACTTCCCGTCGCCTTCGGGGGCGTCGCCGTTCCAGAGCGGCAGGGTCTCTGCGGCGTAGGCGGAACTGACGAAGGCGAGGAGGGCGAGGAGGCGCATCGGTTGTTGAGGGGTTGGGGTAGGGGTAGTTTGCATACGAATGACTTGGCAGGGAAGGCGATTGGTAGGGTTGGGACCGCGTCACGACCTAGTTGGATCTAGGTAGGGTCACGACTGCGTCGTGACCTAGGATCTCACTAGGTCAGCGCGCAGTGCTGACCCTACCCTTGATGCAAGGGGTCCGCACAGGCACAAAAAAGCCCCGGTGGGACGGGGCTTTCGTGGGTAGCCTGACGGCTTACTTGCCGAAGCCAGCGGAGGGCTTGCCGTCGGCTTCGAGCTTGCCGGCGGACCAGAGCACCGCGCGGGCGACAAGGTCGAGATAGCGGGCGTCTTCCACGGTGGCGTTGTTGTGGCCGATCGTGGTGCTGAAGATGCGGGTCTTCTTCGGGCCGAATTCGTTGGTCCAGGCGACGATCGCGTTGGCTTCGGAAGCCGGGGTGACCTTGCCTTTCTTGTCCTTCTTCTCCGGCACTTTCTGCAGTCCCGTGGCGAGGGTCTTGGCGGTCAGGACCTGGACGTTGTTGTAGAGCTCTTCATTGACGGTGGTCCAATCGGCGAGGCCGGTGGTGACCGGGTGGGACTTGTCGGTGAAGCTGATGGCGATCGGCTGCTGCGGGCCGTGACCGGTGGACTGCAGGCCGAGCATCTCGTACCAGCTGGCATTGTCATCGCCGGCCTTCACGGCCGTCCGGAAGTTACCCCAGCGGTAGCTGTGCATGGCGCAGTGGAGGTTCACGGCGGGCAGGCCGTTCTTGTGGGCGTTGACGATGTTGGCGACGTAGGCCTGGTCGGTGATGTCGGCGGCGCACTCGTCGTGGACGACCACGTCGAAGTTCTTGCCCCAGTCCGGGCTCTTGAAGAGTTCGAAGAGCGGTTTGGTGGACTTGGTCGGGTCGTAGGCGACTTCGACCGCGGCGTTCACGCGGGCTTCGATGCCCTTCTTCAGGACTTCTTTCTGGGTGGCGTAGTCGTGGCAGCAACCGCCGGCGACGATGAGGACGCGCAGGGGCTTCTGCTCGGCGGCGAGCGTGGAGGTCAGGCCGACGAGGGCGGTCAGCGCGAGGAGGGTACGGAGTTTCATGGGGTATCTGGGATAAAGGGGGTGAGGGGCTCGGCGGGCAAAAGAAAAACCTACTTCTTGGGTTTCGGGGCCGTCTTGGGGGCGGCTAGCGCCTTCTTCGTGTCGGCGATGGCGGCCTTGGCAAGTTCGTCGGGGATGGGCTGGCCTTCGACGAAGGCGTAGAGGGCTTCCTTCTGCTTCTCGGTCAGCGGATGTTCGTCTTTAGGCGGCATGACATCCCCCGCGGTACGACCCAAGAAGACGCGGGCCAAGAGCATGCTGTCGTTCGGCTGGCCGATGACGAAGGCCAGGTTCTTGCCGCCCTTGAGGGTGGCTTCGAGGGTGTCGAGGCGCAGCTTGCCTTTCTCCTTCTTGGGACCGTGGCAGGAGACGCACTGCGCGTCGAACATCGGCTGGACGACCTTGGAGTAGTCTGCCTTCTGCGCTGGCGTGAGCGGCTTGACGGGTTCGGGTTTCTTCTTCGGGGGCAGCGGCGCGGCGAACGCGCAGGCGGCCAGGAGCAGGGGGAGCAGCGGCCGCATCGGATTATTTCTTCGGGGCCCGCTTGGGCGCCTTGGTCGCGGCGAGGGCGGCCTTGGCCACGTCGTCAGGGATGGGCTTTCCTTCGATGAAGAGGGCGATGGCCTGCACCTGATCCTTCGTGAGCGGGTTACCTTCGGTCGGCATGAATTCATCATCCGACGGGTCGAGCGTGACGCGCACGTGCATGAGGCTCTTCTGCAGGTCGCCGGCGACGAAGGCCGCGCCTTCCGAGCCGCCCTTCTTGAGGGCTTCGAGCGAATCCATGCGGAGCTTGCCTTTGACCTTCTTGGCGCCGTGGCACTCGACGCAGTGGGCCTCGAGGATCGGAGCGATGACCTGCGCGAAGTCGTCGCGCTTGGCGCCGGGCTCCACATTAGGCACGGCCTTGTCCGGACGCGGGGAGGCGACCTTGTTCGGTTTGAAGGGGAAGCCTTCTTCGTGGACGATCTCGCCGCCGACGTGCGCGGCGAAGCTCATCACCCCGATGGCCACGACTTGGCTGGCCAGACGCACCGTGAAAGACTGCGAGAGCAGTAGGCTGGCCAGTCCGGCGAAGGCGGAGGCGCCGATGCCGCCCCAGAGGTGTAGTTCGATGGCTTCACCCGCGAAGCCGTTGAAGTGCGCGTGGAGGATGCCGCAGAGCACGGCGCCCCAGGTGCCGGCGGCCGAGAAGACGGACAGGCGACGCACGGTCGCGGTGGCCTGTGCGTGGCGTTCGAAAAACTCGAACATCGGCACGATGAGCAGCACCGCGGCCGGGATGTGCAGGGCGAGGATGTGGAAGTTGCCGATGATGGACAGGATGGCCGGGCCGCGCTCCGCACCGTCGGGGGGCAGGAGTAAGGCCAGCGCGACCAGGAGGAGATTGGCGGCGGCGACTAGGATGGCGGCCTGTCGGAAGGTCAGGGCGAGCAGGCGTTCTTCGATGCGGTGAAGGGGCGTCATGAGGCGGGAAGGGGGATGGTGCGAATGTGGGGACGGGGAGCGGGACGGTCAAACGCAAGCGGCCGCTTCGGGCCATCCTAAGTGAGACACAAAAAAAGCCCGCGGGTTGCCGCGGGCTTTTCGTGGGCAAGCCGTCCGGCTTACTTGGCTTCGATGAAGGCCTTGATCTTGGCGACCTGCTCTTTGGAGAGGGGCGGGTTCTTCTCGTGGGACTTCTTCGGGGGCATCGCCATGTCGTCTTCCGGGCTGGTCATGGAGAGGTTGATGGTCTTGTAGAGGGAGCTCTTGGCGGTGTCGCCCCAGGTGATGCCTTCTCCGAGTTCCTTGCCGCCCTTGACGATCGAGGCGAGGCTGGAGGAGTCGAAGCCGGACTTGACCTTACCGTTCTTGGCCTTCTTCGGGTCGTGGCAGTTGGCGCAGCTCTTTTCGAGGATCGGAGCGATGTCGGCCTTGAAGGCTTTTTCGCGGTCGGCTTCGGAGGCGGCGAAGGCCGAGGTGGCGGACAGGAGGGTGAGGAGGGCGAGGGTACGCATGGGTGTGATAAGGTAACACCTAAGAAAGCGAAAAGTTGCCTCCTTGGGGAGTAAAAAATGGCTTATTCGCGGACCGCCCAGACCCGGCAGGTCTCCTGCATGCGGGTCGGGATGAAGGCTTCCACGCGTGTTCCCTCGGGAAGAGCCTTGGAATTGATGATCGTGGCCCCGGCGTGCAGCTTGGAGAGCAGCGCGTACTGGTCGTGGGGGATGAGTAGGGTCATATGCTCATCCCGGCTGGCCGCGCATTCCTCGAGTCGCTGGAGCAAGGCCGGCAGGCCTTCCCCGGTCTTCGTGCTGACCAGTTTGGCGTCAGGGTAGGCGGCCAAGGCCTGGGCGCGCTCGACCTCGTCGCAGAGATCGGCCTTGTTCAGGACGGTGATCACCGGGCGGTCCCCGGCGCCGATCTCGGTCAGCACCTGCAAGGTCGTCTCGGCATGCTTGTCGCGTTCGGGTGAGCCGAGGTCGATGACGTGCACGAGGAAGTCCGCCTGGACGGCTTCTTCGAGCGTGGCCTTGAAGGCTTCGACGAGGCGGTGCGGCAGTCGGCGCACGAAGCCGACGGTGTCGGTCAGGAGCAAGGCGCGGCCGGAGGGCAGGGCGAGGCGGCGGGTGGTCGGGTCGAGGGTCGCGAAGAGCTTGTTCGCGGCGAGCACCTCGGAGCCGGTGAGCTTGTTGAGCAGCGAGGACTTGCCGGCGTTGGTGTAGCCGACGATCGAGAAGGTCGGCAGCGGGACGCGTTTGCGCTGCTTGCGCTGCGTTGCTCGCTGCGCGACCACTTCGGCCAGGTCGCGGCGGACCTTGGCGATCTTGTCGCGGATCTTGCGCTGGTCCATCTCCAGCTGCGTCTCGCCGGCGTCGCGCTGCTGCGTGCCGCCGCCGCGCTGGCGGTCGAGGTGGGACCAGAGGCGCTTCAGGCGCGGTAGCATCTGCTGCAGGGCGGCGAGCTCCACCTGGAGCACGGCCTCGCGCGTCTTCGCGCGGGTGATGAAGATGTCCAGGATGATCTCCTGGCGGTCGATGGCGCGCAGCTTGGCGTCCTTCTCCCAGTTACGTTGCTGGGCGGGCGTGAGCTCGTCGTCGAAGATGATCAGGCCGCATTCTTTGTCGCGGGCCAGCTCGGCGATCTCTTCGAGCTTGCCGGAGCCGACGAGCGTGCGCGGGTTCTCCTCGCGCAGCCTGGCGATGATCGAACCGCGGATCTCGACGCCGACGTTGCTCACGAGCTCATGCAGCTCATCGAGCAGCATCTGGGCTTCTTCGGCGGTATCGTCCGGACGTTGGAGGCCGACCAGGATCGCCCGGTTGGCGCGGGCGATGACCTCGGGGTCGAAAGGGTCGAGCGGCTTGTCTTTTATATCTTCGGATTCGGACACGTGGCGGAATGAAAAGGGGAAGGGCACTCTGGCCCTTCCCCTTGCTGAAGCAAAGCGATTTGCAGGAAGTTACTGTCCGAATTCCACCCAGTCGACGTTCATGAGGCCGCCGCCCTTCTTGGGGTTGGTCAGCACCAGATAGACGTCATGGCGGCCGGGCGTGGGCGTGAGCTTGGCCTTGTTCTGCGTAAATTTGCCCCAGTCGCCGGTGTGGGCGATGTCGACGGTCGCGACGATCGGGCCGGTCGGAGAGTCGAGGCGGACCTCGATCTGGCTGTTCTTGGCGCCGCCGCCGGAAGAAGCGTTGATCTTGATGTTCTTGGTGTCGGCCAGGTTCAGGTCGGCGAACTTGAGCGTGGTGCCGTGCTGGGTCGAGCCGACGGCCTTGCCGGTGTTCTTGGCGTTGGTGATCTCGGCGGACTCGGCTTCGAGCTTGCGGTGACGCAGGCGCACGGTCGCCTTGCCGCTGAGAGCGCCGGCCACTCCGGCGCCGGCGTCGGTGTAGATCGCCTCAAGCAGCAACGTCCCCGGCTTGTTGTCTTTGGGGGCGGTCAGCTGGCCTTCGAGGCCACGGGTGAGGGTCGGGCCGCCTTTGCCTTTCTCCAGGGCGAGCATCCAGCGGAGCATGATGGCGACTTCGTCTTCGGTATGCTGCGGATGGGCGAGCATGGGGACCTGGCCCCAGACGCCGCTGCCGCCGAGGCGGACCTTATGGTTGAGGAGGTCCTCGGCGCCGGGCTGCTTGCGGTATTTGTCGGCGATGGCGACGAAGGAAGGGCCGACCAGCTGCGTCTCGACGGCGTGGCAGTTGAAGCAGTCGCTCTGGCGCATCAGCGAGAGGCCCGGGTCGACCGCGACCGCCTTGCCGTCGGCCGGGAGGAAGGCGGAGGTCACGAGCGTGCGGGCCGCGAACTCGGCGGCCTTGGCTTCGGAGGAACCGTCTTCGGCGTCCTGCGCGGCGACCTGGTAGGTGATCGGCTTGCCGGGGCTGAAGAAGTCGCCGCTCTGCGGGGAGAGGAAGCGGACGGTCGGCAGGCTGTTGCCGACGACCACGGGGAGGGTACGCGTCGAGGTGCCGCCCTGGCCGTCGGTCACGGTGAGCTCGACGTTGAAGTTGCCGGCGGTCTCGAGGGAGACGGAGAGTTCTTCGCCTTCACCGAGCTTCTTGTCGCCGGGCTGGAGCTTCCAGGCGAAGCTGAGCTTGCCGCCGTCGAGGTCACGCGAGCCCTTGGCGGAGAGCGTCGTCTTGAGCGGAGCGGCGCCGGCGGGAGTGGAGACGGCGAGCTTGGCGAGGGGCTGAAGGTTGCCGCGGACGTAGGAGATCTTGAGCAGCGCGGAATCGGGGTTGACGCCCCAAGTGTCGCCGTAGTCGAGCAGGTAGAGGCAACCGTCCGGGCCGAAGGTCGCGTCGACCGGGCGGCGGATGATCGTCGCGCCGTTGTCGATGAGGGCCTGCTGCTTCTTGCGCTGTTCGTCGGTGTTCGCGGTCACGAAGGCCGTGGGCGCGAAGGCTTCCAGCCCCTTGAGGTCGGAGTTCGCGTCGAGGCGCGCCCACTTGATGAACGGACGCTGCCAATCCCAGAACAGCAGGGAGCGGTCGAAGTGCTTCGGGAAGCCGTTGGTCTTCTCGTAGGACTCCTGCCAATAGAAGACCGGCCCCGCGCAGGCGGTGCGCCCGCCCTCGCCGAGCTCTGGCCACTGTTCGGAAGCCGCGTACGGCCAGTAGATGAAGGCCGGGACGGCGGGCGGGAGTTCGACCAGGCCGGTGTTGTTGCGGCTCTTGTTCAGCGGGGCCTTCGGGTCGAAGAGCGCGCCGACCTTCTCGGTCGCGTAGTCATATTCCGCGTAGGGGAAGTTGTTGCCGACGAAGAGCGGGTAGCCGTGGTTGCCGGCCTTCTTCGCCTGGTTGATCTCGTCGAAGCCGCGGGAGCCGCGCGGGCCGTCGACGCGGGCGTCCGGGCCGACTTCGCCCCAGTAGACGTAGCCGGTCTTCGGGTCGATGCTGAGGCGCCACGGGTTGCGCGTGCCCATCGCGAAGATCTCAGGGCGGGTCTTCGGCGTGCCGGGCTTGAAGAGGTTGCCTTCCGGGATGCTGTAGGTGGCATCGTCGTGCACGCGGATGCGGTTCACCTTGCCGACGAGGGTGTTGGTGTTGGCCGAGGTGCGCTGGCCGTCCCACGGCTCCTTGCCGGGACGCTGGTCGAGCGGAGCGTAGCCCTTGCTGTCGCCGAAGGGGCTGGTGTTGTCGCCGGTCGAGAAATACAGGCAGCCATCGGGGCCGAACTTCAAGGTCGCGCCGTGGTGGCAGCACTGCAGGCGCTGCTCTTCATATTTCAGGATCAGCTTCTCGCTGCCGGCGACGAGCCGGTCGTCCTTGATCTGGAAGCGCGAGAGATACTGTCCGTCGAAGCCGACGGGCGAGTAGATCAGGTAGATCCAGCCGTTCTGCGCGAACTTCGGGTCGAGCGCGAAGGCGAGGAAGCCGTTCTCCTGGGTCTTGAAGATCTCCATCTCGGCCACGAGCTTCGCGCGCTTCGTCTTCGGGTCGTAGACCTTGAGGGCGCCGCCGTATTCGTTGAACCAGAGTCGGCCGTCGGGCGCGAACTCGAGGTGCATCGGCTGCGGGAGGCCGGTGAGCAGCGTCTCGGTCTGGAAGCGGATGTCCTCGGGCAGGGCGTCGGCGGCGCGGGCGGCCGGCGAGGCGGCCAGCAGGGCGGCGCCGAGGAGGGAGAGGAGACGGATGGGGGTGGAAGCCATGGAAGGGTGACCTTGGGTAAGGAGTGGGGTTCCCGTAGGGTTAGGAAAATGGGCCCAAGGGCAAGAGGGGAGGGCGACGAAAGAGGACACGATGGCCTGAGGGCGGGAGGGCCTTGCCTGGCGCTCTGGTCGCCGGTCTCTTTCATGGGCATGCCCCTCCTCTGGCCCACCGGCCAACGGTTCAACTGATCAACGGCGTGTAAGCGCTCAGATCAACCCGAGCTGCATCTTGCCGTCCTCGGAGATCATGGTCTGGGTCCAAGGCGGATCCCAGACGATGTCGACGCGGGCCTGGTTGACGCCGGGTACGGCGAGGACGCGGTTACGGGCGTCTTCGGCGATGACGGGTCCCATGCCGCAGCCAGGAGCGGTCAGCGTCATGGCGACGACCACGCTGTGGCGGTCAGGCGAATTGTCCAGGGGCTCGACCTTGAGCGAATACACCAGGCCGAGGTCGACGATGTTCACGGGGATCTCCGGGTCGAAGACCTTCTTGAGGCTGTCCCAGACGGCTTCATCCGAAGGCTTGCCCGTGTGGCCGGGGTGCTCGGCCGTGCCCACGGAGCCGTAGGCGTCGGTCTTGCCTTCGTTCTCCGTCGCGTCGGACGGGGGCTGTTCGCCGAGGGCGTCGGCGTCGAGGCCCTTGATGCGGAACATGCCCGTGTCGCAGACGACGGTGAAGTTACCGCCGAGGCGGTGGGTGATGGTGACCTTGGTGCCCGCGGGGAGCACGGCGGGTTCGCCGGCGGGGATGACGGTGGCTTGGACGTCGCGCGCGAGGACGCGGTCGTGCGGGCTGGGCGTGTGGCGCTGGCCGGTGGTGTCTTCGCTCATGTTCAGGCTTGGTGGAATTTAAGGCGGAGCATCTCGCGCACCGCGGCGGCGGCCTCTTCATGGCCGACCTTGGCGAGGACTTCCTCGAGGAAGCCCTGCGCGAGCAGCTCCTGGGCGACGGCGAGAGGGATGCCGCGGGCGCGCAGGTAGAACAGCTCGGCGGGGTCGATCTGGCCGGTCGTCGCACCGTGCGAGCACTTCACGTCGTTGGCTTCGATCTCGAGGCCGGGCAGGGAGTCCGCTTCGGCGTCCGGCGAGAGCAGGAGGTTACGGTTGGTCTGGAAGGCGTCGGTGCGCTGGGCGTCCGGGGCGACCTTGATGAGGCCTGAGAAGATCGTGCGCGCCTTGCCGAGCAGGGCGTTCTTGAAGAGTAGGTCCGACTTCGCGTGTCCGGCGGCGTGGATCTGCAGGGTGCGTTGGTCGAACTCCTGTTCGCCCGTGGCGACCGAGATGCCGAAGAGGCTGATGTCGGCGCCGGGGCCGTCGATGCGCACGCAATTCTCCAGACGCGCGCGACGGGAGCCGACGGCGGCGTTGACGGAGCTGATGACCGCGTCGCGTCCGCCGCAGGTGTTGTCGATCTGGAAGGACTGCGTGGCGGAGCCCCAAGCCTGGACGGCGAGGCGGCGGACCTGCGAACCCGTGCCGGCATGGATGTCGGCGGCGGAGATCGCGAGGGCGCGCTGGTCGGCCTTGGCGGAGAGGTGGAAGTCGTGGATGTCGGCCTTGGCGCGTTCGCCGGCGATGACGAGCGCGTGCGGGAAGACCGCGACACCCTCGGTGAGGGTCCAGGTGACGGAGACGAACGGCTGCTTCACCTCGACGCCCTTGGGGACGTGAAGGACGTAGCCTGCGCGGAGCCAGGCGCGGTGGAGCGCGGCGAACTTATCGCCGCCGAGGAGCACGGGGTGCTTCAGGAGGTGTTCCTGGAGCAGGGCTGGGCGGTTGCGGACGGCGTCCTCGAGGGATTCGAAGACCACGCCTTGGGCGACGAGCTCGGCGGAGAGCGTCGGCTTCAGCACGCAATGGCCGTCGACGTGGACGATGAGGCCGGCGGCGGCGGAGATCAGGCGCGAGCGCGCGATGAGATCGGCGGCCTGGGCGGGCGTCGGGACCGGCGCAGGGGCGTAGCCCTCGAGCGAGAGCGTACGTGCGTCGGAGAAGCGCCACTTCTCGTTGTCGCGCGTGGGCATCGGCAGCGACTGGAACGTATGCCAGCCCTGCTGACGCAGGACGGCGAACCAATCCTGCGCGCGGAACTGGGTGGTCTCGGCGGACTGCAGGGCGACGTCGAGGACGCCAGCGGGGGCGGAGGCGACGGCGCTCATCCGACGGACCCTTCCATCTGCAGTTCGATGAGGCGCTTCAGCTCGACGGAGTATTCCATCGGGAATTCCTTCACCAGGTCGTTGACGAAGCCGTTGACGGCGAGCGACATCGCTTCGCCTTCGGACAGGCCGCGCTGCATCATGTAGAAGATCTGCTCGGCCGAGACCTTGGAGACGCTCGCTTCGTGCTGGACCGAGTTCTTGCGGCCACGGACGGAGATCGCCGGATAGGTGTCGGTACGGCTGTGCTCGTTGATGAGCAGGGCGTCGCACTCGGTGTTGTTACGGCAGTTCGAGAGGGTCTTCGGGATATGGACCAGGCCGCGGTAGGTCGAACGGCCTTCGCCGACGGAGATGGACTTCGCGATGATGTTCGAGGTCGTGTCATCGGCCGCGTGGATCATCTTCGCGCCGGTGTCCTGGTGCTGGCCGTCGTTGGCCAGGGCGATGGAGAGGACCTCGCCGCGGGCGCGCTTGCCGCGCAGGACCACGCCGGGATACTTCATCGTCAGGCGGGAACCGATGTTGCAGTCGATCCAGCGGACTTCGGCGTCCTCTTCGGCCACGCCGCGCTTCGTCACGAGGTTGAAGACGTTGGCGGACCAGTTCTGGACGGTGATATACTGGATTTTCGCGCCCTTGAGGGCGACGAGCTCGACGACTGCGGAGTGCAGGGTGGCCGTCTCGAACTTGGGGGCGGTGCAGCCTTCCATGTAGGTGACTTCCGAGCCTTCGTCGGCGATGATGAGCGTGCGCTCGA
>JBILXR010000220.1:0-2996 GCA_044378215.1 Opitutales bacterium
TGCCGTTATACATCTGCTTCTCGAAGAGACGCTGGATCTGCTCGATGCAGCCTTCGTGCGTGCCCTTGGCCTTCATGATCTTGAACAGCAGCGAGACGTAGAGGGGGACGACCGGGATGGCGGAGCTGGCCTGCGTGACGACGGCTTTGTTGACGGACACGAAGGCGCGGCCGCGGTGGAGCTTCATCAGGTCGTCAATCTTGCGCCCGGCGCGCTCGAGGTCTTCCTTGGCCTTGCCGATGGTGCCGTCCTTGTAGATTGGCCAAGTCACCTGTGGTCCGATGTAGGAGTAGGCGACCGTCTGGCAGCCTTCCTTCAGGACGCCGGCGCCGTCGAGGGCGTTCATCCAGATTTCCCAGTCTTCGCCGCCCATGACCTTGACCGTCTGCGCGATATCGTCCGCCGATGCGGTCTCGAGGGTGACTTCGTTCACGACCTTCTTGTCGGTATCGAGGTTCTTGGCGTGGAAGGGCGCACCGGTCGGCTTGAGGACGGACTTGTAGGTCACGCCATCGGGAGCGGTGCGGCGAGGGGAGGCGAGGGAGTAGACGACGAGGTCGACCTTGCCTCCGGGCATCTTGGACTTGATCGCTTCGATGACCTGGGCCTTGAGTTCGGCCGAGAAGGCGTCGCCGTTGATCGAGACGGCCTTGAGGCCGGCCTTCTTCGCTTCGGCATGGAAGCCGTAGGTGTTATACCAGCCGGGAGAGCCGGGCTTGTCGCCTTCGCCGTTGCGTTCGAAGAACACGCCGAGCGTCGCGGCGCCGGAACCGAAGGCGGCGGAGATGCGGGAGGAGAGGCCGTAGCCCGTGGAAGCGCCGATCACCAGGACCGACTTGGGGCCGCCCTGGATGGGCTTACGGGACTTCACATAGGCGATCTGCTCGCGGACCGCCGCGGCGCAGCCGTCGGGGTGGGAGGTGATGCAGATGAACCCGCGGACGCGAGGCTTCAGGACTTGCTGGGACATGGGGATACCCTTGGAGGGGGAGGGGATGAGTTCAATCTGGAATTGGGAGTTAAAGATAGGTGTTGGCGGTTAGCGGATGGCGGTTGGGAAAGCATGGAAGCGCGGGATGGGGAAGACGCTGGGTTTGGACTTGGGGTGGGTGCTTCAGGCGGTTGGTAGGTAATCGCGGGAAGTGCGGTGGATGCGGTGGGGCCTAAGATGAGTCGCCTATGCATCCCCAAGAGAATCCCAAGGTGGTCAGTTATCGCGATCTTTCGGCATGGAAGGCCGCCAAGGCCCTCGCGGTCGAAGTCTATCGAGTCGTGAATGTCGCGGCGGTCCGGAATGATTTCGCGCTCGTCGATCAGCTGCGCCGGGCGGCGATCTCCGTGCCATCAAACATCGCCGAAGGCGCCGGCCGGGGGACGAATCAGGACGCCTTGAGGTTCCTTTACATCGCGAGGGGCTCTTTGTGTGAGCTTCGCACCCAGGTGGAGGTGATGCAGGAGGCTGGCCTTCTGGATAGCCGTATCTGCGAGTCGCTTCTGGGTCGCGCCGAGGAAGCTGGCCGTCTCCTTGGGGGGCTTGTTCGATTTCGGGCCTCCCGCCGCGATGGCGCCATCGAGCCTGACAAGGCAATCGGGCCTTCGGCTTCGTCCTTCCGGTCTACTGACACGCGCCATAGAACATAAGTCCCTTCTGGGCTCATAACCCTTGCTTGTGAGGGGTGGTTACGGATTGTTGCGTGCCTTGCGGTCTAACCGCCAACCGCTAACCGCCAACCGCTTCCACCTTACTTATGTTTAGTTCGAGACTCTCTTTCGCCGACACGACCAACGCCTTGAGTAAGGCCAAAGCGAAGCGTCTCGCCTCCGCTCAGCCGGTGCTCGACCTGTCCGATTCCAATCCCGCCAACGCGGGCTTCGCTTGGTCCGCCGCCGATCTCGGCCCGTTACTTCGTCGCGACGGCATCCAGCGCCAGGATCCCAATCCGCTCGGCCTGGCCTCGGCCCGCACGGCGATCTCCGATTACTATTCTTCCCGCGGCGCCCGCGTGCCCGTCGACCAGCTCTTCCTGACGGCCAGCACGAGCGAAGCCTACTCCTGGGTCTTCAAGCTGCTCTGTAATCCCGGCGACGAAGTCCTGGTGCCTGAGCCGGCGTATCCCTTGCTCGAGGTCATCGCCGCGCTCGAAGGCGTGACGCTGCGTCCGTATCAGCTCGTACAGCTCGCCGGCGAATGGGTCATCGATGCGGCCACGCTCAGCGTGAACCGCCAGACGCGCGCGGTCCTCTGCATCAATCCGTCTAACCCGACCGGCGCGTTCGTCGGCCGTCGCGACCGCGACGTGCTGCGTGGCTTCGCGCTCAAGCACGGCCTGGCGATCGTGTGCGATGAGGTCTTCCTCGATTACCCGGCCGAAGGCGTCGCCTCGCCGGGCACTTGGGCCGGCGAAGCCAACGTGATGACGTTCGTGCTCAGCGGTCTCTCCAAGGTCGCCCTCGCGCCGCAGCTCAAGCTCGGCTGGATCGTCGTCGCCGGCCCGGCGACCTCGACGCTCGAGGCTTGCCGTCGCCTCGAGCACATCGCCGATGCCTTCCTTTCGGTGAACACCCCCGCCCAGCTCGCCTTGCCGGATCTCCTCCGTCGCGCCGAGCCGCTCCGCGCGCTCGTCCGTACCCGCGTCGCCCAAGGAGAAGCCACCCTCCGCGCGTGGGTTGCCTCGACCGCCGTCGGCTGCACCGTGCTGCCGCGTCCGGCCGGATGGACGGCTATCCTTACTTTGCCCCCCGGCGTCCACGAAGACCGCTTCCTCATGAATGCCCTGAGCGAAGGCGTCTGGGCTCACCCCGGATACTTCTATGGCATGCCGACGACGACCCCGAGCGTCGTTTTGAGCCTTTTGACCCCTCCGGACGCCCTTTCCGCCGGCCTGCAGGCCCTCGACCGGGCTTTGAAGCGGACTTAAGGGGTAATTACCGCTTGCCAACGGCCCCGGCACTCCTTTGCTCCGACTTTCCCAAAGGAGCCCGAACACTATGTCCCG
>JBILXR010000221.1:0-2993 GCA_044378215.1 Opitutales bacterium
CCTCGCCCGCGGGCTTAAGAAAGTCGACAAGGACCTCGACTTCATGATGACGTGTTTCGTCGAGGTGCTCGAGCAGCTCGACCACAAGGATCTCGCCGGCACCTTGCCGTGGATGGGCAAGCGCAAGTTGCGCGGCGTGCAGCTCTTCTCCTACCGCGGCGTCCAGGCCTATTCGATCGCCTTCCAGCTCCTGAACATGGTCGAGGAGAACGCCTCCGCGCAGTCCAAGCGTCTCCGTGAAGACAAGCACGGCCTAGCCTCCGACCCCGGTTCGTGGGGCCGCGCGCTGCGCGCCCTCGTCGCCGCCGGCCTTACCGACAAGCAGATCGCCAAGCGCCTCAACCGCATGCGCGTCGAGCCCGTCCTCACCGCGCACCCGACCGAAGCCAAGCGCGCCACCGTCCTCGAGATCCACCGCGAGATCTACAAGCTCCTCGTCCGTCGCGAGAACAATATGTGGACCGCCGCCGAGCAGCGCGCGATCCGCGAGGAGATCAAGGTCGCGCTCGAGCGTCTCTGGCGTACCGGCGAGTTCTACCACCAGAAGCCCGACGTCCAGTCGGAGCTCCGGAACATCAATTACTTCCTCTCCAAGGTCTTCCCCGACGCCGTGGTCAGCATGGACCTTCGCCTGCGTCAGGCTTGGGAAGAGGCGGGCTTCGATCCCGCCCGCGTGGAGCACCCGGATTCGTTGCCCCAGATCGTCCTCGGAACGTGGGTGGGCGGCGACCGCGACGGCCACCCGCTCGTCACGGCCGAAGTCACCACCCGCGCCCTCAATCTCTTCCGTTCGACCGCCATCGCCATCTGCAATGAGCGGCTCGAGACCCTCGGCCAGCGCCTGTCCCTCGGCGACCACCTCCAGGAGCCGCCCGCGGTCTTCATCCGTCAGGTCGAGAAGCACGCCGCCGCCCATGGCGAAGCCGGCGAGGCCGCGATCAAGCGTAACGTCGGCGAGACCTGGCGTCAGTACGTCAACCTCATCCACCTCCGTCTGCCGAATCCGGTCGGCGCGCTCGGTCATGGCCAGCATCGCACCCCTGAAGGCGTCATCGCTGACCTCCTTTTCCTGCGCGAGACGCTGATCGAAGTCGGCGCCGGTCGCATTGCCCGGGCTGAACTGGACCCGTTGCTGCGCTTCCTGCGGACCTTCGGTTTCCACATGGCGATCCTGGACATCCGCCAGAACAGCGCCTTCCACGACAAGGCCATCGGCCAGCTCCTCGCCGCCACCGGTCAGGACGACGCCAACTTCGCGCAGTGGGACGAGTCCCGCCGCCTCGGCTTCCTCGATTCCGAACTCCGCTCCACGCGTCCGTTCATGCGCGAGCAGGCCAGCATCGGGCCGGAGGCCGACGCCGTGCTCGCCTGCCATCGTGCGCTCGTCACGCACATCGACCAGTACGGCTCCGCGGGCCTCGGGTCGCTGATCGTGAGCATGACCCGTTCGGTCTCCGACCTGCTGTCGGTCTATCTTCTCGCCCGCGAGGCCGGCCTGACCGCCGGAGGTTCGGACGACGCATACTGCCTGCTCCCCGTCGTCCCGCTCTTCGAGACCATCGGCGACCTCGAGCGCAGCACCGGCATCATGGATGCGTTCCTTTCGCATCCGATGACCCAGCGCACGCTGAAGGCCCGCCGCGACGCCGGCCTGACCGACGGACTGACGCAGCAGGTGATGATCGGCTACTCCGACTCCAATAAGGACGGCGGCATCCTCGCCTCTCTCTGGAACCTCTACCGCGCCCAGCAGAACCTCGCCGCCGTCGGCGAGAAGCACGGCGTCCGCATCGTCTTCTTCCATGGCCGCGGCGGTACCATCTCCCGCGGCGCCGGCCCGACGCACCGTTTCATCGACGCCTTGCCGCAGGGTTCGATCCAGGGCGAGATGCGCGTCACCGAGCAGGGCGAGAGCATCACCCAGAAGTACGCGAACCACATCACAGCGGTGAACAATCTCGAGCTCCTGACCGCCGGGGTGACGCAGAACACCTTCCTGCACGACGTCGCCGTCCGCAGCGAAGCCGCCCAGGCCAAGGTCATGGACCGCCTCGCCGAGTTCTCGCGCGAGGCCTACCAGGACCTCATCCGCACGCCGCGCTTCATCGAGTTCTTCCGTCAGGCGACCCCGATCGACGTCATCGAAGCCAGCCGTATCGGCTCCCGTCCGTCCCGCCGTACCGGCGCCGCCTCTTTGGAAGATTTGCGCGCCATCCCGTGGGTCTTCGCCTGGAGCCAGGCCCGCTTCTACCTCTCCGGCTGGTATGGCGTCGGCTCCGCGCTCGCTCGTCTCAAGGAAGAGGACCCCAAGGGCTTCGAGGTCATCCGTAAGAACTACGATGACTGGCCGCCCCTGCGCTACATGCTCAAGAACGCCTCCACCAGCGTGCTGGCGTCCAACCGTAGCATGATGAAGCTCTATGGAGGACTCGTGACCGACAAGAAGCTGCGCAGCCTCTTCCTTAACCGCATCCTCGCGGAGCATAACCTCGCCCGTAAGATGCTCGACGAACTCTCTGGTTCGAAGCTCAGCGAAGGCCGTCCGCGTCTGCGCAAGGTCATCGCTCTCCGCGAATCCGCGATCGACCTCCTGCATGAGCAGCAGGTCGCCTTGCTCAAGGATTGGCGTAAGAAGGTGGCCGACGGCGACCGTAAGGAAGCCGATGCGTTGCTGCCTCAGATGCTGCTCTCCCTGAACGCCATCGCCGCCGGCCTCCAGGCCACCGGCTGAGGACGTTCAGCGGCGCGGCGGATCGAGGGTCGGGGGAATCTCCCCGCGGAGCATCCGGCCGGCCTGGCCGGCAAGCCAGAGGTAATGGTCGGTGCGCACGTCGGAGAGGTCGACGAAGCTGCCGACCGGTCGAGGTCCGCCGCACTTCATGATGGCCGTGCCTTCGTCGATTTCATCGAACATCGCGACGTAGACTGACTTGGCCCCGGCGGTGCGGGCGGCGACGGCCTGGGACCACAGGAAGCGTCCGCCGAGGCGGGGA
>JBILXR010000065.1:0-10419 GCA_044378215.1 Opitutales bacterium
CGGCGCCACCCAACCTGATCCTCATGCACGAGAACACCGCCCAACGCATCCGCTACGGACGTTTCATCGCCCTAGGCTTCGGCGTCTTCTGCCTGCTGATGGCGCTGAACGAACTGCTCGGCGGCCTGAACCTCGGCTTCGCGAAGATCCCGCCGCGCTGGGATCCCTCGGTCGTGACCTTTCCCCGCGCCTTGCGCGCCGAATGCTGGTTCCTCATCGCTTACGCCGGCCTGCTCTTCCTGCCTTGGCGCCGCATCACGACAGCGAAGGTCTGGAACCGGCTCTTCGTCGTGCTCTGCGTCGCCTCGCTGATCTTCGCCTTCGCGATGATCTCCGAAGTCATGGCCAAGAACTACGTGGCCCAAGCCGCCGGCATGAAGGCGCGCATCCCGGTCTTCCAGGCGATCCTGCTGTTCCTTTGCCTCGGCCAGATTCCGCTCGAGCTTTTCAGCCGTAAGCCGGAGCTGCTCGACTGATCAGAGCGCGGCGTGCAACTGGCGCCAAGGGATGAACCAGGGCCAGAGCAGGACGATGGCGACGAAGCTCAGCGCGATGCCGGCAGGAATCTCTTGGCGACGTCCGGCGAGGACGCGCGGAGCGGCGTAGACGAGCAGCCACACGGACTTATAGATGACCTGGAAGACGAGCAGCCAAGCGAAGCTGGACGGCCAGACCACGCCCAGAGCGGAACAGGCGAGGATGCCCACCCAGAGCGAACCGACCAGCGTCCGCCAGCCCGCGCTCTCCGCGAAGACACCGTGATCCGTCAGGGACGACTTCAGCAACGTCCCGAAACCGATCGGGACGAGGATGAGGATATTGGCCCAGAATAAAACCTGCGGGGCCGTCATCGGTCAGAGCGCGGCGTGCAGCGCCTCGGCGCGACGCATCGCTTCTTCGAGCGTCGGCGCAGTCACGGTGATGTGGCCCATCTTCCGGCCCGGCGCAGCCTGGCCCTTGTCGTAAAGGTGCAGCTTGGCGGAGGAATCGGCGAGGACCTTGGTCCAGTCGGGCTCCTGGCCATTGCGCCAGACGTCGCCGAGGAGGTTCACCATCGCGGAAGGCGCGAGCGGCTTGGTGCCGCCGAGCGGAAGGCCGCAGACGGCACGGACATGCTGTTCGAACTGGCTGGTCTCGTTGGCGTCGAAGGTCTGGTGCCCGCTGTTGTGCGGCCGCGGGGCGAGCTCATTGACGACGATGCGTCCGTCCTGCACGAACATCTCGACGGCGAGCAGACCGACCAGCTGGATCTTCTCGGCGATGCTCAGCGCGAGAGCGCGGGCCTCGACGGCGGTGGACTCGGCGATGCGGGCAGGAGAGAGGGACAGGTGCAGGATGTGATTACGGTGGATGTTCTCGGCCGGATCGTAGACGGCGGTGCGACCATCGACGGTGCGCGCGACGAGCACGGAGATCTCCAGCTGGAAAGGCACCCACGCTTCAAGGACGCCCACGGCGCCGCCGATCTTAGACCACGCGGCGGCAAGGTCGGCTTCGGCGGTCGGCAGCTTGACCTGGCCCTTGCCGTCGTAACCGAAATCGGCGGTCTTGAGCACGCAGGGGAAGCCGATGGACTTCACCGCGGCCTGCAGCTCGGCGAGCGAGGAGACGACGGCGAAATCGGCGCAAGGGATGCCGGAGGCGCGGAGGAATTCCTTCTCGCGACGGCGGTTCTGGCAGGTCGCCAGCACGGAGGCGGACGGATGGCAAGGCACGGACTGCGCGACGAACTCGACCGTCGCGGGCGGGATGTTCTCGAATTCAAGCGTGACCCGACCGCAGCCTTGCGCGAAACGCGTCAAAGCGGCGGTGTCGCTCCAGTCGGCGGTGACGTGCTCGTCCGCGATCGCCGCGGCGCAGGCGGTGGCGGACGGATCAAAGGTCCGCACTTTATAACCCATTCGTCGGGCGGCGATGGCTGACATGCGGCCGAGCTGGCCGCCGCCGAGGATACCGATGGTGCCGCCAGGCTGCAGGGGTCGCTCCATGGCTTAGCGCTTCTTACCCTTGCGGCCAGGAATCGGGTTATCGAGCACGGCCTTGGTCTGGGCGGCGCGATAAGCGTCGAGTTTCTTAGCCAGCGGCGCGTCGGATAGGGCGAGGACCGCGGCGGCGCCGAGGGCGGCGTTGATCGCGCCGGCCCGGCCGATCGCGAAGGTATGCACGGGGATGCCGGCCGGCATCTGGACGATGGAGAGGAGCGAGTCGATGCCGTCGAGGGACTTCGACTGCACCGGCACGCCCATGACGGGGAGCGAGGTCATCGCGGCGACCATGCCGGGAAGGTGGGCCGCGCCGCCGGCGCCGGCGATGATGACTTTCAGGCCGCGGCGCCGGGCGGCCAGGGCGTAGTCTTTCAACTTCAACGGCGTGCGGTGCGCGCTGACGACTTCGGCTTCGAAGGCGATGCCGAGTTTCTTGAGCGTGTCGGCGGCGTTGACCATCGTCTCCCAGTCCGACTGGGAGCCCATGATGATACCGACCTGAGGTGCGGAGGAAAGCGCGCGAGCCATGGCCGAAGCGTGTCGGAGGCTCCCCCGCCTGTGAAGCCCGAAGCGAAAAAACTACTCCACGAACGGGACGTATTCGGGGACGAGACGACGGATCCCCTGCTTGCAGGCGGACGGCTCCACCCGCAGGAGGTCGGTCACCTGAGCGAGCAAGGCTTCAGGAGGGAGGGAAGTCTCGCCAGCGACCACGAAACGGAAGATCCGCGGATGCGTCGTCGGCCGGAACTGCTCACCGTCGCACTTCAGCTCCTCGACGAGCTTCTCGCCGGGGCGTAGCCCGACGATCCGGATCTCGATGTCGACGTCCGGCCGCAGGCCGCTGAGTTCGATGAGCTGCCGGGCGACGTCGATGATCTTGAGCGGCTCGCCCATCTCGAGGACGAGGATGTCTCCGCCCTGCCCGAGTGTCGCGCTCTGCAGGACGAGGCCGACCGCCTCGGGGATCGTCATGAAGTAGCGCTTCACGCCCGGATGGGTGACCGTGACCGGACCGCCCGCGGCGATCTGCCGACGGAAGGTGGGAATGACCGAACCCGACGAACCGAGCACGTTGCCGAAACGGACCGCCATGAAGCTGGTGCGGACGCCGGGACGGGCCTGGAGCGAACGGATCATGAGCTCGGCGAGGCGCTTGCTCGCGCCCATGACGTTGGTGGGGTTGACCGCCTTGTCCGAAGAAATGAGCACGAACTTCTCCACGTCGTGCGCGGCGGCGAGATGCGCCACGACCCAGGTGCCCTCGACGTTGTTCTTCAGGGCCTCGCCCGGCTGGGCTTCCATCAGCGGGACGTGCTTGTGCGCGGCGGCGTGCAGGACGAGGCACGGGCGATAAGTCGCGAAGACGGCCGTCATCCGGGCGAGGTCGGTCACGTCTCCGACGAGCGGGGTGATGAGGGCGCCGAAGCCAGCCGCGATGAGGTCCTGTTCGGCCTGGTAAAGGAGCACCTCGCATTGGTCGAGGAGCAGGAGACGGGCCGGTCCATGCGCGGCGACCTGGCGGCTGAGTTCGTGGCCGATGCTGCCACCGGCCCCGGTGACGAGGACGACGCGCCCCTTGATCATCTCGGTGATCGCGACGTCGTCGAGCAGCACCGGCGGGCGGCCGAGGATGTCCTCGACGGAGATCGGCCGGACATCGGAGGCGCGGACGCGACCGCCGGCGAGCTCCGCCATCGAGGGGACGACGAGCACGCGGAGATTGTTGGCGGAGGCGAGGGCGCTGACTTCGCGGATGCGGCGGATGCTGGTGACCGGCAGCGCCAGGATGATCTCGGTGACGCCGAACTTCGCCACGTGGTCGGCCAGGCGATCAGGCGAGCCGACCACGGGGACACCGTGGATATGGAGATCATGCTTGGCGACGTCGTCGTCCAGGAAGCAGACGGGCTTGAGCCCGTGGCCGCGACGGCTGAGCAAGTCGGCGACCAGCTGGGCGCCCGTCTGGCCGGCGCCGACGATAGCGATACGTTCGACTACGCCGACCGGCGAAGCCGGGCGCTCGGTGAAACGCTCACGGAGAGTCCGGACGGCGACGCGGAAGCCGATGAACAGCACCAGGGAAAGGTTGAAATCGAGCAACGCGACCCCACGCGGCAGGCTGAAAGGATCGTCCGCTACGCCCCCGCCCAGCAGATAGGGCGCGATCAGCGCCACGAAGGTCGCGGTGGCCAGGGCGAGGGCCGTGCGCAGCGCGTCCGGCAGGCGGAAGAAATAGTACACGCCGCGAAACTGGCCCCAGAGGGCGAGCAGGCCCACCTTGAGCGAGACGAGCCACAGCAGGGCGATAGGACGCTGCCCATGGAGGTAGGCCTCAAAGGCGAGATGCTCCGCCGTGGTTGGCTCATCGCTGCCGGCGAAGCGGAGTTCATAAGCGAACCACAGCGAGAGAGCGGCCAGTATGGCGTAAGCTGCGAAAAAAAGGGCGGCTCGCCTGAGGCGGGATACGGGGATACCCATAGAATCCATAGATGATTGAGCGGCGGGGGTTATTCAATGACTATTCGGAAGCCGAGGGTGCGACTTTTCTCCCGCTTATGGACCTGCCGGACCGCCAACCCCACGGCGGGCGCGGAAGCCACGCTCCCCCCCACGACGGGGGCTAGGATTTCTCCCTTTTCGGCAGACACCCACTCCTCGACGTTGCCGATCAAATCATGGAAGCCCGGGGTGTTTGGCCGGGCCGAACCCACGGGGCGGGCGTCGACTCCTTCGGTGTTGGCCGAAGTCCAGGCGGTCTCAGCCGCAGCGGACTTGGCCAGGTCACCGGCCGCCGCCGCATGCTCGGCCAGGGATGGGAGACGGGCGCGGCCTCCGAGTATCCAGCCCAGCCGCCGGGCGAAAATTTCGGCTTCATCGTAGGTGACGGACTCGACCGGGTTGGCTTCGCGACGTAGGGCGCTCGGATTGACGTCCATCAGGGAGGCGTAGAGACCTTGCGGAATCTCGGTGCGATACATCCGGACGGACTGACCCGGGACGGCGATGAGCTGGCGGTCCGCTTCCGGGAGGTAACTGCGGATCATCGCCGCGCGGCTGACGATGAATTCCAGTTCCATCCTCTCGTCGTCGTCGGAACGGAATACGCCGGTGCCGGCGGCGGCGAGCCGTCGGGCGTCCGCGAGGACGGAGTCCGCCAGCCGGAGGGCATCGTCGACCTGGCGCGCGCGCAAGGCCTGCCGAAGCCGGTCAGCCTCGAGCCGCACGCGCATGATGTCGTCGTGGAAACGGGTGAAGTTCAGGCGGGTCGCCATCGCGGCCTCCTTCGTACGATCGGCGTACTGGCTGCGGGGATGCGCCGTGAGCAGGCGGGCGAAGGCATCGACGGCTTCCTGCCAGCCGCGGGCGGCGCCCGTCCAGTTTGCCTTGGCCTCGGCGGCCTCGGCGCCCTCCTGATGCCGCCGCACTTCCTCCCACAGCTGGCCCGACTCGGCGGTCTCGCGGCGCACGGCGAGCTGTTCGGCGCGGCCGAAGGCCGTGTCGCGTACGTCGCGATAACGCGCGAGGAATTCGTTCTCCGCCTCCAGGGCAGAGGCGAAACGCTCCGCGGCTTCGGCGTAACGGCCGGCCGCGAAGGCCTTCTCCGCCTCGGCTTCCAGGGCGCGCCCCTTCCGCCAGAGCGCCGAGGATTCGAGCCGGCGGAGGCGGGTGTCGAGCAGCGCGCGGCGGCCGGAATCAGCCAGTCCGGAAAATTGCCAGCGATCGGCGATCTCCTGCTCGCAGGCGACGGCCCGACGGAGCTTCTCGGCGGCCGCGTCTTCGTCGGTCTTCGCCAGGCCGAGCGCGGCGGCCTCGAGGGCGGCCGATTCCTGACGCAGGCTCTCGCCCCGGAGGAGATGCAACCGGCGGCGGAGCGACACCAAGCGCATATTTTCGGCGCCGACCGAGTTGAGGGCGGATAGATACTCTTCCTGGTACTGCAGGGCCTGTTCCAGCAGACGGATATCCTCTTCCGTGAGTTGGAAGCGCTGTTGGCGGGCTTTCTCGAAAGCCGCTTCCGCGGCGAGCGAACGCATCCGAATAGCTTCGGCGTCAGCGGCCGAGATGGTGAGCTCCGTCTGGCGGGTCTCACGACGTTCCGCCGTATAGAGGACAAGGGAGGCGATGCCCAGCGCGGCGAGCACCAGCACCAGCAAAGGGAGGCGCAGGCGGGCCCAGAGGTCGGCGAAGGCGAACCGTCCGCGACGCGACCGGGGGTCCGTGGCGGGCTTGTAATCAGTTCTGGGTGGTCGAGGGCCTTTGCTCATGAGCGGACCGACAACTTTGTCGCTGGCGGTTTGTTTGCTTTAATGGTTGGCTACACTGGTTCATCACAGAACCCCCTTCAACCTTGGAAATGGCCTCCTTCAAGCGCATCGCCGTCGTCGGCGCCGGCCTCATCGGCGGCTCCATCCTCCTCGCGGCGGCGCGGAAGGGCCTGGCCGGTTCGCTGGCGTGCTGGTCGCGCTCGGCGGGATCGCGGGAGACCTTGCGGGGGTTCGGCGTGGCGGAAGTCTTCGAGAGCGCGGCCGACTGCGTCCGCGGCGCGGACCTCGTCGTCGTGACGACGCCCGTCGACACCGCGGAAGAGACCTTCCTCGCCATCGCCCCCGGCCTCGCGCCGGGCGCCGTCGTCACCGACGCCGGGAGCGTGAAAGGGGCCATCCTGCTCGCCGCCCGCCGCCTGCCCGCGGCCAATCCTTTCGTCGGCGCCCATCCCATGGCCGGCGGCGAGAAAGCCGGTGCCTCGCACGCTTCGGCCCGGCTCTTCGAAGGACGCGTCTGCTTCCTGACGCCGACCGGCTCCGAAGATCCGCCGGCCTTGGCCACCGTGCGTCGCTTCTGGCAGGAACTCGGTTCGGTCCTGCATGAGACCGACGCCGCCAAGCACGACGAGATCGTCGCGGCGATCAGCCATGTGCCGCACGCCGCCGCCTCGGCGCTCATGCTCGCCGTGATGGACCAGCCCGGCTTCCGTCGCTTCGCGGTCGGCGCGGGCCTACGCGACTCGACCCGTATCGCCGCCGGCGAAGAGAACCTATGGGTAGGCATCATGCTCGCCAACGCCCGGCACACCTCCGCCGGCCTCCGCGACGTCGAGCGTCGCGCCGCCGAACTCCGCGCAGCCGTGGAAGCGAACGACGCCGCCACGTTGCGCCGTCTCCTCGCCGAAGCCCGTATCGCCCGCCAGAACCTCGACCGGTCCGAATGAGCCCGACCCTCGTCATCCGTCCCTTCCAGACTCCCGCCCGCGGCGTCGCCCAGGTCCCGGGCTCGAAGAGCATCACCAACCGCGCCCTGATCCTGGCCGCGCTCGCCGACGGCGTCACGCTGTTCACCGGCGCGCTCTTCAGCCGCGACACCCGTATCCTCATCGCCGCCCTGCGCGCGCTGGGTTTCGAGGTGACCGACACCGAAGCCGCCGGCACGGTGCGGATCGTCGGCCTCGGCGGGCGTATCCCACGCGACCGGGCCAAGCTCCATGTCGGCAACGCCGGCACCGCGGCCCGTTTCCTCACCGCCTTCCTGGCGCTCGCCCCGGGCGGCGAGTATGAGCTCGACGGCGACGAAGCCATGCGGGCCCGCCCGATGCGCGGCCTGCTCGACGCCTTGCGGGCGGGCGGCTGCCGCGCGGTCTCTCCCGACGGTTCGGCGGCGGACGGTTTCCCGTTCACGCTCCACACGACGGGACGTCTCGGCCGCCTCGAGGTCGATGCTTCGGCTTCTTCCCAGCTTCTCTCCGCCCTGCTCATGGTGCTTCCGCTTTCGGCCGGAGCGGCGGTGAGCATGAAGGGTTCGACGGTCTCCGAGCCGTTCGTCGAGATGACCGCGCGCATGTGCGGCCAGTTCGGCCGGCCCCTGGCCCGTCTCGCCGACGGCAGCTGGAGCTGTCCCGCTCCCGGCCCCTACGTCGCCCAGCCTGCCTACGCGATCGAACCCGACGCGACCGCCGCCAGCTACTTCATCGCGCTGCCCGCCGTCACCGGTGCCCGCGCGTCCGTCCGCATCGAAGGCTACGCCGACGGCGGCCTCCAAGGTGACACCGCGTTCGCCAAAGTCGCCGCGTCCTGCGGCGCGAAGCTGCGGCCCGCCGACGGCACGCTGGTCTCAGATTCCTGGTCCGGCATCCGCGGCGGTGACTTCGACTTCAACGCCTTCTCCGACACCTTCCTCACGTTGGCGACCGTCGCCGCACTGGCCGAGGGGCCGGTGAAGATCCGCGGCATCGCCCACACCCGGAAGCAGGAGACCGACCGCGTGCTCGCGATGGCGACCGAACTGGAACGCCTCGGCCTCAAGGTCGAACCTTCCGCCGCCCAGCTCCGAGCAGATGAGTCACTTTCATCCCTGACCATCTTCCCGAACAAGGCGGCCTTACGTCAGGCGGCCGCCGCCGGCCCCGTCGAAATCCGCACCTATGAGGATCATCGCATGGCGATGAGCTTCGGTATCCTCGGCAGCTTCGACCTCTTCGGCGACGGCCGGCCGTGGATCGCGATCCAGGATCCCGCCTGCACGGGTAAGACCTTCCCGCATTTCTTCCGCGCCCTCGAGGCCCTCCGTACGAACTTCGTGCGGGTCTCCGTGGACGGTGGCGCTGCTTCGGGGAAATCCAGCACCAGCCGCCGCCTCGCCCAGTTACACGGCCTTCTGCACGTCGATACCGGCGCGCACTATCGTAGCCTCACCCGGGCGCTGCTTCTCGCCGGCGCTTCCGCCGACGATCCGGCCTCCGTGAAGGCCGCCCTGGCCAAGCTGCGCATCGGCTCACGCCTCGTGGCCCGCCAGGGCGCGCGCAGTTCCGCGCTCACCCTCGACGGAATCCTGCCCGACGACGCCGACCTGCGCACACCTGAGGTCAATGCGGCGGTCTCGAAGATCGCCGCCCTGCCCTCCGTCCGGACCTTCCTCCTCGAATACCAGCGCTCGCAGGTGAAGCTCGCGAGCGAGCAAGGTTTCGCCGGCGTGGTGATGGAAGGCCGCGACATCGGCTCCGTCGTCCTGCCGGACGCCGAAGTGCGTATCTTCCTCGAAGCCGACGCCGACGCGCGCGCCCAGCGCCGGGCCGCCGAAGGCCAGGCCGACCAGGTCACCCAACGCGACCATCTCGACGCTACGCGCAAGACCGCGCCGATGGTCTGCCCGAACGGGGCCTGCCGCCTGGACAACACGCACCTGCCGCTCGAGGCCGTCGTGGCCCAGATCGGGGAACTGATCAAGGTGGCCGCCTTGCCCCGATGATCCTCGATTCGAAGAATCTGATCTACAAGGCCGTCTACCATGGCGCCCGCTCGTTCATCGAGGTCTTCTCCACGCTCGAGGTCGAAGGCTGGGAGAACGTCCCGTCCGGCGCCTGCCTCTTCGCCTCGAACCACCAAAGCATGCTGGACCCACCCTTGCTCGGGTCCTGCCTGCCGCGCGAGATCTCCTTCATCGCCCGCCGGTCGCTCTTTGACAATCCGGTCTTCGGGTTCGTCATCCGCGCCTGTCATTCCATCCCCGTCGACCGCGGCGAAGCCGACATCGGCGCGATCCGCTCGGCCTTGGCCGCCCTGGCAGGAGGGGAAGGCCTGCTCATCTTCCCGGAAGGCACGCGCAGCCAGGACGGGGTGATCGCCTCGCCCAAGGCCGGCGCCGGGCTCCTGGCTTGCAAGTCCGGCGTCCCGGTCGTCCCCATCCATATCCGTGGGGCTCGCGACGTCCTGCCGCGCGGCGCCAATTTCCCGGTCGGCTCCGCCCGCATCCGCGTCCGCTTCGGGCAAGCGATGCTGCCGGCGGAATACGATCCGGGCGCGGATCATCGCGACCGCTCAATCGAGGCGTCCCGACGGATCTTGGAACGCATCAAGTCGCTCCCGGATTGCGCCGAGCCGGGTCTCTGAGCACGGGCTTACGAGATCCGCTGCGGCATCACGACGCAGAGGAAGTCGTCCTTGAGTCCGCGGATCACGCCCGGGGACATCTCGTCTTTGAACTCGAAATCGACTTCATCCTCGGTGAGCGCCTTGAGCGGATCGATGATGTACTGAGGGTTGAACGCGATGTTCACGTCCGGTCCTTCGTACTTCACGGCGATCGGCTCATGCGCTTCGCCGCTTTCCGACTTCGCGGAGATTTCGAGATTCTGCGTCTTCTTCGTGACGCTCATCCGGATGGTGTTGTTGCGGTCGTCGGTCATCAGCGCCGCGCGGTTGACGCTCTCGAGGAGCTTCTCACGTTCGAGGCGGACCTTCGAGCCGGCGTCCTTCGGGATGACCTGGCGGTAGTTCGGATAGTTGCCTTCGACGACCTTGGAGACGAGCTGGATGCGGTCCACGAGGCCTTCCTCGTTCTTCGGGATGTCGATGGTGAAGCCCACCTGGCGCTCGTTGTGCGAGACATGGGCTTCGCCGCCGGATTTCAGCAGGCGCATCAGTTCGATGATGGTGCGGGC
>JBILXR010000222.1:0-2966 GCA_044378215.1 Opitutales bacterium
CCTGGCGCGCGCCGTAGTTGAGCGCGACGACCAGGTTGAAGGCGGTGTTGTCCTTGCTCGATTCGATCACGTCCTCGAGCGGCGACCGGACGAAGCCGGGCACGGCGGTGATGTCGCCGATGACGTGCAGGCGCACGTTGCGCTTCTTGAGGCGGGCGAGGTGCGCGCGCAGGATCCATTCACCGAGCTTGAACAGGCCGCTGACCTCTTCCATCGGTCGTTTCCAGTTCTCGGCGGAGAACGCGAAGACCGTGAGCGTGCTGACGCCGGCGTCGATGCAGGCGTCGACGATTTCGATCAGGCGTTCGGCGCCGCGGCGATGGCCTTCGAGGCGGGGCAGGCCCTTCGCGGCCGCCCAGCGGCCGTTGCCGTCCATGATGATGCCGATGTGCCGCGGAGGGGCGGACGGGACGGAGTGGACGGAGGGGCTGGGCGCGGGGGACGACACGTGGCCGGAGGATGTTCTACGCAGCTCGCGTCTGGCAATCGCGAATCAGCCCTCGTCGGCCGCCACCAAGACCCCGGGGAAACCCGCCTGCCGGGCCAGTTCGCAGACCTCGAGGAACATCTGCATGGTCAGTGAAGCGTCCGCTTTGATCAGCACCGGACGGGCCGAGCCGCCGGAAGCGGCGACACGGCGCAGCTCGGCGCTCAGGCCGGCGCGGTCCACGACGCGGCCGGCTACGACGTAGACGCCGGTGCCGCGGGCGGAGACGAGGGTGACCGTCAAGGAAGTGCGGGCCAGGTCGGGGGTGGCCGTGCGCGGCGTCTCGAGGGCGGGGCTGACGGCCCCTGGGCGCTGGTCGAAGCCTACGTACAAGCCTGGTGCGAAGATGAATTCGGCCGTAAGCACGTAGGTCAGGGCGGCGCAGGCGAGCGCGAGGGCCAGGGGCGCGAAGTCGAGGCCGCGTTCGGCGGGGCGGACTTTCTGCAAGACTCCGAGGGGCGTGCGCATCTCAGGGCTGACGCGGCTTCTCCTCCGGCAGCTCGTGGCGCACGAAGGTGATGATGGAATGGGCGGCGATCTCCATCTCCGTGACGATGGAGCGGACGCGGCCGACGAGGAAGTGGTGGCCGAGGGCGCAGCCTGCGGCGATGACCATCGCGAAACCGGCGGTGGCCAAGGCGCCTTGGACGACGAGCAGGAGGCCGTCGGCGGAGCCGTAGACGCTGCCGTCCCGCAGGGCCGTCGCGAGATCGAAGCCGGCGAAGATGGCGCCGGCCAGGCCGAGCAGCGGGGCGACGCGGCCGATCGCGGCGATGCTGCCAAGGCGACGTTCCAGCACGGGCAGTTCGAGGAGCGCGGCCTCCGTGGCGGCGGCCCGCATGGCTTCTTCGCCGGAATTCGCACGGAGGAGCGCGGCCTTCACGACGCGCGGAACCGGGCCTGGTGATTCTTCGCAGGCGGCGAGCGCCTCGAGGGGGCGGCCGGCGCGCAGGTTGTTACGGACGCCTTCGATGAAGTCGGATGAAAGGACGAGGCCGCGATGGAGGAAGAGCGCGCGTTCGACGACGAAGACCAGGGCGAGGAAGGCCAGGACGAGCAGGAGCCACACGAACGGACCGGCGTCGAAGGGGAAGGAGAAACGCAGGGAGGCGAGGGGCATGGGGCTTACTTGGAAGTGGACGACGAACCGCGG
Source organism: Opitutales bacterium (assembly GCA_044378215.1). GTDB lineage: Bacteria > Verrucomicrobiota > Verrucomicrobiia > Opitutales > UBA953 > UBA953. The sequence continues at coordinate 1,641 of JBILXR010000222.1, forward strand.
AGGGTCGCAAGTTTGCTTTCGGCGGTGGCCTGGCCGGGGAGGCGGCTGAGGCCGGCGGGGAGGCCTTGGTTGACGGTCACGATGATGGAGTAGGCCGCGATGGCTTCCGCCTTATCGCCGTCCTGTTCGCTGAGTTCGCCCATCAGTAGGACGGAGCGGGCGAGCCAGAGCCGGCCTTCGGAGGAGAAGCGGCCCGCCGCATCGGCGGGACGTTCGCCGCGCAGCGCGCCGAGCGCCCGGAGCAGCACCTTGCGGGCTTCGTTGCGGGAGGCCGCGGCTTCGGGGCCGGTCTCGGCCTTGGCGCGTTCGGTGAGCGTCAAGGCCCACTTGTACCAGGCCTCGGTCTGCGTGTCGGCGGAATCCTTGGACCACGCTTCGGCGATACGCTCATAGGCGGCCGCCGCGCGGGCGATGCGTTGCCGGTCGAGCTGGCCGTTGCGGTCGCGGCGCAGCTGGGCGAGTCCGAAGAGGGCGTCGGCGCGGGCTATCTCGGCGAGCGGACGGGCGACGTCCGTCGGACGCTCGCGGATGAGGCCGTCGAGCACCAGCAGGGCCTTGTCGAACTGACCGAGCGAGCGGAGGATCTCCGCACGACGCAGCGTGACGCGGGTGAGGAGCGGGCTGAGCGGATACGTCTCGGTGAAGCGTTCCAGGAGTTCGACGGCGTCCTTGAGCTTGCCTTCGCCGGCCGTCGGAGCCTGCAGGGCGGCCTGCTCGGCGGCTTCGTAGAGACCGAGCGAAGAGAATTCCGCCAGCGTCGGCTCACCTTGGAAATCCTTTGCCAGCGCTTCGAAGCGGTCCTGCGCGTCGGCATGGCGTCCGACCGAGGCGAGGTGACGGCCTTCCACGAGATAGGAAGCGGCGGCCGCGGGGACCTTGCCGAAACGACGACGGAGCGTCACGAGTTCGTCGAGGCCTTGCGCCGAGCCGGCGTTCAGGGCGGTACGCGCCTTCAGTAACGCCGCGTGGCCCCGGAGTTCGGGGACGGCTTTGCGGAGTTCGCTGAGCGCGGGGTCGGCGGGAAGGTTCTCCAGCCGGCGGTCGATCTCGACGGCGAGCTGGCCGGCCTGCGTGAGGCGTCCTTGGGCGATGGCGAGCAGGGCGGACTGCCAGGCGAAGCGCAGGGCGTAGTCGGCGCGCGCATCGGCCAGCAAGGGGCGCAGTCGGGTCAGGGTCTTCTCGGCTTCGGGCGCGCGGCTGGCTTTGCGCGCGTCCTCGACGAGGCTCCAGGCGGCGGACCAGAGCGGCTCGCCCGTGCGCGTGCGCCGCGAGCGGGCGGTCTCTTCGATGGCGAGCGCTACGCGGTCCCAGGCGGCGGCGTCGTCA
>JBILXR010000223.1:0-2953 GCA_044378215.1 Opitutales bacterium
CTGCAGGCCCATCACGCCCATACCGACCGGGCGGTGGCGGAGATTGGAGACCTCGGCGGCCTTGGTCGGGTAGAAGTTGATGTCGATGACGTTGTCGAGGGCGCGGACGGCGACCGTGACGGTCTCGCGGAGCATCGCATGGTCGATGCTGCCATCGGCCTTGAGGTGCGAGTCGAGGACGACGGAGCCCAGGTTGCAGACGGCGGTCTCCTCGGCGCTCGTGTTGAGCGTGATCTCCGTGCAGAGGTTGGAGGAGTGGATGACGCCGACGTGGTCCTGCGGGGAGCGGACGTTGCAGGGATCCTTGAAAGTGATCCACGGGTGGCCGGTCTCGAAGATCATGCCGAGCATCTTCTTCCAGAGCTCGAGGGCGGGGATCTCCTTGCCGAAGATCTCACCCTTCTTGGCGCGGGCCTCGTAGGCCGCGTAGCGCTTCTCGAAGTCGGCGCCGAAGGTCTCGTGGAGGTCCGGGGTCTCGTTGGAGAGGAAGAGCGTCCAGTTCTGGCGGTTCTTCAGGCGCTTCATGAACAGGTCAGGGATCCAGTTGGCCGTGTTCATGTCGTGCGTGCGGCGACGGTCGTCGCCCGTGTTCTTACGCAGCTCAAGGAAGTCCTCGATGTCGTTGTGCCAGGTCTCGAGGTAGGCGCAGCCGGAGCCGCGGCGCTTGCCGCCCTGGTTGACGGCGACGAGCTGGTCGTTGTGCAGCTTGAGGAACGGGATGATGCCCTGGGATTCGCCGTTGGTGCCCTTGATGTAGGAGCCCGTGCCGCGGACGGAGGTCCAGGAGCCGCCGAGGCCGCCGGCCCACTTGGACAGGAAGGCGTTCTCCGCGATGCCGCGGATCATGATGGACTCGATCGTGTCGTTGACCTGGTAGAGGTAGCAGGACGAGAGCTGGCTGTGGAGCGTGCCCGAGTTGAAGAGCGTCGGGGTCGAGCTGCAGAAGCGGCGGGACTTGTAGAGCGCGTGGAGGCGGATGACCCAGTCCTCGCGGTTCTTCTCTTCGCGGAGAAAGAGGCCCATCGCGACGCGCATCCAGAAGAACTGGGGCGTCTCGAGTCGGCGGGCCGGCTTGACCGTCTTGTCGATGATCAGGTAACGGTCGTACATCGTCTGCACGCCGAGGAGCTCGAAGTCGAGGTCGGCCATCGGGTCGAGGGCGGCGGCGAGCTTGGCGAGGTCGTACTTGCGGAGGTCGGGCGTGAGGCGGCCGATGGCGATGCCGCGTTCGACGTAGGCGGCGAACTTGGCGCGATGGAATTCCTTGAGTTGCGCGACGCCGTCGCGGGTGATGCTCCAGCCGAGGACTTCTTCGTAGATGTAGGAGAGGCAGATGCGGGCGGCGAACTTGGCGAAGTCGGCGTCGACCTCGACGAGGCTCTTGGCGTTGAGCTCGATGGTCTTGCGGAGGTCGGCCTCGTTGATCTCGTTGAAGAGACCGCGGCGGAGTTCGGATTCGATCTGGTCCGGCGTGCGGACGAGTTCGAGGCCGGCGGCGGCGAAGGCGATGCGCTTGCGGAGTTCGTCGCCGTTCCAGAGGTAGGTGGAGCCGTCGGCGGACTTGACGAGGATGAGGGACTCCTGGCGGTCGTCGACGACCACCGGCTGGGCGGCGAGCTCCTCGCGGCGGCGGGCGCGGTAGGCGCGGTAGAGGATGTAGTTCTGCGCGACCTTGAAATGGCCCTGGCGCATGAGCTCTTCCTGGACGAGGTCCTGGACTTCTTCGATGCCGATGATCGTCTGGCCGAGGTCGGCCACGCGACGGGTGACGGCGGCGGTCACGCGGACGGAAGGGGCGGGATCCTGCTCGAGCGAGAGGAAGGCCATGCGGACGGCGGTCGTGATCTTGTTGGGCAGCCACGGCACCACCTGGCCGTTGCGGCGCATGAGGCGGGTCGTGATGGCGAGAGGGTCGACCGGGGTCACTTCGCCGCCGCGGGAGAAGAGGAGACTCTTGGCGACGTCGTGGCGGTTATAGCGCACGAGGGCGTCTTCGATGGCCTGGAGGACGAGGATCTCGCTCACCTGGACGCCGGACTGGGAGAGCACGCGGACGACGTCGCTGGCGACGGCGGCGACGAACTGGCGGTTGGACTCGGTGAAGATATCCTGCTCCTGGCGGGCGACGAGGAGGTCGGTGAGGGCGGCGCCGACGATGTCGGCGATCTGGGCGGCGTCGAGCCCGGCGGAGGCGGGCGCGGCCGCGGCGGGCAACGACTCACGCCAGTTGAAGCGGGGCTTGGCGTCGGCGGGAGCGCGGACGGCGTGCTTGAGGGCGATGTCTTCGCGGAAGAAAGGGAGTTCGGATTTCATATCAGAGAGAGCGGGTGGGGGCGGAGAGGGAGAGAATGAGGGAGGATGCGTCGGCGGCGGCCGGCGCAGGTTTTTTCAGTGGAGAGGATGAGGGGTAAGAACAGGAAGCATGCCAAACCGGGCGCGGAGGGGGTGACGCCCGAATTCAGCCAGCGGACGCTCAGAGTTCGTCGTCGTTGACGGTGCCCATGGCGCCCTGCTTCTGGTATTCCGTGACGCGGCCTTCGAAGAAGTTCTGCTCCTTCTTGAGGTCCATCATCTCGGACAGCCAGGGGAAAGGGTTGCTCGTCTCGGCGACGAGCGGATCGAGGCCGCAGTTACGCAGGCGACGGTCGGCGATGAAGTCGATGTACTGCTCGAACTCCTTGGCCGAGAGGCCGAGGGCGTTGACGGGCAGGCAGTCGCGGATGAAGTCCTTCTCGAGCGACACGGCGGTGGCCATGAGCTGACGGAGTTCTTCCTTGAAGGCGGGCGTCCAGATATCGGGGTTCTCCTTGACGAGCTCGGAGAGCAGGTTGCGGAAGAGGTCGATGTGGTTGGACTCGTCGCGCAGGGTGTAGCGGAACATCTGACCGATGCCCGGGAACTTGTTCTGACGGGCGAGGGAGAGCACCATGCCGAAGAGGCCGTAGAACTGGGT
>JBILXR010000003.1:0-35789 GCA_044378215.1 Opitutales bacterium
CCATGGCTGATCGCAGGTTTCAGGCTGGCGATCGCCCCATGAACATCCTGGTTGCGCAAACTGAGCCGCGAACGCAGCAGCGCGGCCATCGGATCATCCGCCGGTATGCCACGCAACGTCTCGGCGCACTTTTCCCATTCACCCGCCGAGTACTGGAGGTTGGCGATACGCCAGGCGTCATCTCCCGCTTGGACGCCCGCTTCTTCGAGCGCCTTGACCCAGCTACGGGCATAGGAGTCAGTAGTTGACTGATCCAGTCTTCGTTCCGTGCTCAACTCTCCGCCGCCGGCGCAGATGAAGATGGTCATAAGTTTACGGAGGTCTGGATCTTTGGCGCACGAGGCGAAGGCGCCGTCCCGGGCGAGTTTGGCGATCAAATGCAGGGCAGAGGTTCGTCCGCTGGCTTCCTCTCGCGGATTCATCGCGAGATAAGTCCGCAACGCTTGACCAAAATCAGCCAGTCCCAGTCTCTCCAGGGTCAGCGCGTTACCAATCATCGACTGGGAATAGGCGATCCAGCCATCACATTGGCGGCTGATCAGGCAGATGTCCGGATAGCCGTCCTTGACCGCCTGCTTGGTGGCATTGAGGTGGTCCCGGATCGCGGCCATACGGACCTGAGCCCTTTCGGGGGTGAGTTGCTCCCAGTCCGTGACGATCATGAGCAGGCGTCCGATGCGGTAGTGCGTCACGGCGGTCAGGTTGCGTCGCTGTTCGGGCGGCAGGGCGAGGATTCGTTCGCAGAGGGGAATTGCCTCGTGGCTGTCGGTCTCGAGCGAAGCCAGGTAAAGCGATAGTTCCAGGGGGTGGGGTGTCGTCTTGGCTTCACGGTCGAACTTGATGCCGCGTTTAAGACAGTCGCTTTCCACGGCCGCGACGACGCCGGTAACGACGGAGGCTCGGTCAAGCCCGGGCATGTCTTCGACCTTTTCTTTGGCGAGCCGGCTGCCGAAAGCTTTCTCGAAGTCTTTTGCGAAGGTGGTACGCAGAGGACTGATGACGGCGTGATCGCCCATGGTCAGTATGCCTTCGGGTTCGTAGCCTCCGCCGCAGGCCCAGGCGACGACGGTGATCGCGCCTACCGCGGCCGCGGCGAGGACGAGACGGAAGGTGGTGAATTTCTTCATGTGAGTTTATTCGGTGATATCGGTGATGATAGATTGTTCGGCGGTGAGCCTGAGCCAGCCGACGACCCGGCTTTCCCCGGGTCCCAGCAGTTCAGTGACATCATGTTGCGCGAAGGTAAGGGAGCGGCGGCCTGGTTTCATGAGCCATGCGTAGGTCGCGTCGGCGCCGACGATATCGCCTTGCTCCCACCCGATGTGCAAGGAAGGCAAGGGTAGGGGGCGTTCGGAACGGTTACGGACGGAGATGTCGTATAACCCGCCTCGCTGCTCGGTGATGATGTCGACCTGGCCGGTGATCATCCGGCCGGCGATGACTTCCTCAAGGCCCTTCATGGTCCAATTCTGACGATCGCCGGGCAGGGGTAGTCGGAACCAATCTACTCCGACGACCCGTGCGCAGGCTTCGTCGTCAAGCCATCCGAGGAACCTGGCCACCTCGGCCGGGTCGGCCGGCAGCTGTAATGTCCTGACGGTGCCTGCCGGGAAGGCCGACTGCTCGGCGCGCATCCCGAGATATTCACCCCGTTTGCCGAAGCAGGCCAGATAGGCGTAGGTGGGGACGGCGACGTTGAATGGTCTACCGAAGCGCATCGCGCGTCTGGTCCATGTCTCGGCCAGTTCGGCGGAGAAGAGTCGGTTGTCGCGGCCGAGCTTAGGCCGGCTGGTGCCATGAAGCTGGAGGGTCCATCCGTCCGTCGTCTTGATCAGTTCATCGAAGCCATCGGCGTCGAGCCAGGCGGGCAGCGTGGTGATCGTCAGAGGCAGTCCGCCGGACTTTGTCTTAAGCATCTTGATTTCGTCCGCGTAGGCGCGCAGCAGCCTTTCGGGGCAGTCGAAGTCGATTTGCAGGGACTTCACTTCGACGTCGGCCGCTTTGGCCTCGGCGAGGCCGGACAGAAGGAGGCCGAAGCCTTCCGACAGATCGACGTCGTCTTGGCTGGCGATGGCCTTACGCGTGCCGATGCGGACGGAAAGCGAGATAGCCCGGCCATGACCGGATAGTTCCTTCCAGGGCGGACGGATGGCGCGACGCCCGCTGCTGAGTCCGCATTCTCCGACGAGTACGTTGAGCGCGGAGAGTTTTTCAGGTAGTCCGCAATCCGCCAGCCCGGCGACCGCCTCGGCGTTCCAGCCTTGTCGCCAGACGTAGGCGGAGTGAGTCAACGGCGTCGTACGAGGATGCGGAGCCGGGGCGCATGACAGCATGCCCAGCATGACGACGAGCAGCACGAGCGCCGTAAGTCGTCTGGTTGCGATCATGGTCAGCTGCGGCGTGCTCATTTCATCTCCGGAGCCTCGACATGCTTAGGCAGTCCTTTCGCCGCCAGCGCCTGTTGCCCGATCTTCGTCGAAGCGTATTCCTTGAGGAGCTTCTGTCGCATCGGTTCCGCAGCTTGGCGATCAATGTAGGCCAGGGCTAAGGCGCCGTACCAGAGCGCGTATGCGGACTGTTCGCCTTGGAGCAGTTCCGAAGCTTTAAGGCAATGTTCGGCAAGACCGTAACGGAAGAAACTATTCCGAGGGCTGGTCCATTTCCTGGCTAGTTCGATGCGCGAGTGCTCCTCCGGCCCGACTTTCCCCAAATCTTTCATGCCGTCCCGGTTCGCCATCGCGACGCGGGGAACGAATTTCCCCCCGTCCAGCTGATGTCCTGCGGAACATGCCCAGAGATTGGAGTTCTCGCGAAGGAGTAGGCCGGCCTGCCAGTAGGCCAGGCCGCGCATTTGTGTCGGCTTCGAAGCGTCCTGGGCGACGTCCAGCAGGTCGGCATAACGGCGCGCAGTCGGACGGGTTTCGAGATCCCAGTAAGGGATTGCCTCCCGGGCCCGGCCCTCCTGGAGCAGCCGGCGGGCAAGGGTCACTCTTGCGGACGATCGCATCACCCCCTCGACGTGATCATCGAACGTCACGAAGGGCGGTTCACGTCTGCCCATCGGTCCTTCCTCGTCACCGTAGCTTCCGTGGGACGCAAACACCGATCCTAGGTTCGGCGACTCTTCATCCGCCAGCTGTTTCAGTTCCGCGTTCGTCAGGAGGCACCCTTGCACGTATTCCTGATTGAAGAGGTCCATCTGGGTCAGCCGAAGCCTGCGGGCTGCCCCGAGGAAATCACCACGCTGCAGGAGCAGCGAAGACTGCTCCACGAGCACGCGTCCGTACATCATGGCGGTCTCGTTTGATAATCCATATTCGAAATGACCTGAGATCGTCGCCTCATGACGGCGGGACTTGGGCCGGAGGTCCGTCTCGGCCATTTCTAGGTGTGCCATCGCCGCCTTGAGGTCGTTCTTGGCGACGGCGTAGTGGGCGCGGATCAGGTGGACGATCCCGTCTCCGGGCGGACAGAGCGCGAGCACGCGCTCGCAGGCTTCTTTCGCTTCGGCGTCATGGAGACCTGCGGCCAAGCGGATGAAAGCCGCGTCATTACGAACACCTAAGTTCTCCAGTCTTTCGATCCACTCCTTCTCCGAACGCAGATACTCCGGCGACAGCCTTTGAGCCGAGGCGATATCGGGGAGGTTAGCATAACAGGCTAAGGCCGACCGGGTCTCCGGCATCGTCGAGAGCTCAGCCAAGGAAGTCACATAAGTTTCCTGCTGCAGACTTCGGACGATGCTCGCGATGGAGCCCACCGCCGTCGGATCGCCTTCTTCCTTGCAAAGCCGGAGCAGGCGAAAGGCTTCCTCCAGATGTCTCAATCTGGGCTGGCCGTCATGAGGGAGGCGGAAGCGGGCGAGCTCGGTTTCGGCGATCTTATGAAGCGAGGCCTTATGTAAGGCGCTACTGCCTGAGCGGACGACCTCAAGCAGTTCCCTGGCTTCAAGGAGATCATGCTCCTTGCGGAGGGCTGTCTCCCGTGAGGCATGGCGCGGCAGTTCTTTGCCGATCAGCCGACGCGCCAGGTTGTACCGGAGGTAGTCCGCGATGACCCGGTATCGATAATCGTCGGACGGATGTCCGTGGAGTGCTTCCTTGATCGCCGCCCGGATTTCCTCCTCGGAGATTGCTTTTCCGGCAAGGAGGTCGAGGTGCAATGCAAACGGTTTCGGAAGGTTGCCTGCGAGAAGACGGAGGTCGGCGTCCGGATCCGCATCGGCGATGACGATGCCAATCGTTCGATCGCGTAGATCGTTCCGCTCATACCGATCATACATCACCGCTTCAGGGAATCTCACGCGGGGGTCTGAGCTGTAGGGTGCGATCACGTATTCGTCCGGCCCGGTCCGGAAGATCTTGGAATGGCTGATCTCGTAATCGCCTCCGATATTTCGCAGGCTGACGCGGATGTATGCCTCGAGGATACGCGCACGTTCGGTCGCCGCGGTCTTCTCGAGTCGTCTGGCGAGATCCTTGGTCCTCTCGCTGAGCTGGGCGCCGAGATTCATCAGCTCGGATGACCGGGGCGGAATCGTGTCCGCTTCGAAGTAGCGCGGGCTCAGGGCGAGGGGGGCGGTGTGGATGATTTCCGGCGTGCTCAGGCGCACCCTGATCTGCGAGTGCCCCCAGTAACCTTCGATGCCGGGTTGGGCCTGTGACGTGTCCGCGGCGAACGAAAAGGCAATCAGGAGGATCCGGAGGTAAATATTCATGGAGGATGCGAAAGAGCGGGGCTGGTTTTTAATATAAAGTTCTAGACTGACATTTTACGCCGCGGGGCGCAAGGGGCGCGGGGCCGGTCCGGAAGGCATAAGTAACTTATGACTACGGAGGGCGGAGCATTAGGCGGGCTCATCCCGGCCCGGAGGGCCGGGATGAGCCGAGGGCCGGAGGGCATGAGGACACGAAGGCCTGATCTTGGTCGGCCGTGGTGGAACGAGGGCGCTCAAACCTACCGGAAGACAACGGACGCGTCGCCGACGCGTCCCTACCCGAGGCAGCTAGGTCAGCACGCAGTGCTGACCCTACCGAGAAACAAGGATGACCGGGCCGGTCGTCCCTACCCGAGGCAGAGATACGCCTATGTCGTGACGCGGTCCCGACCCTACCCAAGCAGAGGATGCGGGGTTGAAAGGATGGCGAGGGGAGGCAGGATGTCGGGCGTACCCCTGACCTATGCGTCCCCCTATCCTGGCTTGTTTATTGGTCTTTTCCGCGGTCGCCGAGCTTTCGGCGGCTCCCTTGAAGGCCGGGGCGGCGGTGGCGGACATCACCCCGAAGGAGTTCCCCATGAACATGCCCGGGGGCTTCAACGCTAATCTGGCCACCACCGCCCATGATCCGCTCAATGCGCGCGCCTTGGTCCTGGACGATGGTAAGACCCAGGTCGTCTGGGTCGTGATCGACAACCTCGGCGTGCCCAAGAAGGTCGTCGCCGAAGCCAAGGAGCTGGCCGCGAAGGCCACTGGCATCCCCGTTGAGCACATGCTCGTCAGCGGCACGCATACCCATTCCGGCGTGAACCCGGCGGACGAGCCGTCTGCTCCGGGCGCCAAACTCTCGGACCGGGATGCCAAGGCGGTCGCCTATCGGCAGGTGATGCTGGAGGGGATCTCGCAGGCCATCATCCGGGCGCACGCTTCCTTACGTCCCGCAGCGGTGGGCGCTGCCGCGCGGCCCCTGACCCACGAGGTCTTCAACCGGCGGTGGTACCTCAAGCCCGGCAAGATGCCGCCTAATCCCTTCGGTGAATATGACCAAGTGAAGATGAACCCCGGCACCTCGCCGGACGTGCTGGACCGGCCGGCCGGCCCCACCGACCCGGACATCAGCGTCCTCTCCGTGGTCGACGCCAAGCGCAAGCCCCTGGCCTTATTCGCCAACTACTCCCTGCATTACGTCGGCGGGACGCCGGCGGGTCAGGTTTCGGCCGATTATTATGGGGAGTTCGCCCGGCTCATGCCTTCCCGGCTCGGTGCCGGGGAGGGCTTCGTCGCCGCGATGTCGAACGGTACCTCCGGAGACATCAACAACGTGCCCTTCCTGGTCGGCCGGCCGCCCCGGGCGCCCTTCGAGCAGATCCGGATCGTCGCCGGGGAAGCGGCGGACGTCGCCTGGCAGGCCGTACGAGATATTCCCAAGCACCAGAGCAACGTCGTCCTCGGGGTGCGCCAGCGGCTCGTCACGTTCAAGTATCGTAGGCCTACGAAGGAGCAGCAGCTCTACGCCCAAGCGATTCTTGCGATCAAGGACAAGGAGGCCATCGCGCGTCTTCCGCGGCTTGCCCAGGATTACGCCGCCCGGACGCTGTCGGCGGCGAACCGGCCGGAGGAGACGGTCGACGTCATCTTGCAGACGATCCGCGTCGGGGACGCCGTGCTCTGCGCCGTGCCCTTCGAGACCTTTGCCGAGACCGGCTTGGAGCTGAAGCAGAAGAGCCCGTTCGGGCGGACGATCGTGGTCGGGATCGCCAACGGGAAGCATGGCTATCTCCCGACCCCACGTCAGCATGAGCTCGGCGGCTATGAGACTTGGCTGGGTACGAACCAAGTGCAGAAAGATGCTTCGGAAATCGTCGTGCGGAATCTCGTCGAGATGATGGGGGAGTTACGCTGAACTCGGCCAAAGGCCGAGTTCAGCGTGGGGGCAAGCTGGCAAGGGGACACGGGGACATGGGGCACGCGCTTGCGCGAGGGGGCAAGCTGGCAAGTTGACACGTTGACAAGGAATACAGCGATACAAGCTAGAGGCCCGGAGGCTCAGAGGCTCGGTTGACCAGAAAATCATCTTCGGGTCTCAGGTCTCGGCAATCGGGACTCAGGTACGGGTTGTCAGGTTCGGGTACGGGTGCGGGCCCTGAACCTGTACCTGACGACTGAGACCCGGGACCTGAGAATGGGTTAGCAGCCGCTATGTCGTGACGCGGTCCCGACCCTACCCAAGGTATGGACATAAGAAGGGCGCGACTGTGTCGCGCCCTGAGGGGGTGGAGGTGAAGGAGGCTTACTTCTTATCTCCTTCGAGCTTTTCCTTGAGCTCGGGGTGCTTCTTGAGGAATTCGGCCTTCTCTTCCGGGGTCATCTTTTCGAAGCGCTCCTTCATCTTCTCGCGAAGCTTCTCTTTCTTTTCCGGGGAGAGGTTCTCGCCGCGTTCCTTGAGCTTCTCCTTGAGCTTTTCTTTCTGCTCAGGCGTGAGGTTGTCGGCACGTTCCTTCAGACCGGCGCGGGCCTTTTCGATCTTAGCGGCGATTTCCGGGTGTTCCTTCAGCCAGGCCTGACGTTCTTCGGGGGACATCGCCTTGAGCTTTTCGAGGGTCTCGCGGAGTTCCGGGTGCTGCTTGAGGAATTCGTCGCGGCGGTCGCCGTCGCGCTTGGCCGGCGCGTCCTTGCGGGTGGGCTTGTCGCCTTCCGGGACCGCTTGAGCGGCGGAGGTGGCGAGGAGGAGGGCGAGGAGGGAGAGTCCGAGGATGGAGGGTTTCATGGGTGTACGAAGATGGAACACCAGGGAGGGGCGGAAGTTGCGGATCGCGAACGAAGGGCGTGATGACACTAGGGCCAGAGGGCTGGAGGGCACTGGCAGTGCAAACGTGCAAATCGGGGCGCCGCTCCTGTGCAAAAGTGCAAAGGTGAGATATTACGATTCGGGTGTCAGGTCTGGCTGGCAGGTGGCGGGTAGGGCTGATCACCCTTGGTCAGCCGCGGTTGAGCGAGGGCGCTCAACCCTACCACGAGTCAACCAGGGCAGCATGCGTTGCTGTCCCTACCACGAGGCAGCTATGTCGTGACGCGGTCCCGACCCTACCCATGTCGGGTGTTGGCGGTTAGCGGTTGGCGGTTGGGAATACAGTAGAGACAGCTGAAAATAGGACGGCACGTGGTGCTGTCCCTACCACGAGACAAGCGGACGCGTACGCCGACGCGTCCAACCCTCAGGCGAGGCGCTGATAGGCCCAGGCGATGCCGGCGAGGGCGATGAGGGCGGAGGCGGGGATGACGACCCAGCGGCGGTACTTAGCCTCGTCCTTGATCCAGAAGGTGGCGGCCACGGCCAGGCCGATGACAGCCAGCTGGCCGAGTTCGACGCCGACATTGAAGCCGAGGAGGGCGCTGATGACCGAGCCCTCCGGGATACGCTCGTCGATGAGACGTTGGGCGAAGCCGAGGCCGTGGATCAGGCCGAAGATGAAGACCAGGAGGAGGCGGAACTTGCCGTAGGTCGGGCGGAAGATGTTTTCCAGGGCCACGATGGCGATGGAGGCCGCGATGATCGGCTCGACGATCTTAGGGTCGACGGACACGTAGCCGAGGGTCGCGAGGGCGAGGGTGATGGTGTGGGCGGCCGTGAAGGTCGTCACCTGGATCAGGATCGGCTTCCAGGCGCGGCAGAGGAGGAACAGTCCGAGGACGAAGAGGATGTGGTCGAGGCCTTCGGGCAGGATGTGCTCGAAGCCCTGCTTGAGGTAGCTGAGGAAAGTCGTGCCCGTGCCGCGGTCGGTGTCATGGGTGCCGACGCTGCCGGGGGTGGGGCCGGTCGGGGGCTTGGCGGTCAGTCCCGTGAGGTCGAAGGTGAAACTCGATTCACCGGGGAACATCACCATGAAGCGGGGGTGTTCCTTGCCGTCGACTGAGTTGGTGAAGACCGTGGCGACCTTATGGCCGGGCAAGGAGCGGACCTTCCAGCCGGTGACGCCGGCGGGGATCTTCGTCTTCCAGCGGCCGCGAGCGACGACCGCGTCGTCCATCTTCATCAGCGGCTTGCCCGTCTCGGCGACGAAGTCGTAAGTGAAGTCAGGCTGGACGCGGCCGATCGGTTCGAGCGTGAATTCCAGGTAGCTCGCCACGAAGGCGCGGGTCTGCTTGAGGAGCTCTTCGCGTTGGGCGTCCGTGTAGGTCAGGAACTCCTTCTGCTCCAAAGAAAGGGCCATCTTCGGGCTTTCGGACCAATTGCGGGGGTTGATCTCGATGGTGATCTCGGCCTCGCCGCCCGTCTGGAAGGCGCCCCGGACCGGGATGTCTGGAATCGAATGGGCGCCCAGCACCGCGGAAAATAGCCCAAAAAGGGCGATGAAGAGGGGGCGGAGCAGGGGGTTGGGCCTGGGCATTGGGGGACGATGGTTGGGTGACATTAGGGATTCAACCCCGATTGTGGTTTGCCTTTCGCAACTTTCGGGGGAGTGTCGGTGTTCTATCCCCGCACCCATATGAAGAACATCCTCAGCATCCTCACCGTTCTTGCCCTCGCTGCCGCCGCCCAGGCTGGCTGTGGCGCCAAGATCTCCTCCAAGGGCACCGTCAAGTCCTACGACTCCGAAAAGAAGGAGCTCGTCGTGACCGTCGCCGGCGCTGACACCACCTACACCCTCACCCCCGAGACCGAAGGCGCTGACAAGGCTGCCGACCTCAAGGGCAAGAACGTCGAAGTCAACGTCGACAAGCACGTGAAGAGCAAGGTTCTCTCCGTCGCCGTCGCCGCTGCCGGCGAAGAGAAGAAGGAAGAGAAGAAGAAGGGCGACAAGAAGCCCAAGAAGGAAAAGAAGGCCTAAGCCCTCTTTCGCTTCGGAACCGGGCAACCGGGACCCAACGACCCGTCACGAGAGTGGCGGGTTTTTTTTGTGCCGCGCGGCCGAAGGCCAGAGAAGTGCAAACGTGCAAATCGGCCTGCGGCCTGGGCAAAGGTGAGCGCGGCGGAGCCGCGAGGGGGCATGCTGGCATGATGACATGGGGACAAGGGGCGCACACGAGAGGCCCAGAGGCCCAGAGGCTTGGTTGACCAGAGAGAGGCAGAACTCAAAGGGGACAGCATAGGGAAACCGGATGATTAGCTGGGGGCATAATTCGAGGACCAGACAGAGAAGTACAAAGGTGCAAATCGGCCTGCGGCCTGGGCAAAGGTGCAAAGGTGAAAGAGACCCCAATCAAAGGGGGCAGCATAGGGAGACCGGATAGTTAGCTGGGGGTGTCCAGGTAGGGGCGTGCGGCTCGCGCGCCCGCGGATGACCGGGGCGGTCATCCCTACCTGATGCAGCTAGGTCAGCACGCAGTGCTGACCCTACCTCGAGGCATGGGCCTGGATTAAGAATCTTATGAGAAGGCGGCGTGGCATCAGCGGGCCTGATGATAGGCTGTTTAGCCTAGTCGCGAACAAAGGGATGCGGCGGGCGGTCTTAGAGATACATTAACTGCCATGAACTACTCATCACTTGTTCCGGTGTTGAAGATAGTGTTGATCACGGTGCTGGCGCTGATCGAAGCCGCGCCAGCCCGGACCGGTGAGAGTCCGGTGAACGAAGAACGCTTAGAACTCGAAGTCCTGGCGTTCGCCGAAGAGGGCCTCGAGGCGACCAGTTACGGCCGCGCACCGAAGATCGAACTGCTCGTATCCAGTCGCTCGCTTGGCGAACACGGGTATTCTTCGAAGCTGCATTTGAATTCGGAATAAGCGTGCGGCGGCAGAGCCGTCGGCGAGAGTATTGAGTATGGAGTAACGAGTATCGACGTAAGCGACGATACGGGTGGCGGGTGGCAGCCCCGGGTGGCGGGTGACGGGTCTGTTTTATGCACTCATCGATCCAGGCCTCTGTCATCTGCCATCGACTCAGTCATCCACGCCTTACTGCGCGCACGCCGTGCCGGCGAGATAGCCGGTCGTCCAGGCATTCTGGAAATTGAAGCCGCCGGTGACGCCGTCGATGTCGAGGACTTCGCCGGCGAAGTGCAGGCCGGCGCACTTGCGGCTTTCCATCGTCCTGAAGTCGACCTCGGACAGCTTCACGCCGCCGCAGGTCACGAACTCGTCCTTGAACATGCTCTTGCCTTCGACCTTGAACTCCGCGGCGGTGAGCTGGCCAGCCAAGGCTTGCAGCGAGGGGTTGCTGACGTGGGCCCAAGGGGTGGTGGTCGGGATGCCGGCGGCGATGACGAAGCGCTCCCAGAGGCGTTGGGGCATGGCGAGCGGGCTGAAGGTAGTCACCTGCTTGCGGGCGTTCTGTTCCCGGACGACAGAGAGGGCCTTGATCAAGGTGTCGCGGGTGTGGGGCGGGGTCCAGTTGAGCGAGATCGGGAACGCGTAGTTCTTATCGGCGAACTCGCGGGCGCCCCAGGCGGAGAGTTTGAGGATACCGGGGCCGCTGAGACCGGCGTGCGTGACGAGCACGGGTCCGTCGGTCTTGAGCTTAGTGCCCGGGGCGGTCACGGCCACGTTTTCGACCGAGACGCCGGCCAGGTCGGTCAGGCGGGGGTCGGTGATATGGAAAGTGAAGAGCGAGGGGACCGGTGGAACGATCGCATGGCCGAAGGATTCCGCGATGGCCAGTCCGCCGGACGCTTTGTTGCCACCCGTGGCGATGATGACGCGGTCGAAGCTCTCGGTCGATCCCGTGCCGAGGGTCAGCTGGAAGGAATCGGCCTCTTTGATGATGGAACGCACCGGGGTGGAGGTGCGGACGGTGACGCCTGCCCTGGAGGCGGCGCTCATCAGGCAATCGACAATGCTGGCCGAATCATCGGTCGTGGGAAACATGCGCCCGTCTTCCTCGGTCTTCGTGGCGACGCCGCGCGAGGCGAACCATTCGATGGTGTCGCGGGGTTGGAAGCGATGGAAGGCTCCGAGCAACTCACGTCCGCCGCGCGGGTACTTCTTCACCAGCTCGGCGGGTTCGAAGCAGGAATGGGTGACGTTGCAGCGGCCGCCGCCGGAGATGCGGACCTTGGCGAGGAGGTGCGGGGTGGCCTCGAAAAGGGTCACGGCGCCGACCTTGCCCAGCTTTTCGGCACAGGTGATCGCCGCGAAGAAGCCGGCGGCTCCTCCGCCGAGGACGGCAATGTGGCGGGTGGGGGGCATTTAAGAGGACGGATAGAGATACAGATGGGAGATGAAAGATGAAGGATGGATTAAGATTAGGGGTAGGGGCAGGGGTAGGTAAGATTGTGCAAAGGTGCAAATCGGCCTGCGGCCTGTGCAAAGGTGTAAAGATTAGGTGTTGGCGGTTAGCGGTTGGCGGTTGGGAGCGCATCAGAAGCGAACTTGCCGATACAGGTGGCGGGTGGCAGCCCCAGGTGGTGGGTGATCCGGGTGTCGATTCAGTCATCTGTCATCGACCCTGCACTCGACTCAGTCATCCGTTTGGTGTTGTTTGAGGCATGCCCCTGCTGTGCCTGCTCGCGTTCCTTTGCCTAACGCTATCCGCCTTCGCGGCCGAGCCTGGGATAGTCCGTTCCGAATTCATCTTCGAGACGAATCCTGTGCCCAGCTGTCACGCCACCACGATCGTGGAGGCCAGGGATGGCACTTTGGTCGCGGCCTGGTTCGCGGGTGAAGCCGAAGGTAAGCCGGATGTCTCCATCTGGGTGGCGCGCCACGTCGATGGCAGGTGGTCGGCGCCGACGAAGGTAGCCGAAGGTGTCCAGACTGACGGCAAGCGTTTCCCTTGTTGGAATCCTGTCCTATTCCAGCCCAAGGAAGGCCCGTTGCAGCTTTACTACAAAGTCGGACCCAATCCGGTCGAGTGGTGGGGCTTGCTCCGTCTGAGTGAAGATAACGGCAAGACGTGGGGTGAGCCACGCCGTCTGCCGGATGGCATCCTGGGCCCCATCAAGAACAAGCCTGTGCAGCTGAAGGACGGCACCATCCTTTCGGGCAGCAGTGCCGAGGGATTGAAGGTCGGGCCGAGCTGGCAGATCCATTTCGAACGTAGCCGCGACAATGGGCTGACTTGGGAGAAGGTCTCGGTAGAACAAGGGCAGGGTAGTCCTGCGTCGATTCAGCCTAGCATCCTTTTCCTGAAAGACGGAGGGCTCATGTCGGTTGGCCGAACCCGTAACGCCAAGGTCTTCAGCACCGTCTCCCTTGACCAAGGCTCGACGTGGTCGAAGGTCGGGCTGACGGACCTGCCCAATCCTAATTCCGGGACTGATGCCGTCACGCTCAAGGACGGACGTCATCTCCTGATCTATAACCACACCGCCAAGGGTCGTAGTCCGCTGAACCTCGCGATCAGCAAGGACGGCGTCACTTGGGAGGCCGCGATGGTGTTCGAGGATGAGCCGAAGGCCGAGTTCAGTTATCCTGCCATCATCCAATCGGCGGATGGGCTCGTGCACGTGACCTATACGTGGAAGCGCAAGCTCGCCAAGCATGTGGTCATCGACCCGGCCAAGCTCATCGCGCGACCGATGGAAGGATCGGCTTGGCCGAAGGCGTCGGCTGAGGCATCCGGCCAGGCCGGTCTGGAGCGGCTGAAGTATAACAATCCCGGACTAGTCGTGGATCTTGGCGTCGGCCTCTGGGCCTGGCCTTTGCCCATGGATGTCGATGGCGACGGCAAGTTCGAGCTCGTCGTCAACTGTCCCGACAAGCCTTCGAACGGGGTGTATCTTTTCCGGGCTGATGCGGACACCGCCAAGCGGCCGCTGCCCGTCTTCAAGCCCGGCGTGCGTATCAGCAAAGGCATCCAGAATGTAGAGCTCAGCTGGGATGCGGAGGGTAAGCCTCGCGTGCTTTCGCCTGGCGTCGAGTATCCTGATTTCGCCAAGTCTGGGCTCGAGTCCGGCAAGAAGCTGCCCCTTCCGACGAACGTCCATCCCAACAAGGTGAGGGCGAATATGTGGAAATACGTCGACTATGATGGCGACGGGAAGACCGACGTGATCGTCGGCGTCGGTGATTGGACCGACTACGGCTGGGACAATGCCTACGACGCCCAGGGCGTCTGGATCAAAGGACCGCTGCGAGGCTTCGTCTATGTCCTGCGCAACGTCGGCTCCCATGATAAGCCAAAGTATCTTGCTGCCGTGCGCGTGCAGTCAGTCGGCAAGGACCTCGAGGTCTTCGGCTGGCCCTCGCCTAATTTCGCGGACTTCGATGGCGACGGGGATCTCGACCTCCTTTGTGGCGAGTTCCTGGATGGCTTCACCTATTTCGAGAACATCGGGGCGCGGGCCGAGCCGAAGTATGCGGCCGGACGCCGGCTGACCTTGCCCGCGAGCGTGACCACCGGGGCGCGCTCGGCGGCGTGGAAGGCTTCGCTCGAAGCCAAAGCGCTGCCCGGATCGCCGCGTCCGCTGACCATGGACCTCGAGATGATCACCCCCGTCGCCTTCGATTGGAACAAGGACGGCAAACTGGACCTCGTCGTCGGGGACGAAGACGGGCGCGTGGCTTATATCGAGAACACCGGCAAGTTCACCGCCGACCACACGCCGCTGTTTCTTCCGCCGAAGTATTTCAAGCAGCAGGCGGATGAGATCAAGTGCGGCGCCCTCGCCACTCCCGTCGGTTTCGATTGGGACGGAGACGGGGACGTCGACATCCTCTCCGGCAATACCGCCGGCTATGTCGGCTTCTTTGAGAACCTGAGCGGGAAGGGCGTCGCCAAGCCCAAGTTCGCCGCCCCGAAGAATCTGCAAGCCGACGGCAAGACCTTGCGCATCATGGCCGGACAGAATGGCAGCATCCAGGGACCGGCCGAGGCCAAGTGGGGATACACCACGCAGACGGTCGCCGATTGGGATGGGGACGGCCTGCCGGACCTCGTCGTCAATTCCATCCTCGGTAAGGTCGTCTGGTATCGGAACATAGGTACGCGCAAGGAGCCCAAGCTCGCCGCCGCCGCGCCGGTCGAGGTCGAATGGCAGGGCGCCCAGCCTGAGCTCGCCTGGGGATGGATGAAGCCGCAGGGCAAAGCTTTGCTCACCCAGTGGCGGACGACGCCCGTCGCTACCGATTGGAACAATGACGGCCTCACTGACTTGGTGATGTTGGATCAGGAGGGTTATCTCGCCTATTTCGAGCGGGCCAAGGTCGACGGCAGGCTCGTGCTCTTGTCGCCTCGTCGGGCGTTCTGCGACAAGAACGGCAAGCCCTTGCAGCTGAGCAAAGGGCCTGCCGGCAAGAGCGGAAGGCGTAAGCTTTGCGTTGCTGATTGGGACGGGGACGGCAAAGCCGACTTCCTGCTGAATTCCTCGAGCGCCAATCTCCTCCGGCAGGTCGGATTCAAGGACGGCTGCTGGCTGTTCGAGGACGAGGGGCCGCTCGTGAAGCAGAACATCGAAGGCCATGACGTCAGTCCGACGACCGTCGACTTCGACGCCGACGGCGTCCCTGACTTCGTCGGCGGAGCCGAAGACGGGAAATTCTACTTCCTCAGGAACCCGCGGTCAGCGGCCGCTCGTTGATCACTCCGGCAGCTTGCGATTCGCGACCCCATCCTTGCCGGGCGCAAGGATGTTGCCGTGAAAGCGCAGGCCGCGTGGCGACTTGGGGCCGTCGACGGGGCCGGCGATCACGACCGCGTAGCGGTAGCGAGGAGCCCCGATGCAATGGAGCAGGTTGCCTTGGACGATGACGTCGGCAAGGGGCGGGTCATCGGGCTGCTGGCCCGTGTCGAATTTGAAGGGCGAGCGATCGTCACCCCAGATCCAGCGGGCGTCTCCGTGTCCGAAGTCGGAGATGATGTTGGCCGAGATGACGGAGCCGCCGTCGGCATTAGCCGTTTCAGGCTTATCTGGCTGGCCCGGGTGGGCGGCCGCGCCCGGCATCAGGCCGATCGCCCAGAGCGAGTTCTTCACGAACTGGTTGCCCGTGATGAGGACATTCCGCGAGCCATGCATGGCCTTCATTCCCATGAAGCTGTTGGAAATCACGTTATGGGCTACGATGACGTGGTCGGCGTGCAGGTCGATGCCCTGGGCGGCGTTCTCGACATGATTGCCGAGGATGCGGGTCAGGTCGCTGGCTTCGGGCGCGGTCACCACGATGCCCGAGCCTTGCTGCCAATTATCGGTATAGCCGGCATCCCAGGTCGCCTGGCTCAGGAGTCTCCCCTTGATCGGATTCTTCTTCGTCCAGACGCCGAGCTGGTGCGTCTGCTTGAGCGCTTCGGTCGGACGATAAACCTCTTCGACGACCGTATTCCCTTCGATGAGCGTGCCTTGGCTGGCCGTGACCTGGATGCCGGTGCCGTCGGTGCAGTTGAAGGCGTAGCCCCAGTCGAGGCTTTTGGTGCGGTCGTCGACCGAGACCCGCATGTAGTTGCGGACGAGGCAGCCGGTCACGCGGGCGAAGCGGCATTCACGCAGGGCAAGGGCGCCGGTCGGGGATTGGTTGTCGAGGATGCGAACCTGGTCGACACGCAGGTAGGAGCAACGGAGGGCCAGCAGGGCGGACTTGCGGGCGACCGTCTTGCCGGGGGCGCGGGTGAGGGTGATGTCGCGCAGGAGGACATCCTTGAGGCCGTCGATTTCGATGATCGGTTCATCGGGGTTTTCTTGGATGATCCTTCCCGGACCCACGAGGCCCGCGCCGTCGCCACGGAGCACCAGCTTGCGCGAGATAGGATAGTCGCCGGCGGGAAGCGGGATCACCTTGCCGGGTTGCGCGTCGAGGGCTGCCTGGAGGTCGGCGTAGCCGGCGAACTGGGCAGCGAAGGCGTTCGCGCAGAGCGTAAGGGTCAGGGCGAGGAGGTGGGATCGCATCGTCGGTCCGCCTAGGACAACACCGCCCTTATCGGGTTGCTAGATTAATGATAAACGACAGCAAGGAAGCACCCCATGAAACGCCGCGATTTCCTCACCGCTTCGGCCTTGGCCTTGTCCGCGGCTTTGCTGCGGGCGCAGGTGTCCGAACGCCCACTGACGGTCGGCGTCATCGGCCATACCGGTCAGGGCAACTACGGGCATGGCGAGGACATCGTCTGGCTGCAGATCCCGGCCACCCGCATCGTCGCCGTCGCGGACGCCGACCCCAAGGGGTTGGCCGCCGAAGCCAAGATGCTCGGCGGCGTCAAAGCCTATGCTGATTATAAGCTCATGTTGGCTGAGGTTAAGCCGGACATCGCGGCCATCTGCCCCCGTCATATCCACGAGCATTATGACATGATCCTCGCGGCGATCGCCGCCGGCGTGAAGGGCATCTACGTCGAGAAGCCCTTCGTGCGGACTCTGGCCGAAGCGGATGAGGTCGTGAAGCTCTGCGCCGAAAAAGGCGTGCGCCTTGCGATCGCGCATCGCAACCGATACCACCCGGTCATCCCGCTCGTGAAGAAACTCATCGATGCGGGCGAGATCGGTGAGCTCCGGGAAGTCCGCGTGCGCGGTAAGCAGGATCATCGCGGCGGAGGCCTGGACCTGTGGGTGCTCGGCGGACATGGCTTCAATCTCGCGACGATCTTCACCGGCCCGGCAACATCCTGCGAAGCCACGGTCCTGGTCGATGGCCGTCCGGCTGCCAGGGCGGACATCCGACCCGGCGACGAAGGCGTCGGTCCGATCGTCGGCGACGAGATCCATGCCCGTTACGAGACCAGGAGCGGCATCCCCTTGTATTTCGATTCCAAGAAAGGCGTCGGGACCAAGGGCATGCCTTTCGGGGCGCGCCTGATCGGAACCAAAGGCGTCATCTCTCTGCAGATCGATGAAGAGCCTCTCGCCATCCTCGAGCGTGAAGGCAAGCGGACGCCGGTCACCACCGCCGGCATCGGTCAGCCTGAGCCCATCAAGGATATCAAGCAGGTGAACGGTGGACACCAAGGTGCCGTGCGTGACCTGCTGGCCGCCATCGCTCAGAAGCGTGAGCCCCTCTGCGGTCCGGAGGCCGGACGCGAGACCGTCGAGCTGACCCTCGCCGTCTTCGCATCCTTCGCCGCCGGCGGCAAGAAGGTCTCTCTGCCGCTCGGCGACCGGGACCATCCCTTAAGATGAACCTTGTGCGTAACACCCTGGCGTTTCTGCTGCTTATCCTCGGCCTAGGGGCCGCGGAAGTTCCGGTCATCAAGGTCGCCGTCTACGAGGACAAAGGCGCGACCGGGAAGGGCATCCCGTGCGTCACGGAAATCATGAGCAGGACGCACGATATCAAGCTCACCCGGCTCAAGGGAGCGGACATCGCGGCAGGTGGGTTGAGGGGCTATGACCTGGTGATGTTCACCGGCGGCAGCGGCAGCGCCGAGGCGGCCGGCCTAGGTGAGAAGGGGCGGGAGGAGGTCCGTGATTTCGTGCGTAACGGCGGAGGGTATGTCGGCATCTGTGCCGGGGCTTATCTGGCCTGCAGCGGTTTCGAGTGGGGCGTGGGTATCCTGAACGCCAAGACCGTCTCGTCCAAGTGGCGACGCGGTCAGGGCGAGGTGAAGGTCGAGGGCGAGGCGTTCGGCGAGAAGCTCACCGATCGCGGGGTCCGTTACGCCAACGGCCCCATCATCAAGGCGGACGTCCGCAAGGACCTGCCGGCTTTCGAGACCCTGGTCTCGTTTCGCACCGAACTGGCGGAGAACGATACCCCTGTCGGTGTGATGGTGAACGCGCCCGCCATGGTGCGGTCCTCTTGCGGCCTTGGCCGGGTCTTCACTTCGAGTCCGCATCCCGAGCAGACCGCGGGACTCGAGGACCTTGTCGTGCAGGCCGTCCGTTGGACCGCGCGGACCAAAGGTCCGACGGAAGAACTTTGGCGCAGGCTCGAAAGCATGGAGGTCGAGAAACTCTGGCTCCCGGGCGCGATCGTCGATTGGAAGACCGGACTACCGACCGGTCAGCCGATCAAGGACGCCAAGAGCAAGCATACGCACTGCAGCCAGTTCGTGGCCGCCGTCGCGGATCGTCTGGCGATTCCCTTGCTCCGGCCGCCGGAGCACGGGGTCGTGCTGCTCGCCAACGCCCAATATGATTGGCTGGCGGCCGACGCCGGCAAGAGGGCGGGTTGGGTCGCGCTGAAGGACGGCGCGGCGGCGCAGGCGGCGGCGAACGACGGCCGGCTCGTGCTGGCTTCATTGAAGAACCCTGACGCCACGCGCCCCGGGCACATCGCGGTCGTCCGACCGGGTACGAAGGACGCCGGTTTGCTGGCCCAAGAGGGTCCGGACGTGATGCAGGCCGGCGGGACGAACGCCCTCCGCACCTCCTTGCGCAAGGGATTCGGCAATCACAAGAAAGAGTACGACCAGATCGCCTTCTACGCCCACGTCGTCGAACTGACGCCGGCGAGGTGAGTCACTTCTTCTTCGGGCCGGCTTTCTTGCCGTTCCTCGGTTCCTCGCCCCAGTTGTTACGGGCCGGCCCGGTCCAAGGGTCGACGAAGCTCGTCGCGGCCCAATCGTCCCATTGCCGGATGAGCAGGCCGGCGACGGCCTTGTTGATGCCGATGAGGTTGTTCTGTTCCGTGCGGTCTTCCTCGATATGGTAGAGTTCCCATTCGCCCTTGAGTTTCATGACCGCTTTCCAGGGGCCGCTGCGGACCGCGCGGTTGCCTTCGTGTTCCCAGAAGATCGGTTTCACGCGGTGCAAGGGCTGGCCGAGGAAGGCCGGGCGTAGGCTGAGACCCTCCATCGGCAGGATGCGATGCCCGGCGAACATCGCGGGGTAGGTCGCGCCGGAAAGGTCCACCGCCGTCGCCATCACGTCGATCAGGTGGCTGGGCTGCGGCTCCAGCTGGCCGTGCCGTTCGGCCGGGATGCCCCGGGGCCATTGGGCGATGAGCGGGGAGCTGATGCCGCCCTCGTGGGTGAAGTGCTTGTAGCGGCGGAAGGGAGTGTTGTTGAGCGTCGCCCAGCTCATCCCGAGGAAGACCTTCGAATCGGCCGAGCCCAGGACCTCCCCTTCGCTGATGCCGCGCGGGCCGCCCTCGGCATTGCCTCCGTTGTCGCTCAGGAAGAGGACGAGCGTGTCCTCGAGCATCCCGCGTTCCTTGAGTCCCTCGACCATGCGCCCCACGCTCTGGTCGACGCAGTCGAGCATAGCGGCGTAGACCGCCATGAGGTTGTCGTATCGGTCCTGCTCTTCGGCGGAAAGCGCATCCCAGGCCGCGACCTCCTCGGGCCTGGGCGAGAGCGGCCACTTCGGGTCGACGAGGCCCATCGCGACCTGGCGGGCGTGGCGTTCGGCGCGAAGCTTGTCCCAGCCGGCCTTATATTTGCCGCGGTATTTGGCGATGACCTCGGTCGGGGCCTTCAGCGGGAAGTGCGGCGCGCCGTGCGCGAAGTAGAGGAAGAACGGCTTGCGCTGCTCCTTCGCGTCGTCGACGAACTTCAGGGCCCAGTCGGTGAACATGAAGGTCGAGTACCATTCGCCCGGGCCGACCTTAGGTGATGCCGCCGGCGTCTCCTGTCCGTCGAGGTAGACGAATTCCGTGCCCGCCTTGTGCTTCTCATGCGGGAAGTACAGTTCGCCGAAGCGCGTGGTCGCCGAGCGTTGGAAGCCTTTGTTCCAAGGCGTCGTCCCGGCCTGCTGGCCGAGGTGCCACTTGCCGACCATCGACGTGTGGTAGCCGGCCGTGCCCAGCACCTGGGCGATCGTCACCGCGCGCTCATGGAGGCGGCCATGGGTGCCCAGCGATTCCGGCAGACGCATGCCGTCGAGATGGCCCATGCCGGCCTGGTGGGGGTAGAGTCCGGTCAGGAGCGAAGCCCGGGTCGTGCTGCAACGGGCCGTGTTATAAAACTGCGTGAAGCGCACGCCCTTCTGGGCCAAGGCGTCGATGTTCGGCGTCGGGATCTCTCCACCGTAGCAGCCGAGGTCGGCCCAGCCCATGTCGTCGACCATGATGAGCAGGATGTTCGGCTGGGCGGCGGGCAGCGGGAACCAGGTCAGCAGGGCGAGGAGCAGCGCGGGGGGTCGCATGGGGCTACGCTGGCGGAAGGACCGCCGGACGCAATCTTCGCCTGCAGCGGCGGCTTTACATGCCGGGCGCCGTCGGCAGGCTGGTCGCATGAGACCACTTTGCGCGTTCCTGCTTTCGCTGGCCGGGCTGCTCGCCGCCGAACCGGCCAGGAAGCCCAACATCCTCTTCATCCCGATCGACGACCTCAATCATTGGGTCGGCTTCCTGGGCCGGAACATCCAGACCAAGACCCCGAACATCGACCGGCTGGCGAAGATGGGCGTCGGCTTCACCCGGGCCTATTGCACGGCGCCCTCCTGTAATCCTTCCCGCGCGTCGCTCATGTCCGGCCAGCGTCCGAGCACCACCGGTTGCTACGAGAACAACCAGAACTGGCGTCCCGGGATCAGCGAAGACAAGCTCCTCAACTCCCATCTCGCGAAGCACGGCTACCTGACTTTCGGCGCCGGGAAGCTCTACCATGGCGCCGGGGACCGCGGCGGGCATTTCGACGATTATTTCCCGGGCAAGGGCGGGGCTTTGAAGCTTCATCCGGAGGCCAAGGACGACGGCGTCGGCGGCATCAAGTTCGCGCCGTTGGCCGTCGCCGACGAAGACATGCCCGACCATGCGGTCGTGAGCTGGTGCATCGAGAAGATGAACCAGAAGCATGACCGGCCTTGGTTCATCTCGGCCGGCCTCGTGAAGCCGCACATGCCTTGGAACGTCCCGAAGAAATGGTTCGACCTCTTCCCGTTGGAGCAGATCCAGCTGCCGCCGCACATCGAAGGCGACCTGAGCGACGTGCCCGCCGCCGGCGTCAAGATCGCCAAGCCGACCGGCGACCATGCGGACATGCTCAAGTCGGGCCGATGGAAGGAGGCCGTGCAGGCCTATCTCGCCACCATCGCCTATTGCGACCATGAGGTCGGCCGGCTGATCGATGCGTGGGAGAAGTCGCCGGAGAAGGACAACACCATCATCTGCCTCTGGAGCGACCACGGCTGGAGCCTCGGCGAGAAGGAGCACTGGCGTAAGTTCGCGCTCTGGGAGGAGCCCACGCGGACCGTCTTCATCTGGAAGGCGCCCGGCGTGACGAAGGCCGGCGGCCTCTGCGCCCGTCCGGTCGATTATGCTTCGATCTATCCGACGCTCTGTTCCTTGGCGGGCATCCCGGCGCCGTCCCATCTGGAAGGCGCCGACATCAGCGTCCTCCTGCGGAATCCTGCGGCCGAATGGCAGCTCCCGGCTGTGACCACTTGGATGAAGGGCAACCATGCGGTGCGCACGGAGGACTGGCGCTACATCCGTTATGCGGACGGCTCCGAAGAGCTCTACCACGCCGCCGCGGATCCCTTGGAACATGTCAACCTCGCGGCCAGGCCGGAGATGGCGACGAAGAAGGCCGAGCTGGCGAAGTTCATCCCGACGAAGGATGCGCCCGACCTGCCGCGCGGCAAGGGCGGCGACTTCGAGGAAGGCGGAGGAGCTCCGGCCAGGAAGAAGGGCAAGTCCAAGAAGGCCAAGTGATCCTTCAGCGCACCGTCGCCTGGCAGACCATCTCGAGGATGCGCGGGATGCTGTAGTTCTCGTAGGCGCCGTTCTTGGGCGGCGTCGGGGGAGTCGTGCGCGTGCCGAAGGAGTCCGGGGGCTGCGGGATGCGCGTCAGGTCGGGGTTCCACTGACCGTCCTTGCCGCCGAGCTTATAGATCACCAGGTCGAGCGACGGCACGACATAGAGGCAGAACCCGCCGGCGCCGGTCTTATAGAACGCGTCGCGCGGGGCGCCGACGATCTGGCCGGCCTGGTTGTGTTCGAACTGCAGGCTGTAGGGGAAGTGCGGGTTGTAGGATAGGGACTGCTGGCAGAGCTTGATGTAGTCGGCCGGGATGAGCTGCAGATCTCTCCAGCGTCCGCCTTGGGCGAGGCAGTAGCCGAAGCGGGCGGCATCGGTGGCGCGGAGGGCGATGGAGCCGGCGCCGTTGGCGTGGGCCATCGTCACATCGCCGCGGTAGAGGCAATAGCCCCAGGGGCCCCAGCCCATCGGCTGGGCGAACTTCTCGTCGATGTAGGCCGGCAGTTCCTTGCCCGTCACGCGACGCAGGACCATCGAGGCGATGTGGGGGGCAGGGGAGGAGTACGAATAGCCTTCGCCAGGCGAGGTCCAGAGAGGAACGCGGAGGGACGAGCCATCGACGTCTCGGATGTCCTGGCCCTTGGAAGGCTTGAGCGGCTGGGCGATGCCGCGGATGACGCCGGAAGGCGTCGGGCCTTCGCCGTTATGACCTGAGGTCATGCAAAGCAGCTGGCCGAGGGTGATCTCGGCCTCACGTGGATCGCGGAGCGGGAACGCCTCGGGCAGGAATTCCGGCGTGAAGACCTTCGTGTCGAGGCCCTCGGGCAGCTTCGCCTTGAATTCCTGCAGCATCACCCCGCAGGCGATGCTCGTGAAGCCCTTGCCCGTGGAGGCCATGTCGGGGTTGGCGTTGCGGTGGGCCTTGCCGAAATATTTCTCGAAGACCAGGTAGCCTTTGCTGATCACGACCAGTCCGCCGTTCTCCGTATTGGAGCGTTCGACCGCCCGATAGGCTTGTTCGAGCTTAGCCATGTCCACGCCAGCGAGGGTGCGAGCCTCAGTCGCATCCTTCGGGGTGCGCCAGCCGCCTTGGGCATCGGACGGCGGGAAATAATCGGCCGCGGTGGCGGAGAGGGAGAGGAGGGAGAGGAGAAGGGCGCGTTTCATTGAGTATGGAGTATGGAGTATGGAGTATCGGGGGGGTGGCAAGGGTTTGACGGAGGGGGAGGGCGTGGTCATAGGAATGATATGAACCGACGGTTTCCCCTCGTCGTGGCGTTCCTCTGCGCGCCGCTGTTCGCCCAAGCTCCGAGCCAGGTGGCGCCGGCGGCTGCCTTGAAGGTGGTCGCCCGGGCCGAGCGGGCCAACGCGACGTATCAGGTCGGCGAGAAGATCATGTTCGCCGTGTCCGTCGAAGAAAAAGGCAAGCCCGCCAACGGCACCCTGATCGATTGGGTCATCGTCAAGGATGGCCTCGCGACGGAGCAGAAGGGATTCTCGTCGGTGGTCGACGGCAAGGCTACCGTCGTCGGTTCCTTGAACGAACCCGGCTTCCTTCAGCTCAAGGTCACCGCCCATCGTCTCGATGCACGCAGCAAGCCTCTGGCCGTCTCGGCCATGGCGGGTGCGGCCGTCGAGCCGACCAAGATTCCGCTCAGCCTGCCGGTCCCGGAAGATTTTGACGCCTTCTGGGACGGCATGAAGCAGAAGCTCGCGGCTGTCCCGGTTGCAGCCTCCATCCGATCCGTCAAATCGCCTCTCCCTGACGTGGAATCCTTCGACGTCACTGCGCCGGCGCTCGGCCTACCGATCTCCGCTTACATGGCGAAGCCAGTCGGGGCCAAGCCCAAGAGCCTCCCTATCATCCTGACGGTGCATGGGGCCGGGGTGAATGACAGCTCGCTCGGCGGCTCTGCCAACTGGGCCAGCAAGGGCTTCCTCGCCATGGACATGAACGCGCACGGCCTGCCTAACGGCAAGCCGCGGCAGTTCTACGCCGACCTCTACGCCGGCCCGATGAAAGGCTATCGGTACGAGCACCGGGATGACCGTGAAAAAGGTTACTTCACCGGCATGATGCTGCGTCTCGTCCGGGCGATCGACGTGCTCACCGCGCAGCCGGAGTGGGACGGCAAGCATGTCGTCGTCTCGGGCGCCAGCCAAGGTGGTTACCAAGCCATCGCCGCCGCGGGCATCGACGGGCGCGTGACCTTCTTCGCCGCCGGCGTCCCGGCAGGTTGCGACCATAGCGGCATGCTCGTGCATCGCATCGCCGGCTGGCCGAAGATCGTGCCGGTCGAGGACGGCAAGCCGGACATGAAGGTATTGGAAGCGGCGCGTTACGTCGATTGCGTCAATTTCGCCGCGCGGACCAAGGCAAAGGGGGCTTTCTTCACCGTCGGCTTCATCGATACCACCTGTCCGCCCACCAGCATCTACGCGGCGTATAACCAGCTCAATATCCCGAAGCAGATCTATGACGACATCCCCAGCGGGCACAGTCATTCGCAAGCCGCTCGCGACGGCATGACCAAAGCCGTGCTGAAGCATGTCGGGAAGTGAGCGCACATGGAGCGTGCGAGGGGGTACGTGGGCATGGTGACACGTGGGCAAGGGGGGGCAATCAGAGACATCGGGAAAGGTTGGCAACCTTGGTCGGGTGAGGTTGTCATAAGGTTACCCCATGCGAAAGCCGATGAAGACCCTGGACGGTCTCCCTTTCCGGGAGCTCCTTGAGGTCATGCCTGATGTCCAAGCGTGGATGAAGGATCGACGAGGACGATATCTGTGGGTGAACCGGGCGTTCCTCATGAACTATGGATTGGCCCGCGCAGCGCAGGTGGTCGGCAAATCGGACCGCGACCTTTCGCCCGCACATCTCGCCGCCTATTTCCAGGAAGGAGATCAGGCCGTCTTGGCCGGTCGCCCCGTCAATCATCGTCTGGAATTGGTGGGCCGATACGATCACTCTGCTCATTGGTGTCGGACGACGAAGCTCGCGACTTACGGACCGAGCGGTCGCCCGAACGGCACGGTCGGCTTCACGCGCAAGCTCGCCGCCGCTGAGATCGAGCAGATGGCCGAGATTCCATTGGGGGCCGTGGTGGCCACCATGATCCGTAAGATCGGCCGGAAGATCACCAGCGCCGAGATGGCCAAGGCCGCCGGGACTTCGGTGCGCGGACTGGAGAGGGCCTTCTTACGGGATTACGGACTCTCCCCGCAGCAATATCTCCGACGGCTTCGGATGCAGACCGCCTGTCAGTTGCTCGTGTCGAGCAGTCTGGCCCTCGCGCAGGTGGCCGATCGTTGCGGCTTCGCGGATCAAAGTCATTTTACCCGCGACTTCCGGAGCCTGACGGGCGTGACGCCCAGGGCATACCGGCTCGCCTTCGCCTCATGATTGTCGCGATTATTCCAAAAAGAGACGGCGGCCTTCTATCCTCAGACGGCGGTCCATGGTATCATTTCTGCATGAAGTCCGCCCTTCGTCTCATCTGGATGCGCCTCTTTCTCTTCGGTGTCCTGCTGGCCGGGTTCACTGGTCTGCCGGCGGCGGAGCCGCTGTATGAGCTGAAGAACCTGGCGGCCTGGTGCATCGTACCCTTCGACAACCAGAAGCGCACCCCAGAGCAGCGGGCCGCGATGGTGGCGAAAATGGGACTGACCAAGGTCGCCTATGATTGGCGGCAGGAGCATGTGCCCGAGTTCGAGGCCGAGATGCTCGCCTACAAGAAGCACGGCATCGAGTTCTTCGCCTTCTGGTCGACGCATGATCAGGCCTTCGCTCTTTTCGAGAAGCACCAGCTGCATCCGCAGATCTGGGTGATGGCCGGTAACAAGGGCGATACGCAGGAAGCCAAGGTGAAGAACGCTGCCGAGGGACTTTTGCCCGTGATCGCCAAGGCAGCGAAGATCGGCAGCAAGGTCGCGATCTATAATCACGGTGGATGGTCGGGCGAGCCCGAGAACATGGTGGCGATCTGTGAGTATCTAAAAAAGCACCATGCCGTCTCTAACGTCGGCATCGTCTACAATCTCCACCACGGTCACGGTCATCTGGCCCGGCTCGACGAGGCGCTGAAGCTCATGCTGCCGCATCTGCTTTGTCTCAATCTCAACGGCATGGATATCGGCGGTGATACCAAGGGTCGCAAGATCCTACCCATCGGAGTCGGCAGCGAAGATCTCAAGGTGCTGCGACAGGTCCGGGCTAGTGGGTATGCCGGACCAATCGGCATCCTCAATCACACCATGGAGGACGCCGAAGGGCGCCTGCTGGATAATCTCGACGGCCTTCGTCACCTCGTCCCGCAGTTGGATGACCTGCCGCCAGGCCCTAAGCCTATGTATCGGACTTATGCCGTTCAGGCGGCGCCGATGATGCCTGTTCAAGCCACGACGACGGGAGGAGTGCCTTCTTTGGCTTCTGAGTTCGGCAAGGCTTTGCGCGGTGGTCAGCTGCACCCGGCGTCGGAGGACTTCTTCCGCTGGCCCTTCACCGTCGAGCTAAGGTGCAAGCTGGAGAGCAAACAACGCTTCAACATCCTCGCGGCGGGCGGACCTAAGGCCAATCCGCGTCATTGGGAGATCTACAGTTATGCCGGCACCGGACGTTTCAGCGTCTATCTTCCTGGTCGCGGCGGCGAGTATCAGAGTCAGGTCGATATCACGGACGGAAAATGGCATGACCTGCTCGTCAGTTTCAGCGATGAAGCCGTGACGCTATGGGTCGACGGTCGCGAAGCGCTCTCCCGCAAGCCGCCGGTCGCCGCTTCGGGTCCGATGCCGGAGAAGGTCGCCATCGGTCGATTGGTCGAAGGCACCCTTGGTTGCGATGGGTCTATCGACGACGTGCGCATCTCCCGTGGAGTCATGAAGCCGCGCAAGGTCGAAGGCCCGCGGGCGCGCATGGATAACACCATCGCGCTTTGGTCGTTCGATGATCTCGGGGCGGTCCACGTCCCGCCGCCGGCCCCGGCCATGCCTGCCTATGAGCCTGCGAGGGCGCCCTTGGACCCTTCGGACGACGTCTTTGCGGATCACCCCGTCAACCGTGACCGCATCTTTGATTTCTACGCCAAGCAGGCCGCGGCTTTCCGAGGCAAGGACGTGACGCTCATTCCCGGCTATCCTGGATTGGACGGCGGCAGGCAGGGGCACTGGGGGAATCAGAACGATGCCGTCACGTGGAAGGATGGTCGCTGGAATCTCTCGGACAAAGGCGTCCTATTCAGCGGCGTACTCCGAAGCGGCGCCGTGATGGTTACGAAAGGCATCGCCGTGAAGAAGGGCGACGAAGCCGCCTGCTTCGATCCCGTCAGTCTATCGTTCCCGCTCCGATGGGAGGGCGGCTTCGTCAAGCTCAGCGAGGCTCGCCACGGCATGGCTTCCGGTCCCGCCATCGCGGGCAAGGTCACCCTCGCCAAGAAGCCGGTGGCGGCGAGGCCGGACGACCGCTATCTCGGGCTCTATCGTCACGGGGATGAAGTCGTCTTCGCTTACCAGCGCGATGGGAAGCGTCGGTTGATCTCCGCCTGGGAGGAGGATGAGGCCAAGCTTCAGTCGCTGACCCACGGAGGGCCGGCCCGTTGGACGCGTGAGCTGGAGACCCAGGGAACCGTCGGCGACCGCAAGCCTTTCGTCGTGGATACCATCCGAGTTCCTTTTGATAATCCATATGGCACGTTGTTCTTCCTCAGCGGCCTCGATTTCTTCGAAGACGGGTCCGCGGCCGCCTGTACCATGACCGGAGAGGTCTGGTTGGTCGGCGGATTGGACGCCGGCCTGCGCAAGGTTACCTGGAAACGCTATGCCACCGGCCTCCACCAGCCGCTGGGACTCAAGGTCGTGGACGGCAAGGTCTTGGTGCTGGGACGTGACCAGATCACCCGGCTGCATGATCTCAACGGCGACCGCGAGGCCGACTATTATGAGAATGTCGTGTCCGCCTATGAGACATCGCCGGGCGGCCACGACTTCATCGTCGGATTGGATAGGGATAGTCAGGGCCGTTTCTATACCGCCTCGGGCAAGCAGGGCGTGCTCAGGCTGACCCCGCCGGACAAGGTGGAGGTCTTGGCGACCGGTCTGCGTAACCCTAACGGAATCGGCGTCGACGCGGCGGGACGATTCGTCAGCAGCAGCGTCCAGGAAGGGGACTGGACACCCGCCTCGGCGATCTGCGAGATCGAGGTCGGATTCAATGAAGGCGCCCATTTCGGCGGAGGAGGTCCGCGGGAGGGCAAGGCGCCGACCGTACCGTTGCTTCAGTTGCCGCGGGGTGAGGACAACTCCAGCTCCGGTCAGGTTTATCTCGGAGACGATGCCTGGCCGAAGCTGAGCGGGCAGGGCAATCTGCTGCATGCGTCCTTCGGGACCGGCAGCGTCTGGGTCGTCAGCCGGCAGAAGGTCGGTGGCGTATGGCAAGGGGCGGCCCAGCGGATCAGCGGCGCGATGCGTTCGGGCGCCCAGCATCTCCGTTTCAACCGAAAGGACGGACACCTTTACGTCAGCGGCATGCAAGGGTGGGGAAGTTATACTCCGGACGATGGCAGCCTCCAACGGATACGTCATGTAGGCGGAGCTCCTGTGCTCGTCGGACACGAAGTCCGCGATAACGGCGTGCTGTTACGATTCGATACTCCCTTGGGCGCCGATGCCGCGCAAGCGGGCCGACACTTCGCGCAGGCTTGGAACTACCTATATGGCCGTGCCTACGGCTCGCCTGAGTATTCCGTCAGGCATCCTTCCGTCGCCGGGCATGACGTGCTCAAAGTAGCTTCGGCGCATCTCATGGAAGGCGGACGTCAGCTCTTCCTGGAAATCCCGCAGCTCACCGTTTCCAGTCAGGTGCACTTGCAGGTGGAGCTTGGGGGCGGCGCGACCACGGCGCTCTTCCTTTCCGCCCATGCGCTCGGCGAACCCTTCAAGGACTTCAAAGGCTACCAACCCATTGCCAAGCAGGCGCATGGTCATGCCGCCGTGGCCAGCCAAGGGGCACGGGCCGTACGATGGGAGACCGAGCTGTGCGGACCCGACCCGGTCATCCTCAAGCTCCAGGCCGGCAACGCCTTGAATTACTTGCAAAAGGAACTCCGTGCGAAGGCCGGTCAGGCGGTCGCGCTCACCTTTGAGAATCCGGACGTCATGCCGCACAATTGGGTGCTCGTCCGCCCCGGCGCGGAGGAGAAGGTCGGCGCCGTCGCGGCCTTGATGGTCTCGATGCCGGACGGTGCCGACCGTCACTACGTCCCTGACTCTCCTGATGTCATCGCGCACACCCGGTTGCTCGATCCCGGCAAGAGCAGCACCATTTATTTCACTGCTCCCAAGGAACCGGGGCGGTATCCGTATCTGTGCTCGTTCCCGGGGCATGCGCAGCTCATGCGCGGCGTCCTGATCGTGGAGTGAAGTCGCGCGTGGCGCGACAGGTAGAGGGTCAGGGGTGGGGCAGGGGCAGGAAAAAACGAAGCAAAGGCGTGAGCGATTGGCGTTGCTCATCACATGTGCGTTTCGAAAATGAACACATGGATAAATCCAAGATTCGGCTCGTCCTGCGTTTCCTGCTCGTCGCACACTTTGGTCTGATCGTCTTATCCATCGGTCTCGCGTTCGTCGCGGACAAGCTGCTCCCCGAGGCCTTGGCGGAATGGGTGCATCAGGAAAGCGCCGGTGAATTCGGAATCGGCGACATCATCGGCCTGCTCTTCTGGGGAGCCGGCCTGTTCCTCTTCTTAGTCAGCATGGTCGGGTTGTTCTGCTACCAGCGCTGGGCGTCCTGGCTCATGGCCGTCGTCGTCGCCGTCTTTTCGCTCCAACTGCTGACCAGCCCGACCGTCGAGCCTGGCATCCTTTCCTTGCTCGGAAGCCTCAGCGATCTGGTGACCGGCTTGGTCCTCGGCGTCGCCTTCTTCTCGAACGCGCTCGAGCCGGGGGAGTAAGCCAAGGGTCAGATATCCGTCCAGTCCCCGGGCTTAGGGATCGGCGGGGGCAGCGGTTGACGGGGCAGGTCGGCCCGCGTCTGGATCGTCGCGCGATGGCGCCCGCGGAGCGTCTGCGCCGCCTCCGAAACCGACGCATTGATATTAGACTGCAGGGAGCTCAGGTAGACCCAGTGGGTGGCGCGGGTGACCGCCACGAAGAGCATCCGGCGGACCGACGAATGACGGGCGCGGATGGCGGATTTGGTGAGGCCTGGCATCAGCACCGAATCAAACGTCAATCCCTTGGCGCTATGGTAGGTCAGCACCGCGGGACGGCCGGAACCGAAATCAAGGGCCGGGCGGCGGCCTTGCGTATCGGTCTGGGTCTGTCGGTCGGCCATGATCCCTTGGGCGCGGAGGAAGTCCGCGAACAGGCCCACCTGCGGGAAGGTCGGGAAGAGGATGGCGACGCGCTCGTTGCGGAGCAGACGTTCGCGCAGGATCTCCACCAGCCGGCGACGCTCATCGGCCTCGTCGGCCGCGAGATAGAGCAGCGGCGTCTGGCGTTCGGTCTGGAGCGTCGCCACGTTGAGCCGGAAGGCTGAGCGCTCTTCTTCGTCGGCGATGAACTCACAGGCCAGGTCGACGACGTAAGGACAGGCCCGGTAGGTCGCGCGGAGGTCCTCTTCGCGGCGACCGGGTCCGAGCGCGCGGAGCAGTTCGCGGGCCTCCGGCTCGTGATACAAGGACTGCTTGAGGTCGTAGGCGACCGTCACGTGACGCGCAGACAGGCGCAGGATGGCGAAGCAGTCCTCGTCGAGATCCTGGCCCTCGTCGACCAGCGCCGCGTCGAGAGAAGGCGGCAGCGAGCGGGAGCGCAGATGGTCCAGGAGCTGTTGGCGGATCCTCTGGAAATCGGGATGACCTTGGGCGCCCAGCGGAGGCGGGCCGATCAGTTCGACGTGCCGGAGACGGCACCAGTGGTCGAAGGTCAGCACCTGCTCGGAAGGCAGCTTCAACTCGTCCGTCGCCGAGCGGATGAAGTCACGGAGCACGTTCGTGTAGACCAAGGTCGCGACTCGGTCGGGCCGGCCGGTCGCCAGGCCGATCCGGCGGGCGCGGTGCAGCAATACGACCGTCTTGCCGGAACCAGGGCCGCCGCGCAGGACGAGCGGCTTGTCGGTGGGCGCTTCGACGCAGGCGGTCTGCGCCGGGGTCAGGCGGTCGGGCGGAGGCAGCCAGGTCATCGCGGGTCGGACTCCAGGCGCGGCAGGTGGCCGTCGTCTTCGTCGGGGCGCAGCGGGCCGGCCTTGCGTCGGGCCTCCTCTTCGGCGGCCAGCCGGCGATGGACCGGATCGGAAGACATCGTCGCGGCGGCCTGATACCAGGAGAAGGTCGTCTCGTCGAAGGAAGCCAGGTCCGAGCCGAAGCGACTGAAGGCATCGAAGAGCGCTTCGGTGGCTTCGTCGTTGCGGCCTTGGGCGCGGAGGCAGCGGGCGAGCAGCACCATGCCGATCGCGCTGGGTTCCTCGGCTTCGAAGCGGCGGCACATCTCCTCGGCTTCGCCCCAGCGGCCCTTGCGCGAGTAGAGATTGGCCAGGTTGAGCAGGGCCATCGAACTGCCGGCCAGCACCGCGTCGAGGAAGCACTTCTCCTGCCGGTAAGCATCGCCTTTGCGTCCATAGACGTTGGCGAGGTGCACCAAGGCGCTCTGGCGGTATTCCGGTTGCTGGCGGATGAGTCGTTTAAGCAGCGCGGCCGACTTGTCGTGCATGCCCACCTTGCTGTGCAGCAGGGCCAGTTCGAGCATGCGGGCGGGGATCGTCTCCGGCGGGTATTCGCCGGAACGCACCGCGCGTTCGATGCGCAGGATCATCTCCCGGTCCTTGCCTGGGTTGACCACATTATGGAGCGGCGACTCGATCTTGCCCGCGAACGTCTCGCCGCCTTCGGCGGGCGTCACGCCGAAGGTGAAGTGCTGGTTCGCGTCGAGGTCGAACGACAAGGTCAGCGGCATCCCCGCGGGAATCGGCTGCGTCACGCCCGTGAAGACCGGCCGCGCCTCGACGCCGGCGCCGGCCCAGAAGGTGATGCGGATCGGGCCGCCCGGGGCCACGATGCGATGGGTGCCGGAGGGACGGAAATCTCCCGCCGCGGGCAACGCCTGGCCGCGCGGGATGATCTCATGGAGGCCGCGGTCGGTCTGCAGGCTGAGCGAATCGCTCGAAACAGGCGTCAGCAGGCTGCGGCCGTAGAGGTGCAGCAGGAGCGCGTGGTAGGCGGCGCCGCGGGCGACGGCGACCTGCATGTCGAGAGCCGAGTCGAAGCGATGGACCAGGAACTCGCCGAACGACTCCTTCAGCGCCTGGATCACCAACGGGTTGAGCGAGCTCCCGCCGACCGCCAGCAGGAAGCCGATCTGGGACGGGCGCAGCTTCGCGCGTTCGAGCGCGTCGGTGATCGGCGCGAAGACCGAGCAGCTCAGCGTGTATTCATCTTCGTCGGCCTGGAGGCTTTCGGCGTCGAGGAAGGGCGTCATCAGTTCCGCGAAGCGGAGGCCGTCGAGCGCGGGCGAGGACAGCTTCAGCTGCGAACCGTCGGCCAGGCGCAAGGTCTGTGCTCCGGGGTAGGTCTTGACCGTGTCGGCGAGGACCTCGGTCAGGTCGGCGCCGTGGGCCTGGCGATGGACCAGCAGTTCGCATAGGCCGACCTTGAGCTGTTCGGCCGTCGCGAGCAGCTGGGGTTCGAGCTGCTCCTTGCGGACCTCGTATTCCCAGTCTTCGGGCGGGATGCGGTTCTGGCGGGCCAGTTCCGGGATGAGGACCTGGTGCACGATGGCGCGGTCGATGTCGGCTCCGCCCAGGCGGTGATAACGCGAGACCGCGCGGGGGCTTACGCTGAGCGTCCCGTCGGCCATCCGACGCAGCGTGAAGATCGCCACGTCGCAGGTGCCGCCGCCGAAATCGACGATCATCGTCTCCGTCTCGTCGGCCACGCCGTCGAGGATCGCGGGGCCTTGGCGGGCGAGGAAGTCGAGGAAAGCCGCGAGCGGTTCGTCGAGCAGGTCGCCGTGGCCGAGGCGCAGGCCCGCCAAGTCTGCCGCGAGCAGCGTATCTTCGCGCTGCGAGATCTGGAAGGAAGCGGGCACCGTCACGACCGTGCGAGCGACGGCTTCCGGTGTCTGGTCGCGCAGGAAGCGGAGGACCTGGCCGGAGACCTCGGCGGGACTACGGCAGCCGGCTTTGGCCTGAGGGTAGGTGCGGCCGATGCCCATCTCATTCTTCGCCTCGGCAAGATAGTTCACGAACGGGCGCAGCCCCAGTTCGACGGAGCGGGAGAGGCAGCGGCGGGCGCCTTCACCGACCAGCTGCCGGTCGGAAAGCTGGCTGACGACGGAAGGCACCAGCACGGAGGTGAAGTCACCGCTGAGGGTTGGTTGGGCGACCTCGAGGCAGGCCGCCGGGGCGATGACGTCGGGCGACTCCGGAGACCAGCGGATCTCAGCCACCGTGGAATTGGTGGTGCCTAGGTCGATGCCCAGCACTCGGCAGGCCTTGAGGCGAGGGCGGAGCTTGGCCCCCGGGGGTCTCAGGTAGGGCAGTGGGTTCATCGAAAGGGGAAGGTTCTAGGGGTGGGATCAGGGCGTGGCAACCGAGGAGGGGTGCTCTACCCAGTGGTTTTTAAATGAAACCTCCTAGTGACCCCTGGGGTTTTATCTATAGAACCCCTCTATGAGACTCCTTCCCCGTCTGGTCTTGGTCAGTTGTCTCGCCTTGGGCGCCGGGGCCCCGGCCGCGGACAAGAAGCCGGCCAAGAAGGCCGCCGAACCGGTCATCAAGGCCGCCCCCGTGGCGACCCGCCCCGTCGCCGAGATCGCCGAACGGGCGGCCATCTGGCATACCTGGACGGACAAGGAAGGCCGCAAGGTCGAGGCGCAGTTCTGCGGCCTCTCCGGCGAGTTCATCACCATCCAGACCCGCGACGGACGCACCTACCATTTCAAGACCGATATCCTCGTGCCTGAGGATGTCGTCTTCGCCAAGCAGTGTCTCGACCGGAGCCGGACGAACAGTTTCAGCCGCGAGATCATCGCCTCGGCCGCGGCGGACGTCGACCGCCTCGTCGCCGCGGTGCTGACCGCGAACCAGCAGACCCTCAACGCCCCGGCCACGGACGAAGAATTCCTCCGCCGCATCTACCTGGATGCCGCGGGCCGGATCCCGACCGCCAAGGAGGCCGACGCCTTCCTGGCCAGCGTCGCGCCGGACAAACGTGCCAAACTCATCGACGACCTCGTCTTCTCGCCAGGTTACGCCATGCAGATGTTCAACTGGATGGCGGACCTCCTGCGCGTGAAGGACACCTTCGGCAAGGGCATCCCCGCCTTCACCTTCGAAGACTGGCTCAAGGCGCGGCTCGCGGCGAACACCCCGTGGGACAAGATGGTCACCGAGATGGTCACCGCCGACGGCCGACTGTGCGACAACGGGGCGACCGGCTTCATGTTGTTCGACGCTGAGATGCCCTTGGACGGCGTCTCCAATCTCATGACCACCTTCCTCGGCACGAACATGGCGTGCGCCCAGTGCCACGACCACCCGCTCGCCGATTGGACCCAGAAGGATTTCTACCAGATGGCCGCCTTCTTCGGAGCCACCGACGGCAAGGACGAGGGCGTGCTGCGCGAGATCGGCCGCGTCGCCAAAGGCGACAGCGCGGTCAACAAGGCCGCGG
This sequence comes from Opitutales bacterium, assembly GCA_044378215.1. GTDB lineage: Bacteria > Verrucomicrobiota > Verrucomicrobiia > Opitutales > UBA953 > UBA953. The sequence continues at coordinate 34,821 of JBILXR010000003.1, forward strand.
TCCGCAAGATCGCCGAGATGAACGCCTTCCGCCTCGAGGACAAGGCGAAGCAGTCCCTGACCCTGCCCAAGGACTACAAATATAAGGATGGCAAGCCCGGCGACGCCGTCGCGCCGTCGTTGATCGCCTGGGCCAAGGCCGACAAGTCCCTGCCGGCCTACAACGTCAGCACCAAGGATCCGGCCAGGCTGCGCGACGAGTTCGCCCGCTGGCTGACCAGCCCGCAGAATCCGCGTTTCGCCACTAACATCGCCAACCGCGTCTGGAAGAAGGCCTTCGGCCTGGGCGTGATCGAGCCCGTCAACGACATCGACGACCTCTCGCAGGCGAGCAGTCCGGAGCTCCTGGCGCATCTGACCTTCATCATGAAGGCCGCCAAGTTCGACCTCCGGGAAGTCCAGCGCGTCATCTATAACTCCAAGACCTACCAGGCCACGGCCAGTCCGACGCCCGATCTCGGCAAGGCCAAGTACCTGTTCAACGGTCCGATCGTCCGCCGCCTGACCGCCGAGCAGGCCTGGGACAGCCTTGTCGTGACCGCCGTCGGCACCTACGCGGACAACGTCCTCCTGCGTCGCGGCGACGATATCAAGGTCATGGCCCTGCCTCCCGGCAAGGTGACCATGGCGGAAGTCCGCAACGCCATCGATCGGACCAAGAAGGCTTTCGCAGGTTCGGGCAAGGCCGGCGGCAAGAAGACCTCCGGGGGTTCGAGCCTCGGACTCGAGAACGGCTATGAAGGAGACAAGCCCGTCACCCGTTTCTCCTTGCTGCTGGCCCGTGCCAGCGAGCTCCCGCAGCCCTCCTCGGAGACGCACTTCCTGCGGCTATGGGGGCAGGGCGACCGTCTCCTCGCGGATTCCGCGACCAATGACGGCAGCGTCCCGCAGGTCCTGCAGATGATGAACGGTTCCGTCGGTCGCCTCGTGTCCGACACGCGCGCCGAAGCCGTCATGGCGGCCGAAGCGG
>JBILXR010000066.1:0-10178 GCA_044378215.1 Opitutales bacterium
ATCATGCCGTCTCGCGGACGCACTTCTCGACGTAGGCGCGCGACTCGTTGATGAGCGCGGTGACCTCGGCGGTGGTCGGCATCACGGGGATGCCACGGGGCGTGGGGTGCATGAAGAGTTCGACCTGGCCGTTGAAACGGATGTCGCGCAGGGCCTTCACGATCGGGCGGTAGTCGAGTTTGCCCCGGCCAGGCATCTGGCGGAGTTCCTCTTCCTTCGTGGCCTTCTTGAAGATACCCTCGGAGTGTTCCTGGAAATACATGAACGGGAGGTTCTTGGCGCCGAGGTCACGCAGGAGCGCCGGAATCTGGTCGGCCCACTCGTGCAGGTGGTGCGGCGCGAAGGCCACGCCGAGCGCGGGGGATTTGTTCAGCTCGGCGAAGGCGCGGAGGGAGTCCGGATGGTGCAGCGCCTGATTGACGTGATTCTCGATCGCGATGCGTACGCCCAGCTCTTCGGCCTTGTCGGCATGAGGCTTCATCTCTTCGAGGAACTTGGCGAGGGCCGCCTTGGCGGCCGCGCCCGAAGGGTTCTTTGGTCCGCTGCTGCCGCAGACGACCGTCGTGCCGCCGTGCTGCTTCACCCAGGCCATCTCGTCCTGGAGCTTGAACGGTCCGAGCGGATAACGGGTACTCACGCCAACCTTGACGCCGTGCTGCTTCAGCAACGCCGCGAAGGTCACATCGCCGAGCGCGGCGGCCTGCTCGCGCTGGTCGCCGTGCACTTTGCACCAGAGGTCGATCGATTCGCTGCCGGTCTTGGCGACTTCGGGCAGCACCTCGGCGAGCGGGGCGTAGCCGTACATCGCGGACGACAGCACATAGCGCAGGCGGAAGGGCTCCGCGGCCTGGGCCCGTAAGGCGGGCGCAGCGGCGACCGCGGCGGCGGCGAGGCCGGCGGAACGGAGGAAGTCGCGACGGGAAAGCATGGGCTTACTTCTTGGCGACTTCGGCTTCGAGCATCTTGATCCACGGGCCGACGAAGGCGCCGTTGTCGTGGAAGGTGCGTCCGCTGACCATGTGGCGGTCGATGACGAAGGGGGCGTTGACGAAGATGCCGCCGCAGACCTCGAGGTCGAACTTGCACTTCGGCACGGTGGCCATGCGCAGGCCCTTCACGATGCCGGCGCGGGCGGGGATCTCGACGCCGTGGCAGACGCTCATCATCGGCTTCTTGTTCTCCCAGAACCAGCGCGTGGCGGCCAGCAGGGCCTCGTCCTCGCGGATATACTCGGGAGCGCGGCCGCCGCTGAAGAAGATGCCGACGTATTCCTCGGGTTTGATGTCCTTGAAGGCGATGTCGGAGTTGATCGTGTAACCCTCCCACTCCTTGGTGATGGTCCAGCCCGGCTTCACCTCGTGGAGGACGGTCTGGTAGACGCGCTTCTCGGGCGTCGCGAAGACCGGCTGGAAACCGGCCTCCTGCAGGCGGTAGACCGGATACATCGTGTCGAGGAGCTCGGTGGCGTCGCCGATGACGATCAGTACCTTGGGCTTCTGGGCGTTCTCGGGCTTGTCGGCGCCCGACGAGATCGAGGCCTGGTTCTTGTTATCGATGAGGCCGGCGGCGGCGGCGAGCGAGCACAGGCCGAGCAGGCCGACGGTGAGGAGACGGAGTTTCATGGGGGTGTCAGGACTATATCCTTTCTTGCCCGTAAAGTCATTACAGGTATGATGCACTAAATGTAAGGTTTTTGGTCATAACCATGCCCGCCCCCGTCCATCGCCGCGCCCCGCGGGTCGCCCTGCTCATCGAGACCACCCGCACGTATACCCGCGAACTCCTCGCCGGTGTCCGGAGCTACGTGGCGGCGCACGGGCCGTGGTCGACCTACCTCGAACTCCGCGCCCTGGATTCCTCGCCCCCGACCTGGCTGAAGGACTGGGACGGCGACGGGGTCCTGACCCGCACCTTCAGCGCCGAGACCTCCCGGCTCGTCGCGGCCACGGGCCTCCCCGCCGTGGAACTCCGCTCCACCCACTTCGCCGGCGGCCGGCCCTTCGTCGGCTGCGACAACGAGGACATCGGCCGCATGGTGGCGGAGCATTTCTACGAACGGGGCTTCCGGCACTTCGCGGCCTACAGCCAGCGCAACGAGCAGTTCTTCGTCGAGCGCGTAGCGAACTTCAAGAAGGTCGTCCGTGGCTACGGCCATCGTTGCCTGGAGCTCCCGGAGGACCACCCGGAGCGCGTCCCGGACTGGGAGCAGAGCCAGGCGCGTCTCATCCAGTGGATCGCGCAGCTGCCCAAGCCGGTGGGCATCTTCGCCTCGACCGACCAGCTCGGCGTGCGCCTGCTCGAGGCCTGCCAGACGGCGGGCGTGGCGGTACCCGAAGAAGTGGCCGTCGTCGGGGCCGAGAACGAGGAGACGCTCTGCAGCTTCACCACCCCGCCCCTCTCGAGCGTCCGGTACGACGGCCATGCGGTGGGCTTCGCCGCCGCGGAACTGCTCGATCGCCTCATGCGCGGCAAGTCCGCGCGGACCAAGCCCGTCCTGCTCGCCCCGAAAGGCATCGAGGTGCGCGGCTCCTCGGGCGAGCGCGTACTGCGCGACCGCCTCGTCGCCCGGGCGGTCGCCCTCATCCGCGAGGGAGCCACACGCGGGCTCGACGTCAATGAACTAGCCGAGAAGCTCGGCGCCTCGCGCAGCACGCTGGATCGTCGCATGAAGGCGGCGTTGAAGCGCTCGCCGAAGGATGAGATCCTGCGCGTGCGTTTCCGGGAAGTAGAGCGGCTCCTGCGCGAGACGAACCTGACGATCGACCTCATCGCCGAGCAGACCGGCTTCACCCACAGTCACTACCTGCAGGCCGCGTTCAAGACGCGGACCAAGCTGACGCCGGGGAAGTTCCGCCGGGCCCAGGCCTGATCAGCTTCGCAGGCCGACGACGTCCTCGGGCTCGGCCCAGGCGAAGAGCTTCGCCTTGGATCCCACCCGCTGACGGGGATTGGGCTCGGCGATCCGGAGGACGATGCCCGCCGACGTCTTGAAGTCGTGCAGGGAGACATCGCCCTGGAACAGGGAAGCCACGATCGCGCCCGCGAAGGCGTTTTCATCGGGCGCCATGAGGTCGAGCTTCAGGCATTCCGGACGGATGCAGACCGTGATCGTATCGCCCGCGGCCGGCGGCTCGTCGGGCGTGGCCAAGGCGCCGCGGACCTCGCCCACCGCGGTCTCCGCTACGAACTCGCCCGCGCCGACCTGCGTCACCTTGCCCGGCACGAGGTTGGCGGCGCCGAGGAAGGTCGCGATCCAGCTGTCCGCCGGACGACGGTAAAGGTCGATGGGGCGGCCGGCCTGCACGATCCGGCCGGAGCGCATGACGGCCAAGCGGTCGGCCATGGCATAGGCATCCTTCTGATCGTGCAGCACGCAGAGGACCGTGACGCCCGTCGCGCGCACCAGACCGCGAATGGCGTCCCGGACTTCGAGACGCGAAGCCGCATCAAGATTACTCAGCGGCTCGTCGAGCAGCAGGAAAGACGGCCGGAGCGCGAGCGCTCGGGCCAGGGCCACGCGTTGCTGCTGGCCACCGGAGAGTTCCTGCGGACGACGGTCGGCCCAGGCGTCGGCACCGACGAGCCGGAGCGCCTCGAAAGCGCGGGCCTTGATCTCCGAAGCGGGCAGCTTGTCCGCGTCGAGGGAGAAAGCGGCGTTCTCGAGCACGCTCAGATGCGGGAATAACGCGTAGTTCTGGGGCACGAAACCGAACCCACGGGCGACCGCCGGCGTGAAGGTGATGTCGCGGTTATCCAGGAGCATCGTCCCGCCCTGCGATTCCTGCTGCCCGGCGAGCAGCTTGAGGAGCGTGGTCTTGCCGCTGCCCGACGGCCCGAGCAGGCAGCAGAGCGTCCCCGTCTCCACGACGAGATCCACCCCGTCGAGGACAACGGCGGATCCGAACTGACGGCGGAGGCCGGTAAGGCGGAGGGTGGGCACGGGCCGAACCTAGGCCGAAGCCCCGCCGGGGCGCAAGGTCGCCTGCCGACTGTGAATGCTTTCCGGGCGGACTTCGGCTTCCCACGCTTGCCACGGGGCCGGTTTCGGGCAAGGTGACGACTCCCATGCGCAACGACGACGAAGACGAGGACGAGAAGACCCCGGCCGCCCCCAAGGACGGCGGACCGAGCGCCATGCTCATCCAGAAGAAGTTCCTCGAACAGCGGAAGATCTTCCTCTGGGGCGCCGTCGAAGACGCCTCGGCCCGCGACATCGTCGAAAAGCTCCTGTACCTGGACGGCATCGACCCCGGCAAGGAGATCACCTTCTACATCAACACCCCGGGCGGCTCCATCACCTCCGGCATGGCCGTCTATGACACCATCCGGATGATCTCCTCTCCGGTGAAGGTCGTCGTGACCGGCATGGCCGCCTCGATGGGCTCGATCCTCCTCCAGGCCCCGAAGGAAAAAGGCAACCGCCTGCTCTTCCCTCACTCCCGCGTGATGATCCACCAGCCGCTCATCATGGGCCGCATCCAGGCCACGGCCGTGGACATCCACATCCAGGCCCAGGAGATGGAACGCCTCCGCTCCGAGCTCAACGAGATCCTCGCCAAAGCCTCGAAGCAGAAGATCGAGAAAGTCACCAAGGACACCGACCGCGACTTCTACATGACCGCCGAGGAGGCCATCGAGTATGGCCTCGCCGACGCGATCGTGAAGAAGCTCTGAGCCGGACCGCACGCGCATGGGCATCGGCGACCGGGCCTACATGCGCAACCAGCGCCCCGCGCGGGAGCCGATCTCGGCCACCGCGTGGGTCGTCGGCTTGCTGGTCGCCTTCTTCATCCTCAACCTGATCCAGGAATCCGCCGGCGCGGACCTGCTCGGCTGGGCGATGCTGCGCGAGAGCTCGCCGATGGCCTGGCAGTGGCTCACCCACGGCCTGCTGCACGACGGCTTCTGGCACCTCCTCGGCAACTGCCTCATCCTCTGGTGGACGGGCGCCATCGTCGAACGAGAGCACGGCCCGCGCGCGCTCCTGGCGATCCTCGCCGCCGGCACGCTCTTCGGCGCCCTCGCCTGGGCGCTCACCGGCCTGGGCGGAGACCGTTCTGGCCTGCTGGTCGGAATCTCTGCCGGCGTCTACGCGCTGATGCTCGTGGCGCTCCTCGATAAGCTCGACCACCAGATCACGCTGCTGCTGTTCTTCTTCCTGCCGGTGACGCTCAAGGTCCGCTGGCTGCTCATCGCGATCACTTTGTTCACGGTGCTGGGCTGGACCTTCGCCGAACTGCCGGGTCGCCACGCCTGGCCGCAGTGGCACGCCGCCTGGAACGACTCGATCGCCCATTCGGCCCACCTCGGCGGCTTGGCACTCGGTTGGTTGGCCTATCGCCGACTTAATCAGACAAATCTCCGCGTCCAGGACGCTCAGGGTTACGTGAATACCTCTGAACCAGAAGATGCCAGCGCCATCGCCCGCGACGCCTACGCCGCGGAAGAGATTTCAAGCGGGACGAATAATGAGGCAAAGTCCCCAGCTAGCCTGACCAAGACCCAAGCCCGTGCGGAATTAGACACGCTCTTGGACAAGATTTCGGCCGGGGGATTCGGCTCGCTCACGGTCGGCGAGAAACGTAGGCTTGAAGAACTCAGCGCCCGCCTACGCTGACACCCCACCCCACTTTTATGCGACTCCGCTTTTCCCTCCTGCCGGTCCTCCTGGCAGCGCTGGTCTCCGCCCAGACCGGCGGCTTCACCACCACGCAGTCGATGCTTCTCGAGACGCGCGCCACCGCCGCCCTCCTCGAGAAGCTCCACATCAGCAAGAAGGACATGGGCTCCATCGACATGAACTCGGTGGTGCGCACCTACTGCGAGAATCTCGACGGCGCGAAGATGTACTTCACGGCCAAGGAGGTCGACGAGTTCGTCACGCGCTACGGTAAGACCCTCGATCTCTACCTCCAGCGCGGCAACCTGACCCCGGGCTTCGAGATCTACGCCCTGTTCAAGCAGCGCGTCACGGAACGCACGGCGAAGAACCTCGCGCTGCTCGACCAGCCGATCGACCTCACGCAACCGGGCACCTTCCCGCTCGACCGTAAGAAGGCCGAGTGGCCCGCCACCCCGGAAGATGCCGACGCCCTCTGGGCCCGCCGCCTGCGCCTCGACATGCTTTCCGAGCTGCTCGGCGAAGACCGCTCCGGCAAGTCGACCAAGGAGACCGCCCTGCCGGAGATCACCCCGGCCAAGACACAGGAAGCCGTCACTCGCCTCAAGAAGCGCTACGAGAAGGGCCGCACCTACCTCGACTTCGACCAGCATGAGGTCGAGGAGATCTTCCTGAACTCCTACTCGAGCCAATACGACCCCCACTCGACCTTCTTCTCCCAGCAGTCGCTGGAGGAGTTCGAGATCGCCATGCGCAACTCGCTCGTGGGCATCGGCGCCACGCTCTCCGACGAAGACGGCACCTGCGTCGTCAAGGACCTCCTGCCAGGCGGCCCGCTCGACCTCTCCCGCCAGGTGAAGCCAGGCGACAAGATCATCGCGGTCGGCCAGGACGAAGCCGGCGAGATGGAAGACATCGTCGGCATGCGCCTCTCCAAGGCCATCAGCCGTATCCGCGGTAAGCAGGGCACGACCGTGCGCCTCCTCATCGACATGGCCGCCGGCGGCCGCAAGACCGTCACGCTCAAGCGCGACCAGATCAAGCTCGTCGGCCAGATGGCCTCGGCCAAGGCCATCGAAGTCCCCTCCGCCGGCGGCACCGCCCTGCTCGGCGTCATCGAATTGCCTTCCTTCTACGGTAAGAACCAGGACGGCACCGGCTCCAGCCCCTCCGCCGACATCGAGCAGCTGCTCGTCAAACTGAAGGCGATGGGCATCAAGGCCGTCATCATGGACCTCCGTAAGAACGGTGGTGGCCTGCTCAACGAGGCCGTCGATATCTCCGGCCTGTTCATCCCGAAGGGCTCGGTGCTCCAGGTACGCGACAGCCAGGGCCGCTCCGAAGACTACCGCGACGAGGACGAGAAGGTCGTCTGGGACGGACCGTTGGTGGTGCTGACCTCCAAACTCTCGGCCTCGGCCTCCGAGATCTTCGCCGGCGCGATGCGCGACCACCGCCGCGCCATCGTGGTCGGCGACATGACCACCCACGGCAAGGGCTCGGTCCAGAACATCATCGAGCTGAGCCGCTTCGACCGTAGCCTCAAGTCGGCCGTCAAGGTGACCATCCAGAAGTGGTACGCGCCCAGCGGCTCCTCCATCCAGCTCAAGGGCGTGCCGGCCGACATCGTGGTGCCCTCCGTCTACTCCGTGCTGCCCGTCGGCGAAGGCGACCTCGAACGCGCGCTGCCCTGGGATTCCGTGACGCCCACGCTGACCAAGCCCGACGAGGGCGATTGGCTGAAGGCGAAGATCTCGGAAGGTCTCATCGCCACGCTGGCCGCCAACTCGGCGCGCCGTCAATCCGAACTCCCGGAATTCCTCACGCTCTCCCGGACGATCGACTGGACCAAAAGCCGTCAGGTCCGCAAGGAAGTCTCACTCTCGCTCGACCAGCGTCGCACCGAACGGAAGGACGACCTGGAATTCCGCGAACAGGTCCGCCGCGAGCTGACCGACTACGCCAAGCAGTCCTTCAAGGTAAGCGAAGTGAAGCTCGATGCGGCCATCGAACAGGAGAAGAAGGAAGGCCCCGGCGCCGCCGCCAAGATGAAGCGCAGCGCGCGCATGCGCGATCCGCTCGAAGACGACGAGTGGCCGGAATACGACATCCAGCTCCAAGAAGCCCTCCGCATCGCCGCCGACTGGACCGCGCTGACGACCGGTTCCGTCGCCGTCGCCACGCCGAAGGAAGCGAAGAAGAAGTAAACCTCTCCTCCGCTCCGACCAAGGCCGCCCACCCGGGCGGCCTTTTTGTTGGGGGCGGTCGCCGAACGGTGAACGCAATGGCAGGGGCACGATTCATCGTGCCCTCCCAGGCGCAGGGCGCGGCGTAGCCACGCCCCTACCCATATCAGGCGGAGGCGGCTGGCGGTTGGCGGTTGGAAATCACACGAACTCAAAGGGAGACCGGAAACCGGATGATGGGCTGAGGGCATTATCAGGTGGCGGGTGGCAGCCTCGGGTGGCAGGTGGCGGGATTATCAAGGCCACCTCTCCGACCCTCAGGGCCTCTTAAATGACTCCCGCGTCAACCGGCTAACTGGCCAACCAGTCAACTCACTGTCTTTTCCATTCTGCCCTCGATTCAGTCCTCTGTCATCGATTCAGCAATCGGGTCATGAATTCAGCCCTGTATCCAGACCTCAACGCAGTCCTCCGTTCAGTCCTCCGTCCTTCCCTCCCTTCTTTGATTTGCCGACCCGCCTTCCGACCCCCAACTTCTCCCCATGCTCTCCCCCGAAGCACTGGCTTACGGCACCCTGCTGATCACCGGCTTCCTCGCCCTGCGCCGTTCCCGCCGAGCGGGCCTCGCGCTGCGCCGCCAATACGGCGTCGTCGAAGGTCGCCCGGTCCAGCTGCACACGCTCACGAACGCCCGCGGCATGGAAATCTCGGTCTGCGAATTCGGCGCGACGCTGACCTCGATCCGCGTGCCCGATATCCATGGCCGCCTCGGCGAAGTGACTCTCGGCCTGCGTTCCCTTGAAGACTACGTCGCCGGCAACCCCTTCCTCGGCAGCACCGTCGGTCGCTACGCCAACCGCCTCGCCGGCGGAAAACTGACCCTCGACGGGCAGACGATCGCTCTCGCCCAGAACAATGACGGCAACCACCTCCACGGCGGTCTGCGCGGTCTCGACAAACGCCTCTGGCAGTCCGAGGCCCTCCGCACGGAGTCCGCCTCCTCAGTCCGCTTCACCTACGTCAGCCCGGCCGGCGAAGAAGGCTACCCAGGCACGCTCAGCGTGGCGGTCACCTACACCCTGGCTGACCAGAGCGACGAACTGACCATCGACTTCGCGGCCACCACCGACGCCCCGACGGCGTGCAACCTGACGAACCACGTCTTCTTCAACCTGGCCGGCCAAGGCAGCATCCTCGATCACGCGGTGACGCTGCGCGCCGACCAGCTCGTGCCGGTCAGCCCGGCGCTGATCCCGACGGGCGAACTCTTGGACGTCTCCGGCACGCCGTTCGACTTCCGTCGTCCGCACGCCATCGGTGAGCGCATCGGCGCTCCGCACGACCAGCTGCGCCGTGCCCGCGGCTACGATCACTGCTACGTCCTCGGTCCGGACAAGTCCCTCAAGTCAGCCGCCTTCGTCAGCGAGCCCACGACCGGGCGCACGCTCGAAGTCCTCACCGACGCCCCTGGCCTGCAGCTCTACACCGGCAACTTCCTCACCGGCACCGTCCAAGGCCGCTGGGCGAAGCCCTTCGCCTTCCGCCAAGGCTTCTGCCTCGAACCCGGCCTCTTCCCCGACTCACCGAACCAGCCCGCGTTCCACCGCCTTGGTTATCCAAGCGGCATCCTACGCCCCGGCGAACAGTACTCCCAGAAGCTCATCTTCCGCTTCGGCGTCAGCCGGTAGGGACGTGATCACCATCACGTCCGTTCGCGGACGGATGTCGGACTTCAACGAGCCCGGCTAAGGCCCGCTGACTTCCCGCTTCGGATTCGAACGGCGGTGATGGCAATCACCGCCCTACCCGAGGCAGCTAGGGCAGCACGCGGTGTTGCCCCTACCTCAAGACAGGCGGATGCGATGTCATCGCATCCCTACCTTTTATTTCCCGGCCGCTCCGGCCCGGGCTTTGGCGATGACGTCGGCCAGCTTCACTTCGGCACCGCCCTGACGCTTGCTCTCATCGGCGGCTTCCATGAACGCATAGAGCTCGAGGGTTTCTTCGGCGGTGACCGGCGCCTTCCCCGTGCGGAACATCTTCACGATCGCCTCGAGCAGGACTTCGTAGCCGTCGAACTTGCCGATCAGAGCTTCGCCCTTCTCGCCGACGGCCTTGCCGCCGTAAGGCCCGCCCTTGGCCTTGCGATCGGCTTCCCGAAAGATGCCCACGCGACCGTCGCCCCAGCTGCCCGTGACCTGGATCAAGCCTTCGGCCGTCTTATCGCGCTTCACCGAAACGCAGCCCGTGCCCATGACGGTGAATAGGCTTTCGCAACCGTGGACGCCATACCAGTACAGGTCGGGATGATGCGGCTCGAGGCTGGCCGGGCTCGTGGTATGGGCCGTCTTGACCTTGCCGATCGAGCCTTG
>JBILXR010000224.1:0-2907 GCA_044378215.1 Opitutales bacterium
TCCGGCGACAAGACCGACTACGACAAGCTCGTGCTCGAAGTCTCCACCGACGGCCGCATCACCCCGGACGAAGCCCTCAAGGAAGCCTCCGCGATCCTGCGTCACCACCTCGAAGTCTTCGACACCGTCTCCGCCGACTCCGTCGAGTTCGAGACCGGCCACAAGGAGATCAGCGAAGAGACCAACCGTCTCCGCAAGCTGCTCAACATGTCCGTCAACGAGATCGAGCTCTCCGTCCGCGCGGCGAACTGCCTCAACAACGCCAACATCAACACCGTCGGCGAACTGGCGATGAAGACCGAGCAGGAGATGCTCAAGTACCGCAACTTCGGCAAGAAGTCCCTCAACGAGATCAAGGCCAAGCTCGAGCAGCTCGGCCTGTCGCTCGGACAGAAGATCAACGAAGGCCTCCTCGACAAGGGCGTGAACGCCTAATCCAGACCGGAACCCACCCTCATGCGTCACCGCAAACACAATCACGTCCTTGGCGTCAAGACGGCCCACCGCCGCTCCCTCGTCGCCAACCTCGCGTCCGCGTTGTTCACCAACGCGCGCATCACCACGACGCTGTCCCGCGCCAAGGCCCTCCGTCCTTTCGCTGAGCAGATCATCACCTACGCCAAGAAGGCCGAGCAGTCCGCCGACAAGTCGGTGAAGCTTCACTACTATCGCCTGGCCATCGCCAAGCTGCGCAACGAAGACGCCGCCCAGCTCCTGTTCAAGGAGCGCGTGCAGCAGTTCCTCGGTCGCAACGGCGGCTACACCCGTATCTACAAGCTCAGCGCCCGTAAGGGCGACGCCGCCGAGACCGCCCTCATCGAGCTCGTGGCCAAGGATGACAAGTCCCCGGCCATGACCCCGAAGGCCAAGACGGCGCGCAAGCCCAAGGCCAAGAAGGAAGCGGCCGCCGCTCCTGCGCAGGCCTGAGCTGACCGCCCAGGCTTGAACCCGAGACGCGTCCGCCCCCCGGCTGGCGCGTCTCGCCTTTTCCGAACCTCCCGCCCATGCAGATCCCCGTCGACCTCGGCGCCTTCCTAGCCTTCCTGGCCGGGCTGGCCGCGGTCATCCTGTTCGGGCTGCAGGCGTGGTACGACCGCCGCGACGTGCTTCTCTCGGACCACCGCCGCATCAATTCAGCCTTTTCCTGCGTCCGTTGCAGCCTGACCTACGTCCGCCCCCGCCGCCGCGAGGAAGCCGTCTGCCCCCGTTGCGGATGGAACAATGTTCGCCTCAAGTTCTGAACTCCCCACACTTTCCCATCATGGCCACTCAGTCCATCGCCATCCTCGATTTCGGTTCGCAGCTGACCAAGGTCATCGCGCGCCGCGTCCGGGAATGCAACGTCCACTCCCGCATCTATCCCTTCGGCGTCACGCCTGAGACCCTGCGCGCCGACGGCGTCGTGGGCGTCATCCTCTCCGGCGGACCCGACAGCGTGAAGGCGAAGGGCTCGCCCCACCCGCACCCGGGCGTCTTCGAGATGGGCCTCCCGGTCCTCGGTATCTGCTACGGCGTGCAGCTCATGGGCCAGATGCTCGGTGGCAACGTCGCCAGCAGCTCGCACCGCGAATACGGCCACGGCGTCCTTTCCTTCGGCAAGGGCTCGCAGCTCCTCCAGGGGCTGAAGTCCCCGCTCCGCGTGTGGAACTCCCACGGCGACAAGATCACCCGTCTCCCGCGCGGCTTCAAGGCCGTCGCTTCGACCGAGAACTCCGAGTGCGCCGTCATCGAGGACCCCAAGCGTCGCTTCTACGGCATCCAGTTCCACCCCGAGGTCGCCCACTCCGAGCGCGGCATCGACATCCTCCGCAACTTCCTCTTCCGCATCTGCCGCTGCAAGCCGACCTGGAAGATGGATGACTACGTCGAGACGGCCGTCCGCGAGATCCGCGAGAAGGTCGGCAAGTCGCAGGTCATCCTCGGCCTCTCCGGCGGCGTCGACTCCTCCGTCGCGGCCGCCCTCATCCAGCGCGCCATCGGCAAGCAGCTGACCTGCGTGTTCGTCGACAACGGACTGCTGCGCCTCAACGAGCGCGCCCAGGTCGAGAAGATGTTCCGCGGCAAGTTCAAGGTCGACCTCCGCGTCGTCGACGCCTCCGAGGTCTTCCTCCGCAAGCTCAAGGGCGTCACCGACCCCGAGCGTAAGCGCAAGATCATCGGCCACGAGTTCATCAAGGTCTTCGAGCGTTCCATCGCCGAAGTGCAGCGCAAGAAGAAGGGCAAGGTCGACTTCCTCGCCCAGGGCACGCTCTACCCCGACGTCATCGAATCGCTTTCGCCCAACGGCGGCCCCGCCGCCACGATCAAGAGCCACCACAACGTGGGCGGCCTGCCGAAGCACATGAAGCTCAAGCTGCTCGAGCCCCTGCGCGAACTCTTCAAGGACGAAGTCCGCGCCCTCGGCGAAGCCCTCGGCCTCCCGCACGACATGGTCTGGCGCCACCCGTTCCCGGGTCCCGGCCTGGCCGTCCGCGTCTGCGGCGACATCACCAAGGAACGCCTCGAGGTGCTCCGCAAGGCCGACGACATCTTCATCAACGAGCTCCGCACCTCCGGCCAGTACGCCAAGGTCTGGCAGGCCTTCGCGGTCTTCCTGCCGGTGCGCAGCGTCGGCGTCATGGGCGACGGCCGTACCTACGACAACGTCTGCGCCCTGCGCGCGGTGACTTCCTCCGACGCGATGACCGCCGACTGGGCCCGCCTGCCGTACGACGTGCTGCAGCGCGCCTCGACCCGCATCATCAACGAGGTGAAGGGCATCAACCGCGTGGTCTACGACGTCTCGTCGAAGCCGCCGGCGACCATCGAATGGGAATAAGCCGGGGTTTGCCCCGTTGACACCCCTTCGGCCCGACCTTACCTAGACGCCAGTGTCTGCACCCGGCTTCCAGGTCATCGCGCGCCGCT
>JBILXR010000225.1:0-2901 GCA_044378215.1 Opitutales bacterium
CCGAGGTCGAGCAGGCCATGGAGTTCCGTCTCGAGTTCGCCAACGGCGCCGTGGCCGATGTCTGGACCGGCTACGACGCGAATCGCGCCGAGTTCCTGGCCGAAGCCGAGAAGGGCTGGTTCAAGGGCGAGCGCCCCGTCTTCAGTTACCGCAATCTCAACATCTCCACCTCCGCCAAGGGTAAACTGGACTTCGGCATCTTCCGTCAGCAGCAGCGCCACATGGACGGCGTCGCCGCCGCGTTCCGGGACGAAAAGCCCGTGACTTGCTCCGGCGAGCTCGGTCGTCGCGACATGGTCATCATCGACGGTATCTACGAGTCGATCCGTACCGGCAAGAAGGTCGAGTTGAAGTATAGCTAACGATCTAGGACCGGAGGGCCTGAGGGCAGGAGGACTGGAGGATTTGAGGTAGGGACGGCACCACGTGCTGTCCTGATGCCGCTATGTCGTGACGCGGTCCCGACCCTACCTTTTAATTCGTTCCCTTGGCGAGGGTGGCCTTGAGCGCCGTGACGACAGAAGCGTAGGCGGGATCGGTGGCGAGGTTCTTGAACTCACCCGGATCGGCATCGTGGTCGTACAGCTCGACCCCGAGCTTGCCTTGGTTCCATTCCGTATAGCGGTAGCGCTCGGTGCGGACGGAGCGGCCGACCTTGCGCTCAGCATTAGCGGCCTTCTTCTTACCGCCGGCGTTGATGGCGCCGAAGTCCACCTGGGTGTAGGCGGCGTGATTCCAAAGGGCGTCGGGACGTTCGAGCACCGGGCGGAGGCTCTTGCCCTCGGCGCGCTTGTCGGGCTTGAGGTCGCAGAGGTCGGCGACGGTGGGGTAGAGGTCGACGAGTTCGGCGACGCGCTTGGTGGCGCGGCCGTTGGCCGGGTTGCCCGGATCGCGGATGATGAACGGTACGCGGGCCGAATCTTCGTAGAGGGAGCGCTTCTGCCAGAGCCCGTGCTCGCCGAGGTTATACCCGTGGTCGCTGATGAACACCACGATGGTGTCCTTATCGAGGCCCTGCTTCTTGAGTTCGGCCAGCACCAGGCCGAACTGGGCGTCCATGAAGGTCATCGACGCCAGGTAGGCCTGCTTGGCGGTACGCTGCGTATCTTCGGTCATGCCATAGTTGGCGACGGCCGTGTTGGAGAGGGCCACGGCCGGCTTAGTCTCACGGTTGCCGGCGGGTTCCTTGGCCAGTTGCACCTGGTCCTTCGGGTATTGGGCGAAGTAAGGCTTCGGCGCGACGTAGGGGGTGTGCGGGCGGAAGAAGCCGACCGCCAGGAAGAAGGGCTGTTCGCGCTTCTGGCGGAGGAAGTCGACCGCCTGCGCGGCGATTTTGCCGTCGGTCTGTTCAGCGTCGGTCCCGTCGGCCGCGAGCCAGCTCAGCGTGCCGCCGTAGTTGCCCGAGCCGACGAGGATCTGCCCCATGCTGCCCTTGGTCTTGTCGGCGGAGGTGCCGGCGCCGACGCCGATCGAGAAGATCTTATCCTCGTCGTCGCAGTCGCGTCCGCGCGGATTCCAGACTTTCTCCCACGACTGCGGGTCGTCGAGGCCGTTGGTGCCGATCTCCTTGGGCACGCCGTAATGGTAGAGCTTGCCGATGCGGGCGACAGCGTAGCCGTTATTCTTGAAGAGCTGCGGCATCGTCACCATGTCCGGGATGACCTGGCGGAATTCTTTCGCGTTATCGTAGACACCGGTGGTGTCGGGACGCAGGCCCGTGAGGAAGGATGTCCGGCTCGGGTTGCAGAGCGCGTACTGGCAGTAAGCGCGGTCGAAGCGGACGCCGGTGCGAGCAAGCGCGTCGATGTTCGGCGTCAGCGCCGGGCCGCCGTAGGTGCCCATGCGGGTGCCGCAATCGTCAGAGACGAGCAGCAGGACGTTCTTCCGGGGTGCCGCGAGGACGGACAGGCAGCTCAGGATCAGGAGGGCGGCAGGGGTAAGGCGCATGCTCGAGGATTAGAGGCTAGAGGGCCGGAGGACAAGAGGAGAGAGCCATAGGTTATGGCGGTTAGCGGTTGGCGGATGGCGGTTGGGACCTTTGACGGGTGAAAACAGAACAGGCGACAAGGGTAGTCCCTGCCGCCTGACGTTTCCTAGCCGCCAACCGCTAACCGCTTACCGCAGTCGCCTTTTGGGCTTACACTTCCCAGTCTTCGCCCTTGCCCTGAAGGATCTTGTCGATCGCCCCGAGGACGAGGTCGACGGCTTCTTCCTGCGAGGCCTGGTCGGTCTTGATGTGGACCTCCGGAGCTTCGGGGGCCTCGTACGGGGACGAGATGCCGGTGAATTCGGCGATCTCGCCGCGGCGGGCCTTGGCGTAGAGTCCCTTGACGTCGCGGGACTCGCAGACCGCCAGCGGCGCGTCGACGAAGACCTCGATGAACGTGTGGTTTGCGAGCGCGGCGCGGGCTTTGGCGCGATCGGCGGCCAACGGAGCGATGAGCGTGACGAGGGCGATGTGGCCGGTGCCGGCGAAGAGGCCGGCGACGGCGGAGGCACGGCGCACGCTTTCGGCGCGGTCGGCGGCTGAGAAGCCCAGGTCGCGGTTGAGCGAGACGCGGAGGTCGTCGCCATCCACGCGGATGACGTTGCGGCCGGCGTCAAAGAGACGGCGTTCGACGGCTTCGGCGATGGTCGACTTGCCGGAGCCGGAGAGGCCCGTGAACCAGACCACCGCGGGCGGATGACCGGCACGGGCGCCGCGTTCGGAGGCGGTGACTTTGCCGGAAGGCGCTTCGGATTTCGTGACCGTATCGAGGATGATGCCGCCGCCATGGATGCGGCCGCCTTCTTCGAGGGCGAAGCGTCCCGTGATCGGGCACTCGTGGTGGAGGTCGAAGGCGATGTTACGCGTGGCGCGGACGATCACTTCGCAGATCGAGTCACGCTGCACGCTGTCGG
>JBILXR010000226.1:0-2876 GCA_044378215.1 Opitutales bacterium
GTTCCTCAGCCCGCTTCCGGCGATCAGCCGCAGGCCGACGCCGGTCCCGCTCCGGAAGAGAAGAAGAAGTCCAAGGACGGCAAGGTAGTCGACGGAGACTTCGAAGTCGTCGACGACGGCAAGAAGTGAGCGCAGCCTAGCTGCGCAGGGACAGGGCCAGGGATAGGGACAGGCTTGTCAGCAAAGGGCCGGGGTCGCGAGACTCCTGCCCTTTTTGTTCACGCCTTGCCGGTGGCGACGTCGGTGATGTCGCCCGCTGCCGAGGAGTCTTCGCTGATCACGGTGAAGTCGGTGCCGGAGACGAGTTCGCTCGGCATGCCTTCCATAAGGCGGACGGCGATGCGCATTGCTGGGTGGCGCTTGGCGAGCCCATGCAGGAGCGGGCCGGGTTCGGCGATCGGACAGCAGATGAGGAGCGAGCCGGCTTCGGCGAGTCCGGCCTCGTTCAGGACTTCGAGCGAGCCACCGTCACCACAGAGCGCGCGGACGCCGGCTTTCTGCAGGCGACGCACCAGGATGATGTCGCTGTCGATGATCGTGAGCGGGATGCCCTTGAGGCGCAGGTCTTCGCCGACGCGTCGGCCGACGTCGCCGTAGCCGACGATGATGGCATGGCCGGGGATGACCGCCTGACCCAAGGTCGGTCGGCTGGCTGCACGGCGAACGTGCTGGCGAAACCGTCGATAGAGGCTGGGGTTGAGGGCGATCGAGATCATGGAGGCGGCGACGAGGCCGTTCCAGACCGGCTGTCCAATCAGGCCCAAAGCCTTGGCCGAAGCCCCGAGCACGAAGGTGAATTCGCCGATCTGACTCAAGGCCGCGCCGATCTGCAGGGCCAGCGGACGCGTCTCGCCGGTGAGCCGGACGAGCAAGGCTGCTCCCAGCGGTTTACCCACCAAGACTACGCCGAGGAGCACCAGTACGGGCAGGGGATGTGCGATCAGATCGGCCGGGTCGAAGAGCAGTCCGACGGAGACGAAGAACAGCACTGCGAAGGCGTCGCGCAGCGGCAAGGCTTCGGCCGCGGCTCGGGCCGAGAACTCTGAACGTCCCACGACGAGGCCGGCGAGGAATGCTCCCAGCGCCATCGAGACGCCGAAGAACTTCGCTGCGAGCAGCGCCATGCCGGGCGCGAGCGCGAGCGTGGCCAAGGTGAAGAGTTCGCGGGACTTGGTCGCGTTTACCTTGGCGAGCATCCACGGGATGACGCGCCCGCCGATCAGGATGGCCAGCGTGGCGCAGAGTGCGACCTTCCCGGCGGCGAGGAGGAGCGGGAGCGCGAGACGACCGAGGTCGCCGGCGCCTTCCTGGGCCAGGACGGGCAGGGCGACGAGGAGCAGGACGGTGAGCAGGTCTTCGACCACGACCCAGCCCACCGCGATATGGCCGGCCCGTGTGGAGAGGTCGCGGTTCTCGCCGAGCACGCGCATCAGCACCACGGTGCTGGCCACGGAGATCGCCAAGCCGGCGACCAAGGCTTCGTCCGGAGCGACGCCGATGGCGGTAAGTCCGCCCCAGGTCAGCAAGGTCGTCAGCAGGCTGGTCAGCAGCGCCCCGGGTACGGAGACTCGCCAGACGGCGAAGAGTTCGTGGAGGTGAAATTTGAGGCCGACGCCGAACATGAGCAGGATGATGCCCATTTCGGCGAACTGCTCAGCGACCTGGAGGTTGGCGGTGAAGCCTGGCGTGTGCGGGCCGACAGCCACGCCGGCGAGGAGGAAGCCGACCACCGGGGAGAGCCCCAGTCGATGGGCGAGGTAGCCCAAGATCAACGCTGCGGCCATGGCGGCGGCGAAAGTCAGCACGATATCATTGCCCATCACCCTTCTTGGTAGTTCCGCGCCGAGAGACCGCAAGCCTCCCCGAAGCTCGCTCGACGCTTGCCCCGCAGGGGTGAGTCCATACCTCTGGAGGCGTGAATACCTCGGAGCAGCTTTTCCAACGTGCCCTCACCATGATCCCGGGCGGCGTCAATTCCCCGGTCCGCGCTTTCCGCTCGGTCGGTGGCACCCCTTTCTTCACCAAGTCGGCCAATGGCGCCCGTCTGACGACGGCCGACGACCAGGAACTCGTGGACTTCGTCCTCACCTGGGGCCCGGCCATCCACGGCCATAATGACCCGGATATCCGCGCGGCGGTCCGCGAGGCCCTCGACCGCGGAACGAGCTTCGGCACCCCTAACCCCCTCGAGGTCGAGATGGCCGAGCTGATCCTGTCCTGCGTCCCGGCGGTGAAGAAGGTCCGTATGACCAACAGCGGCACCGAGGCCACGATGTCCGCCATCCGTCTCGCCCGCGGTTACACGGGTCGCAATAAGATCATCAAGTTCTCCGGCTGCTACCACGGCCACGTCGATTCGCTCCTCGTGAAGGCCGGCTCCGGCGCGCTCACGCAGGGCAATCCCGACTCCGCCGGCGTCACGCCCGGCACCGCCGCCGACACGCTAGTCGCCGAATATAACAATCTCCCGGCCCTCTCCGCGCTCTTTGACGCCAACGCCGGCCAGATCGCCGGCCTGATCGTCGAGCCGTTCCCGGCCAACGTCGGCCTGATCCTGCCGGACGCCGGCTTCCTCGCGGGTCTCCGTGAACTGTGCACGAAGCACGGCACGGTGCTCATCTTCGATGAAGTGATGACGGGCTTCCGTCTCGCCCTCGCGGGTACGCAGGGCCTGCATGACGTCGTCCCGGACCTCGTCTGCATGGGTAAGATCATCGGCGGCGGCCTCCCGGTCGGCGCTTTCGGCGGTAAGGTCGAGATCATGGACAAGCTCGCCCCGCTCGGCCCGGTCTATCAGGCCGGCACGCTCTCGGGCAATCCGCTCGCCATGGCCGCCGGCCTCGCCGCGGTCCGTAAGCTGAAGTCTCTGAATCCTT
>JBILXR010000227.1:0-2874 GCA_044378215.1 Opitutales bacterium
CAGGGCGTCGGCAACGGCACGCAGGCCCGCTTCGGCTACCTGCCGGAAGCGGCGGCGCACAATGACTTCCTTTTTTCCGGGATGGCCGAGGAGATCGGCTTCACCGGCGGTTTCCTGGTGATCGGTTCCTTCGTCCTGCTGTTCTGGCGCGTCGTGCGCACGGCGGTGCGGACGACGGATCGGTTCGGCTCTTTGTTGGCGATCGGCGCGGCGGTCGTGCTCGGCACGCACGTCGTGATCAACGTCGGCATGAACATCGACCTGATGCCCGTCACCGGGGTCCCCCTTCCTTTCCTTAGCTACGGAGGGTCTTTCGTACTCAGCTGTTTCCTGCTCCTTGGACTAGTCCAGAGCGTTCACCGGCATTCGGCCGGTGGCGGCGAAGACGGAGGCTCTCCGGCAACCGGCTTAACCGCCTGACCGAGATGCCCGAAAATACCGAACCCGAAGATATCAACGACGAGCTGCCGGAAGGCGGCGAACAGACCTCCCCGATCGACCAGCGCCAGCTGGCCGACGAGGCGGCCAAGCGGCGCAAGGAGCTCCCGCTGCTCCAGCGCATCGTGAAGCACTTCTCCAAGGACCGCGCGGTCTATCGCGAGCTCGTGATCAACGCCGAGACGCTCGAGAAGCGCGTCGCGCTCCTCACCAACGGGGTCCTCGACAAGTTCGAGATCGAGCACAAGGGCGAGAACCGCATGGTCGGCGCGATCTTCAAGGGCCGCGTCCAGAACCTCGAGGGCGGGCTCAAGGCCGCCTTCGTCGACATCGGCCAGCCGAAGAATGCGTTCCTGCACTACTGGGACATGCTCCCCGCCGCCAATGACTCGCAGGTCGAGTTCATCCGCGACAACGAGTCCGCCGAACAGAAGCAGCGCAAGGCCCGCTATCAGGCCAAGGACATCCCGCAGCTCTTCCCGGCCGGTTCCGACATCGTCATCCAGGTCGTCAAGGACCAGATCGGCACCAAGGGCCCCCGCTCGACCACCAACATCGCGCTCCCGGGTCGTTACCTGGTGCTGATGCCGTTCAGTGGCGCGTGCGGCGTTTCCCGTAAGATCGAGGAGTCGTCCGAGCGCGAACGCCTGAAGGACATCCTTCGCTCCCTGACCATCCCCGAGGGCATGGGCGTCATCATCCGCACCGCCGGCGAAGGCAAGCAGGCCCGCTGGTTCGTCCGCGACCTGCACATGCTGCTCAAGCGCTGGCAGGCCATCGTCGAGAAGATCAACGCCCCGGACCGCCGTCCGGTCCTGCTCTACCAGGAGCCCGGCCTGATCGAGCGCACCGTCCGCGACTTCCTCACCGAAGAGGTCGACCGCATCCTCGTCGACAACCCGGAGGATTTCAAGCTGGTCCAGGACCTCGTCGGCGAAGTGTCGCCGCGTTCCCGCTCGCGCGTCGAGCTGTACGCCGACCCCATCCCGGTCTTCGAGCGCTATAACATCGAACGCCAGATCGAGCAGCTCTTCCAGCGCCGCGTCCCGCTTCCGAGCGGCGGCGAGATCGTCATCGACGAGACCGAGGCCCTCACGGCCATCGACGTCAACACCGGCGGCCACCGCGGCAAGGACGGCGCCAAGGACGGCAACTTCATCACCCAGGCCAACCTCGAGGCGGTCACCGAGGCGGCCCGCCAGATCAAGCTGCGTAACCTCGGCGGCCTCATCATGATCGACACCATCGACATGAAGAACCCGAAGGACCGGAAGAAGGTCTTCGAGGCCCTGCGCGACGCCATGGAGGACGACCGCGCCAAGCACCAGATCCTGCCGATCTCCGCGCTGGGCGTGCTTCAGATGACGCGTCAGCGCCATACGGAGTCGAACACGACCTCGATGTACACCGCCTGCCCGCATTGTCAGGGCCGCGGTATCGTCAAGAACCCCCGCACGGTCTCCGTCGAGATCCAGCGCAAGCTCCTCAGCGTCATCCGCCGCCTCCGCGAGGCCACCGGTCCCGAGAAGGAGCTGGAGATCAACATCCTGCTCCACCCCGTCAATCTCGAGCGCATCATCACCGAGGACCGCGAGTTCTTCCGCGACCTCATGAAGTCCTGCAAGGTCCGGCTTGGCACCAAGCCCGACCCGACCTACAGCATCGAAGCGTTCAAGCTCTTCGATGGCGCCGGCAAGGAACTGCGCTAAACGTTCCGGCCCTCCGCCTGCAAGGCCTCCGGGTTCGCCCGGGGGCCTTTTTGTTTACCGACGTGGGCGATGGGCGAGCAGGCGCAGGCCGTTGAGGCAGACCACGACCGTGCTGCCTTCGTGGACGCTGACGGCGAGGGGCAGGGGCGCGCCCCGGAAGATCACATAGGCGGCCATCCCGAGGGCGGCGCCGACCGAGATGATGATATTGAAGCGGATCGCCCGTCGGGCCCGGCGGCTCAGTTCGATCGCATCGACCAGGCGCTCCAAATGGTCGTCCATCAGCACCACGTCGCTGGACTCCAGCGCCGCATCGCTGCCTCGGCCGCCCATGCCGACGGCGACGTCCGCCGCGGCCAGGCTGGGGGCGTCGTTGACGCCGTCCCCGACCATCGCGACGACGTGGCCTTCCGCGGAGTAGCGGCGGATAGCGGCCATCTTGGCGTCCGGCGTGAGCGCGGCGGCGTAGGCTTGGATGCCGACCTGCTGCGCCGCCGCGGCCGCCGCCTCTTCGCGGTCGCCCGTGAGCATCACCGTGCGGATCTTCGCCGCGTGCAGGGCGGCGAGGGTGGGGCGGCTCGCTTCCCTGATGCGGTCGACGAGCGTGGCGCGGACCGTGACGGTCCCGTCGGAGGCCCAGACCTCGCTGACGATGGCACCGGCCGGCACCGCCGCCGCCGGCAGCGAAGCTCCGCCGACGAATTCACGGGTGCCCACGCTCCAGCGC
>JBILXR010000067.1:0-9998 GCA_044378215.1 Opitutales bacterium
ATCGACGACAAGGGCCGCGTGCGCCTCTCGCGCCGCGCCGCCATCGCCGAGAAGGAAGGTCGCGAATACGCCCCGGCCCCGAAGCCGATGGACCGCCCCCGTGGCGACCGTCCGGACCGTGGCGAGCGCCGTCCTTTCCGCGAACGCGGCGGTGACAGCGAAGGCGGCCAGGGCTAACCCCGGCTGACTTCCCCGAACAAGGCCCCGGCTCACCCCGGGGCCTTTTTTGTGCCCGGTTGCTTCGTCTCAGGCTTTCCGCATCCGCCAAGTGACGTGCAGGAGCGTGAGGATGGCGCTGGTCGGCATCATGACGGTCGCCAGCAACGGTGACATGACGCCGGCGGCGGCGAGGCCGATGGCGAAGATGTTGTAGAGGGTCGTGAAGGCGAAGACTTCGGTCAGCACGCGGCGGCGGTGGCGCGCCACGGCGAACAGGCGTCCGAGCCCGCGGAGGTCGCGGCCGAGGAGGTAGAAGTCGGCTTTCTGCTCCAGCAGCCCGAGGTCCACGACCGGCGTGCCGCGCAGCGTCGCCTCGGAGAAGGCCAGGGCGTCGTTGGCACCGTCGCCGAGCATCAGGGTCGTGGCGCCGTCGTGCCGGCGGACCCAGGATGCCTTCTGCTCGGGCGAGAGCCCTCCCAATCCGCTTTCCGAGGGGAGCCCCAGCTGTCGCAGGAGCGCGGCTACTTTCGCGGGTTGATCCCCGGACAGGATGAAGATGCCGACGCCTTCGTTCCGGAGTCCGTCGACGGTCTCCTGGGCGTGCGCGCGGACTTCTTCGACGAACACGAAGAGCCCCAGTCGCACCCCGTCACGACAGAACGCGGCCATGGAGGCGCCTGCCGGGGCGGCTTCCTCTCCTTGCCAGCCTGGTCGGCCGAGCGACCAGCGGACGCCCTGCGGATCGGTCAGTTCGACCCCGGCGCCTGGGGTGTGGCGGAGGACCCCGCCGCTCGGCGTCAGCTCAGCGCGCCGAGAGAGCGCTTCGCGGATGCTGCGTCCGAAGGGATGCAGGTTCATGTCGACCAACGCGAACAACGCCCGGCATGCTTCCGTCGGCAGCGCCGCGAGCGCGAGGGGGTCGGCCAGGCGGGGGCTTTCGAGCGTCAGCGTGCCGGTCTTGTCGAAGACCACCTGACGGACGCGCAGGGCCCTTTCCCAGACGCGGTGGTCGCGCAGGTAGACGCCGGCCCGACGTAAGGCGCCGACCGCGAGTTCGGTCGCGAGCGGGAACGCGAGGCCGATGGCGCAAGGGCAGGAGACGATCAGGATCGAGATGGCGGACTGCAAGGCCTGCGGCCAGTCCCCGGTGAGCGCGCCGCGGAGCCCGAAGGCGAGCGCCGCCAGGCTGATGACGATTCCGAGATACCAGCTGAGGATCCGCTCCAGCTGTCGCGGCACGAAGGCCCCGTCGCCTCCCGCGTCGGTGAGCTTGCGGAGCATCGAATCTCCCCAAGCCTCGGTCGCCTCGAGGCGCAAGGGGGTCGGGCCGATGTTCAAGGCTCCGGACGGCACGAGCCGGCCGGCCGGATAGACGACCGGTTCGGATTCCCCGTTGATCCAGGCGAGGCTGACTTCGGCTTCCTGGCCGAGCAGTCGTCCGCAGACGGGGGCGATCTGACCGCTCGCCACGGCGTAGATCTGGCCCGGTCGCAAAGCTTCGGCGGGGAGTCGTCGGAGCGGAACGGCGCTGTCCGTATGCTCAAAGACGTCGACCGGCCGCAAGGTGGGGGAACTCGCCGGGAGCCGACGGCGGTTCTGTTCGATCGCCCGTTCCTGTGTCCATCGCCCTGCTAGCATCAGGAAGGTGAACAGGCACACGAAGTCCCAGTATTCCAAACTGGGCAGATTCAACGCCCAGCCGACGAAGGCCGCGAGGTAAGCGCTGATGAGGCCCAAGGCGATCGGCAGGTCCATGTGGAGTTTGCCCCGGCGGAGCGAGGCCCAGGCCCGGGTCGCGAAATAGCTGCCTCCGACCAGCATCGAGAGCGTCGCGAAGAAGACCGCGAGCAGACGGAACAACCCGGCGAACTGCTCGTCCGCCTTCATGCCCAGATAGGCGGGCATGGAGTTGAGCATGGCGTTCATGGCGAACGCCGCGCACAGGCCGAGCCGGGTCGTCAGGCCGTCTTCCTCCCGATGGTCTTCGCCGTCGTCGGGGACGATCAGATAGCCGAAGCCGGCGAGGCGGCCGGCGGCTTGGGCGAGGTCCGCGCCGGCGCGCCATTCGAGACGCAGCGTGCCGCGGTGCGCGTTGACGCGGGCCGCGAGCACACCGGGGGATTCGCCCAGCAGTTTCTCGATCAGCCAGACGCAGCCCACGCAGGAGAGTCCCCGCAGGGCCACGCGGAGGCTACGCTGACCCGCGGCGTCGCCCGCGGCCTGCGCCTCCCGGACCCAGTCGAAATCACGGACGCCGAGGATCGTCTCGTTGATCGGGGCGATGGCTTCGGCGCGCAGTTCGTAATATCGTCCGAGGCCGCAACCGACGATCAGCCCGTGGACTTGCTCGCAGCCCACGCAGCAGAAGCCAGGCGGGGCCAGCCGACTGAGGACGGCGGAGCCGCAGTGCCGGCAGGCCGCGTAATCAGAGGCACACATTGCCGGGAGCGCTGAACCAGACCGTCTTCACGACGAGGGCGAAGGCGGCCGCCGCCGCGAGCCCCCGACGCAGGCGGATGCTCCGTGCTTCGCCGAGCCGGAGGGTGAGGCGATGATAACCCATCTGGGCAGCCCAGAGGAGCGGGATGGTGCCGAGGGCGAAGCCGAAGCCGATTTCCGCACCGCGCAGGGCGTGGCCGCTCAGGAGCGCGAGCCCGAAGAGGGCGTGGAGCGGTCCGCACGGCAGCAGCGGGCTGAGCGCTCCCAGCCAAGCCCCGGCGAACGCGGGACCGCGCCCTTGGGTCCGCTCCATCCAACGAGCGTGTCGGCGGCGGAGGAAAGCCGGTGCGGGAAAGCCCCGGTCGAGTCCGAGCGCCAACGCGACAAGGAAGACCACCATCGCCCACGGGAGGTAATCCATGAGCGGCAAGGCCATCCAGCGTCCGAACTTGGCGCCCAGCAGTCCGGCGAGCCCGCCGAGCGAAGTATAAGCAAGCGTCCGGGTGAGGTGATAGGCCGTCGTGAAGCCGATCCGTTGGTCGGCCGTCGCGCGCCAAGGCCCCAGGGCGCAGGTCAGCGGAGCGCACATCGCCCCGCAATGGGGCGAGACGGCCAGTCCGGCGAGGAAGGCGCCGGCGCCGGTCTCAACGAGCGGGAGCATGGGAGTGAGGAAGGTCGGCGGGCCCCATCGACTCGGGGGCGTGGCGGAGGGCGACGAGCAGCCAGCAGACCCAGACCGCGACGAAGCCCAGGAAAAGGGCCGCGAGCGGAATCCAAGGGTGGCGGCGAAGGAGGCTCATCGGGCCGGGGTCGAAGGCGCGGGGCCGATGAAATGGGCTTTCTGGAGTACGGAGACCTTGCCGTCCTCGCTGCGGAGGCGGAGCGTGAAATTGAATTCTCCGCGGTAATCCCGGCGGTCGACGAGCAACGTGAGCGGCAGCGTGATTTCCGCCTGCGGCGCGATGACCAATCCCGCCGACTGATTCAGCACGCTCACCTTCGTCGGCGACGCCTCGGCCTCGACGAAGAAGCGGCGGGGGACGTCGTCCTTGTTCTGGATCTTGGCGCGGAAGACGTTGGCGACGGAGTCGGCGCTGACGGCGTAGAGTTCGGCCTGCGGCGGGCGGCTCAGTTTGAAGCCGGCGGGCTGGACGCGCAGCAACGAGACCGTGGCGACGATCAGGCCGACCGTCAGCAAGGCGGCGTAGAGGATCGTGCGGGGGCGGAGGAAGCGGGTGCGTCCGCCGGCCAGCTCCCGGAGCGACGCGTAACGTACCAGTCCCGTGGGCCGCCTGAGCTTGGTCATCACGTCATCGCAGGCGTCGACGCAGGCGGTGCAGGCGACGCACTCCATCTGGAGGCCTTGGCGGATGTCGATCCCGGTGGGACAGACCTGGACGCAACGACGGCAGTCGACGCAATCCCCCGCGGTGATCCCCGACGCGCCCTTACCGCGGGGTTCGCCGCGTTTCTCGTCATAGCCCACGATGACGGAGTCGTCGTCGATCAGGGCGGATTGCAGACGACCGTAAGGGCAGACGATCAGGCAGAGTTGCTCGCGGAACCACCAGAAGTTGAAGAAAAGCACCCCGGTGGCCACGGCCATCGCGACGAAAGCCGCCGGATGCGCCTGCGGCGCGGCGGTGATCATCGGATACAGCCCCGGAATCGAGATGAAGTAGGCCAGGAAGATATGCGCGACGGCCCAGCAGAGCACCAGATAAGCCAGCGCGCGGCTCCCGCGACGCAGGAACTTGGCGGGCCGGCTCCAAGGCTCGGCGTCGAGTTTCCGGCGGCTGACGTGGTCGCCTTCGAACCAGCGGTCGACGACGCGGAAGACGTGCTCGAGGTAGACCGTCTGGGGGCAGGTCCATCCGCACCAGATGCGCCCGAGCAGGGCGGTGGTCGCGTAGATGAGGAAGCCCCAGCCGGTGATGACGAAGAACAGCAGCCAGACATCGCCCAGGCCGAGCGTCGCGCCGAGCAGGTGGAAGCGACGGTGTTCGACGTCCAGGAACACCGCGGGGAAGCCGCCGACTTCGATCCAAGGCAGCAGCGCGAAGAAGCCGATGAGCAACCAGGCCACGAACCGGCGGGCCCGCCACCATGGGCCTACGACGATGGAGGGTTGCAGGAACGGGCGGGTGCCGTCCTGCGCGATCGTCGTGACGCTTTCGCGGATGGGCGCGCGGCTCATGGCGTCAGCTGGGAGGGTTCCTGCGCACGCCCGATGGCTTTCATCCGGCCTTCTTGCTGGAAGGAGAGCAGGTAGGCCGTGACGGCCGCGATCCGTCCCGTCCCCAGCGCCTTCTGGGCGGCCATGCCGGTCGGTTTGCCTTCGTAGACGATGCCGTCGTTGATGTTGCGGAAGATGTCCATGCCCTTGTTGCCGTGGACCCAGAGGTCATCGTTGAGGCGGAAGCCGACGCCCTTGATCCCCGCCAGGGTGGGCCCGTGGCAGCTGAAGCACAGCGAGGCATAGACCGCCTGCCCCTCGGCGACCGTCGTCGGGTTGCGGCTCATCTTCCAGAGCGTGGCTTCGTCGAGGTCCTTCACGGCGGCCAGCTGGCGGGCCTCGAGCGCGGCGAGATCGGCGTTGAGCGCCACCCGGTCGTCGGCGACCGAACCGGTCGTGAAGTTCGCCAGCCAGTAGACGATGGCGAACACGATGGAGGCGAAGAGCGTGAACAGCCACCAGTTCGGCAGGCTCTGGTCGTATTCCTGGATGCCGTCATAAGTATGCGGCATGATCACCGGCTGGTCGTCGTCTTTCATGGGCGAGGGGCTCATTCGTCGTTGAGGGGGAGTTCGGAGAGGCGTTTGACCTCATCCTTAGGGGTGGTCAGCACGCGCGCCACCAGCACCACCATGGCGATGCCGAGGAGGAGCAGGCCGGCGGTCTGCAGGTCGCGCAGGAGTTCCTCCCAGACGATGCGGCGGAACATGTCAGCGACGCGCCTCCGCGCTGAGGGTTTCGACGTTGAGGCCGAGGCATCGCAGGTAGGCCAGCAGCGCGACCATCTCGGAGTCGGCGCCGGCCTGGATACCTTTCTCGGCGAGGGCCTTCACGATCTCCTTGGACTGGGCGTCGTAGTCGTTCTGGATCGCCGCGGGCGTGCTGGCGTCGGCGCGATAGGGCACGCCGAGGGTGCGGAGCGCCGAGATGCGTCCGAACAGCTGTGAGCGGTCCACCTGGTTCTCCTTCAGCCACGGGTAGGCGGGCATGATCGAGTCGGGTTCCAGTTCGCGCGGGTTCACCAGGTGTCGGTAATGCCAGGCGAGGTCGGGCCGCAGCAGGCCTTCGCGGGCGAGGTCCGGGCCGGTGCGGCGGGAGCCCCACTGGAAGGGGCGATCGTAGATGGATTCGCCGAGACGCGAGTAGCCTTGGCCCGCGCCATAGCGGAGGATGTCCGGTTTCAAGGTGCGGATCATCTGCGAGTGGCAGTTGTAGCAGCCTTCGCGGACATAGAGGTCTCGGCCGGCCAGTTCCAAGGGGCGGTAGGGACGCTGGATGCGGCCTTCCAAGAGGCGGGCGTCGCCATCGCCTTTGTACAGGGCGACGGTCGGGATGATCTGCAGCGCGCCCCCTATGGCCACGGCGATGAGCGTAAGCACCGAGAACGGGAAGGCGTTGTGCAAGAGTTCCTCGTGCCAGCTCTGCCAGGTGTACTGACGGATCTCGAAGTGGGCGACCGTGGCGAGGGTCAGCACGATCGTGCCCGTCAGGCCGATCGTCATCCAGAGGCCTTGGCCCAGCAGCCAGAGGCAGGCGCTCATGATGATGCCGAGGCTGAAGAGCACCGGTGCGTTGATGAATCCCGCGAACTTCGGTCCGGCCGGCGGAGCGGCCGGTTCGGCGGACACCTGCGCGGTGCCGTCGGTGGGTCGGCCGGAGCGGATGGTCCGGAAGAGGTTGTAGACCATGAGCAGGTAGCCGACGAGATAGAGACCGCCGCCGAGGACGCGCAGGTAATACATCGGCAGGATGTTCTTCAGCGTCTCGATGAAGGTGTTCGCCGGAGCCGAGCCGTCGGCCGTCAGCTCGTTGAGTGAGAGCCCTTGGCCGACGCCCGCGACCCACATCGAGGCCACATAGAAGAGGATGCCCACCATCCCCACCCAGAAGTGGAGGTTGGCCAGACGTTCGCTGTGGAGCTGCGTGCCCCAGAGACGCGGGACCAGCCAATAGAACATGCCCGCGGCCATGAAGCCGTTCCAGCCGAGGGTGCCGGCGTGTACGTGGCCGATGATCCAGTCGGTGTAGTGACCGAGCGCGTTGACGGCCTTGATCGACAGCAACGGACCTTCGAAGGTCGCCATGCCGTAGAACGTCACGGCCGCGGCCATGAACTTCACCACCGGGTCCGTGCGGAGCTTGTCCCATGCGCCGCGCAGCGTCAGCAGGCCGTTGAGCATCCCGCCCCAGGAGGGCGCCCAGAGCATCAGCGAGAAGATCATCCCCAGTCCCTGCAGCCAGCCGGGGAGCGCGGTGTTCAGCAGGTGGTGCGGGCCGGCCCAGATGTAGAGGAAGATCAGCGACCAGAAGTGGATGATCGAAAGGCGGTAGCTGTACACGGGCCGGCCCACGGCCTTCGGGACGAAGTAGTACATGATGCCGAGGATCGGAGTGGTCAGGAAGAACGCCACGGCGTTGTGACCGTACCACCACTGGACCAGCGCGTCCTGGACGCCGCCGAACACCGGGTAACTGTGCAGCAGGCTGGTCGGGAGCGAGAGGTGGTTCACCACGTACAGCAGGGCGACGGTGATGATGGTCCCGATGTAGAACCAGACTGCGACGTAAAGACTGCGCTCCCGGCGCCGGGCGAGGGTGGTGAAGAAGACGACGCCGAAGACGATCCACACGAAGGCGACGAGCAGGTCGATCGGCCAGATGAGCTCGGCGTACTCCTTGCTCCGCGAATAGCCGAGCGGGAGCGTGATGGCGGCGAGCAGGATGGCGAGCTGCCAGCCCCAGAAGTGCACCTGGGCTAGGAAGGGCAAGGCCAGCCGGGCCTTGAGCAGTCGTTGGGTCGAATAGTAGATGCCGGCGAAGACCATGTTGCCGACGAAGGCGAAGATGGCCGCGTTGGTGTGCAGCGGTCGCAGGCGGCCGAACGTGGTGTAAGGGATGCCGAGGTTCAGGGCCGGGAAGGCCAGCTGGAGCGCGATGATCAGTCCGCAGAGCAGCCCGGCGACGCCCCAGAGCACGGAGGCCAAGGTGAAGCGACGGACGATCTCGTCGTCGTAGCGGAGCGTGGTCGAGGGTGCGTTCATGGAAGTTCTTCGGGCGGGTGCGGGGTGGGGGCGTCCTCGTCCAACGGGCGCAGCGCATCACGGTCATACCCGTCTTCGCCGCGGTTGCGCTGATCCCAGAGGAACGCGAGCGCGGCCAGCAGGGCGAGGACGACGGAGAAGAAGACGGTGAGTGCGAGGGCGGCCACGTGGCGTAAGGGACGACGCCCTGAGATTACCTCTCGGCCAGACGCTTTCAATCCGCGTCTGCTTCGCGGAGCGGCGGAGAAGACTTTCCAACGCTTAGAATTATTTTGAGCGAAGAACTTAAAATCATTCTAAGCAGGCATGATACCGCGTCGCAGGCTTATGTTTAAAGGCCGTAGCTTATGTTAGATTCTTAGGTCAGCTTTCCGCCGTAAGTCATGATTAGTAAAACAGCTGACGAGATTAGGTCCGCTGAAACCATCCGGAGCGCCGGCGCTTCGAATTATTTCGTCGGTGATTCCGCCGTCGTAACGCGCTTGAACCAGGCCCGCGCGGCTTCGGTCGCCGGTCCGTCGCGCAGAGGCCAGCGGTCGTTATGCGGGTGCTTCACGAAGTCGTTGGGGAAGCCGCCGAAGAGCGCGGCCATGTCGACGTTGAGGAATTCCACGTTCGTGGGCGCGACGGCGGTGACGAACTTCTTCGTCTCCGCGCCGGCCTGGGTGACGAGCAGTGGCCGTCCGGCGAGGCGACGGAGGCGGACCGTCGCTTCTTCGCGGTACCGGACCAGCGGCGAACCCCAGACGTGGCCTTTCCATTCCAGCATGCCGTCGAAGTGGTCGTGGGCCCAGAGGCCGCACCAGAGCTGGGCGACTTCGTCATCGTGCAGGCCGAGGAACGAGACGCCGATGGCGCCGCGCGAGAAACCGCAGAGGACGACCTTCTTGGGGTCGCCGCCGAACTCCGCGCAGATCCGCGGGAGGTTCGCCTTGGCGTAGCCGACGGTGGCGTCGATGTCGCCCCACCAGGTGCGCTCGTTCTTGCGGTGGTCCTTGGCGACGTAGGGGAGGACGACCCAGATGGCCTTGCCGCGGGAGAGGCCGTAACCGAGGGCGGCACCTTCGACTTCCCCGGTCGAACCGGAGGTCGGGAAGTAGTTGCCGGTGTACTCGGCGATCACCGGCCAGGACTTTCCGCGGGCCTTCCAGTCGGCCGTCCAGTCGTCGGGCAAGGCGAGGATATGGCGGACCTGCGTCCCTGCGTATTCGGGCGGAGTGACGGCCGCGCGCTTACCCGGTTGCGGCCCTTGGTCGGTCAGCGGTGGTAACGACAGGTCCGCCGCCGCGAGTGCGTTCGTCAAGGTCAATAAGAGCAGGGCGAGGCGCATCGGCTAGTCAGTCTCCCTTGTTGTCGACGACCTGCGTACGCGTCCACAGGTCGTGCCACGCCCGCTTGTCGCGACGGAAGAGCGGCACGTGGAAGTTCACGATGCCCAGCAGGATGAAGAAAGGATTAGGCAGCGCGAAGAACGCCGCCTTCCAGGCCGAACGGAGCAAAGCGGGGAGGAAGCCGGGCGGTTCGGCGTCGGGCAGTCCGATGGTCCGGAGATTGAAGATACGCTTGCCGAGCGTGCGGCCGGCGAGGAGCCACTCCTGCAAGGCGAGCGCGAGGAGCATCGTGACGAAGCTCACGTTGCCCTGGAAGGAATACCACGTCGTGAAGGCCTGGACGTCCGCTTCCTTCGGGTTGAGCGCCATGTCCTTGATGAGCTGCAGGTCACGAGGAGAGCCGCTCTTGATCGCTTTCACGTATTGTTCGGTGAAGCGCTTGGTCCAGTCGTCGGCCTGCTGGCGGGCGGCGAGTTCTTCCGGACCGGCGAGGAGTCCAGCCAAGGCCCAGCCGAGGATCATCAGCGGGATGATATCCGCCAGGCAGGCCAAGGTGCGCCACCAGAATCCCGCGGGAGGTGGCGGGATCGGGGGCGGATTAGCCACGGGCTTGGGCGCGCTCGCAGGCGTCGAACGTGTTCTTCATCAGCATCGCGACGGTCATCGGGCCCACGCCGCCGGGGACGGGGGTGATGGCTTCGCACTGCGGCGAGACGGCGTCGAAGTCGACGTCGCCGACGATGCGATAGCCGGTCTTCTTGGTGGCGTCGGGCACGCGGTTGATGCCGACGT
>JBILXR010000068.1:0-9926 GCA_044378215.1 Opitutales bacterium
TTGCTCAAGGCCACTGGCGAACGCTGAGCCCGGCGGGCGCGGCGCCCCTCCCGATGCTTGCCAAGCAGGCACCCCCGCCCAACATCGGCCTCCCATGCTCCTGTTCCGCCGATTCACCGCGCTGGTGGCGACGCTTCTGCTCGCCACGACAGGCGTGCTCGCGGCCGAAGACTCGCCCCTGACGGCGGCGGCGATCATCGCCAAGGCGCGCGCGACCCTCGCCGCCGACCCAGCCGACCTGGACAAGGTGAAGTCTCTCCGGATGGTCTTCACGGCCTACGACGAGAAGAGCCGACCGCTCAACGCGACCACGCTGACCCTCGCCGCCGGCGGCTACCGCCTGCAGAGCACCGCCGACCGCGACCGCGGATTCGAAGCCGCCGTCTGCGCCGGCCGACTCGAAGGCTGGACGACCTCGAAGGCCGACGCGCTCGCGCGCCGCAAAGTAAAAGCCGTACCCTTCGAAGAGTTCAGGAAACTCCGGGACATGGCCGTCGATGACCTCGCTTTCTTCGCGGCGCCGCCGGCCGGGCTCGGCACGGCGACCTACCGCGGCGCCTCCGAAGTCGCCGGCCGGAAGACCCATGCGGTCGAGTATGCTTACGGCAGCGGCCTACGGATCACGCGCCATTTCGACGCCGCCAGCTTCGTACTGGTGGCATACGACCAGACCACCCCCAAGGGCGAGCTGCAGCGCCAGCAGGTCGTTTCGCTGACGAAGGTCGACGGCATCAGCTTCCCGGCCAAGGAGACGATCTACGTCGACGGCAAGAAGTCCGGGGAAGTGACCTACGAGGAGGTCAAGGTGAACCCGGCCTTGACCCCGGGGCTTTTCGATTTCCCTTCCTTCTGAGCCCATGACCTTCCTCCGCCTCCGCGCCAAAGACTTCCGCGCCAGACTCGGCGCCTTCGTCGGCACGGGCGAAGCCTCCCCTGACGTCCGCGACGCAGTGGCCGGCATCATCGCCGACGTGAAGCGCCGCGGTGACGCCGCGGTGCTCGCCTACACGGCTAAGTTCGACCGCGCCAAGCTCGCCGCCGCCCGCCAGCGCATCCCGCTCGCGGAACTCCGTCGCGCCGCCGCCGGCTTCGCCCCGGCGAAGAAGAAAGCCTTCGATGAAGCCGCGAAGTGCGTCACGGCCTTCCACGCGCGCACCCTGCCGAAAGGCTGGACGGCGCCGAACCCGCACGGCGCCACGGTGGGCGAACGCCACCACGCGATCCGCCGCTGCGGCCTCTACATCCCCGGCGGCCAGGTGCCACTCGTGTCGACGGTCCTGATGACCGCGCTGCCCGCCAAGGTCGCCGGCGTCCCCGAACTCTGCGCCTGCACGCCGCCCGGACCGGACGGCCAGATCAACCCGGACATCCTCGCCGCGCTCTACCTCTGCGGCGTCACGGAAGTGTACGCGGTCGGCGGCGCCCAAGCCGTCGCGGCGATGGCCCTCGGCACGCGCACCATCGCGCCGGTCGACAAGATCTTCGGCCCGGGCAACACGTTCGTGACCGAGGCGAAGCGCCAGGTCTTCGGCCTCGTCGGCGTGGACCTCCTCCCCGGACCGAGCGAAGTGATGATCATCGCCGACCGCACCGCGCGCGCCGAATGGGTCGCGGCCGACCTCTGCGCCCAGGCCGAACACGGCAGCGGCAAGGAGAAGCTCTACCTGGTCACGGAAAGCGAAGCCTTCGCGAAGCAGTGCCTCGCGGCCGCCCGCGCGCAGTCCGCGTCCCTCACGCACGGCGAGAAGATCCGCAAGGCGCTCGACGCCAAGGTCTGCGCCATCCTGGTCCCGAAGATCGAGGATGCGGCCGAAGCGGCCAACCTCGTCGCGCCCGAACACCTCGAACTCATGGTCGCCCCGGCCAAGCTGAAGGCGCTGTCCGCCCGCATCACCACCGCCGGCGCCATCCTCCTCGGCCACCACACGCCCACGGTGCTCGGCGACTTCACCGCGGGCCCGAGCCACACGCTGCCGACCGGCGGCACGGGCCGTTTCTTCAGCGGCCTGCGCGTCGCCGACTTCCTGCGCCGCACGAGCCTGGTGCATTACGCCCCGGGCTCGCTCAAGAAGGCGGCCGCCGTGGTCGAAGCGTTCTCCCGCATGGAGAACCTTGACGCTCACGGTCGCTCGCTGAAGGTCCGGCTCTGAGCCGCGCTCAGCCGACGACGAGCAGGCTCACCTGCGGACGACACCAGAAACGCACGCCGTAGAGGCTGCCGACTCCGCGGGTGATGTGAATCAGGCGACCCGCCCGCTCGCGCAGGCCCTCGATGTGCGTCTTATCCCTCACGGGCGCCAGCCACTCCGCGATGCCGGGTACGCCGAGCTGGCCGCCATGGGTGTGCCCGCAGAGCATGAGATCCCAGTGATACGGCATCGCCGCAAGGCGCGCATCAGGATTATGGTTCAAGAGCACGTGCGGGAGCGGTTCGCGACCCAGGCCCAGCACGGGCCGGAGGCAACGCGCGGGTTGGTTCTGCCCGGTCCATAAGTCCCCCAGACCCGACACCTTCAGCCGCCCGCCGCGGACCGCGATCTCCCGCGTCTCATTCACGAGCACGTCGATCTGCGCCCGGCGCAGCAGTCCCACGACTGCGGCGGTCCGGGCGATTTCACCGACGGGACCGGCGGCGACGATGGCGTCGTGGTTGCCGAGGCAGGCGAACGTAGGGGCGACGTCGGAAAGTCGGCGCAGGACGGCGGCATAAGGCGCGGCCTCCCGCAAGCGGCCGGTGACGAAATCGCCGGTGAGGGCGATGAGGTCCGGCCGTTGCGCGAGCCCGAGTTCGACGGCGTGGGAGATGTGCTCCAAGGAAACGTGCGGACCGAAATGCAGGTCGGACAGATGCAGGATGCGCAGGCCTTTGGGGGCGGGGAACCGCAACGGGTCCAGCGTGACCTCAGCGACGTCCAGCCAGTCCGGCTCGAGATAACGCGCGTAGGCCGCCGACGCGAGGCCGGCGCCACCCACGGCGAGCAAGCCGAGGAACGCCCGCCGCGTAGGCCTAGGTCCGGGCTTGGCAGACGGGAAAGCCATGGGCGCCCTCAGTCGCGCAGCGTCCGCATCACTTCCGCGTGCAGCTTCGGCGCCGCGGCGATGATGTTGCCGGCCTTGACGGGATCGCCGCCTTCCCAGGAGGTCACGACCGCGCCGGCGCCGCGCAGGACGGGCAGCACGGGGACGAGGTCCCACGGATTCATGATCGGATCGGCCACGACGTGCGCACGGCCCGCCGCGACGAGGAGATGGCCGTAGCCGTCGCCCCACGTGCGCACATGGGCGACGCTGTCGGCGAAACGATTCCAGCGGACGTCGCGATGCAGGCGACGGATGTTGTCGAGGTCGGTGGAGACGACGACGGCGTCCTTCATGGCCGCTTCGGCGACCCGCACAGGTCGGCCGTTAAGCTCGCACGTGAGATTGTCGCCGATGATACGTTCACCGAGGACGGGCTGGTCGATCAGGCCGAGGACGGGCTTACCTTCGTAGCGCAGGCCGATGAGGGTGACGTAGAGCGGGACGCGGGAGAGGAACGACTTGGTGCCGTCGATGGGATCGAGCACCCAGCAGTACTCGGCGTCGACGTTCTCGGGTCCGAACTCCTCGCCCAGGATGCCGTGGTCAGGATAGGCCGCCTTGATGGCCGCGCGCATCTGGCGCTCGGCTTCCTTGTCGGCGACGGTCACGGGCGTGCCGTCGGGCTTGATCTCGACCTCGGTCTCGACGCGCGCGTGGGCCGCGAGCAGGACCTCACGGGCGATGTCCGCGAGTTTCCCGGCGAAGGCCTTGAGCTCTTTCTGACGCGCTTCCGGAAGCATGTCCCAGAGGTAAGCCCGGACGGCCCCCGCTCCAAGCGAAAAGCCCCGCGCAGACTTGAATCAGCCGCGAGAATACGGAGACTAGGGGCATGCGGCCCGCCTCCTGGCTCTTTGTCTTGCTTGGCCTCACGGCGATGGCGGCCGCCGTCCAACCCTGTCGCATCGAGGTCGTCGAACAAGGCGACGGGTGGCCCGTCCCGGGCGTCGAACTCCGCACGGTGCACGGCGTTCGCTTCGTCTCCGACAACGCCGGACTGATCGCCTGCGACCTGCCCGAACTGATGGGTCGTGAGACCTGGTTCACGGTCATCGGCCACGGCTACGGCGTGAAGGCCGACAGGTTCGGCTATAAGGGGGTTCGCCTGACTCCCACGCCAGGCAAGACGCTCCGCGTCACGGTCGAACGTTCGATCCTCGCCCGCCGCCTGGGCCGTCTGACCGGTGCCGGACTCTTCGTCGAGTCCCAGAAGCTGGGCGAACAACTCGACTGGAAGGAGAGCGGCGTGCTCGGTTCCGATAGCGTGGTGACCGCGGAATTCGTCGGCCGGCTGCACTGGTTCTGGGGCGACACGAATCTTCCGCACTACCCGTTGGGCGTCTTCAACGTCTCCGCGGCGATGACCGAGAAGTTCCAGCCGCCGGCCAAACCGCCGCTGCGTCCGCCCTACGCTTATGTGACGGATCGCCGGCCTGCCCCGGCCGAATCCCGTCCCCGCGGTGTCGCGAAACTAAGCGGCGACGGACCGACCTGGCTCTGGGGTGCGGTGACGCTGCCCGACGCCCAAGGCGCGCCCCATCTGGTCGCCGCCGCCGTGAAGATCAAAGGCGAGATGCGCGCCTACCGTTGGGACCTCGTGGAATGGGACCCTCACGAGGAAATCTTCCGCGCGCTTGATACGGTCTGGACCGCAGACACGACCCGCCCGACGGCGCCCCCGATGCCGGCCGGCCATGCGGTCCCCTGGACCGACCCGCTCGGCCGTAAATGGATTCTGTTCTGCGACCCGTTCCCGATGCTGCGGACGCCCGCCACTTACGAAGGCTGGAAGAACCCGGAGAAGTGGAAAGCGCTCCAACCCGCCACCGGCGCCACCACCGCGGCCGGCGAAACGATCGTCGCGCACAAGGGCCACATGGCCTGGCATCCTTGGAGTCGCAAGTGGCTCGCGGTCTTCACGCAGCAAGGAGGCCGCCCGTCGGCGCTCGGCGAAATCTGGCTGGCGGAATCGACGGAGCCTTTCGGCCCCTGGGGCAACGCCCGCAAGGTGCTCTCGCACGACGATTATACGTTCTACAATCCGGTGCTGCATCCGGAATTCTTCCAGGCCGACTCGCCGGTGATCCATTTCGAAGGTACCTACACGACGACGTTTTCCGGCAACCGGCAGCCGACGCCGCGCTGGGACTACAATCAGGTGCTCTACCAGGTCGACCTGTCCCTCCCGCCCTTCGCGAAGGGAAAATAAGTCCGCCCGCTTGACGCGACCGCGCTCGTGCAAGATGGTGGCCCGATGGATGAAGCCACCCAACGCCTGCTGGCCGCACGCCGCCGCCCGGACCGGCGCGCGTTGCTGCGTCAGCGCTGGGACCAGCTCTTCTTCCTGCATTGGCGCTCCGACCCCGCGGCCGTAGCCAAGATCCTGCCGCCGGGCCTGACGCCCGACCTCTTCGAAGGCGAGACCCACCTGGGGATCGTCGGCTTCCGCATGCTCGGCGTCCGTCCCGAAGGCCTGCCCTCCCTGCCCTGGCTTTCGTCGTTCAACGAACTCAACGTCCGCGTCTACGTGCGCGACGCCGCCGGCGAACCGGGCGTGTGGTTCCTGTCGCTCGACTGCGACCGCGGCCCGGCCGTGCGCATCGCCCGGACGTTCTTCGGTCTGCCCTACGAGCACGCGCGCCTCACGCACCGTCCGTTCGGCGAACGCTGGACGATGGACTGCCAGCGCGAAGGTTTCGCGCACGCCGCCCGCTATGCCTGGAAGGCGCTGACGCCGCCCGCGCCGGCCGAGCCGGGCACCCGCCTCTTCCATCTGGCGGAACGCTACAACTTCTTCTCGGTGCGCGGCGGCCGCCTGCTCCGCGGCCAGGTCCATCACGCGCCTTACGAACTCAGCCTCGCCCAACTGACCACCTGGAGTGAACAGCCGGTGGAGTGGAACGGCTTCCCGCTCGCCGGCCGCGCCCCGGATTACGCGCATTGCAGCGCGGGCGTCGACGTCGAGGCCTTCAGCCTCGTGCCTGGTCATGCGTAAGAAGCTCCGCGAATACCGCCATGCGGTCTGGGACTGGAACGGCACGCTCCTCGACGACACGTGGCTGTGCTGCGCGTCCCTCAACCGCCTGCTCGCGGAGGACGGCCATCCGTCCGTCGATCCGGTGCGCTACCGGGAGATCTTCCAGTTCCCGGTCATCAAAGTCTACCAGGCCATCGGCTTCACGCCCGACGAAGCCTCCTTCCGCGCGATGTCCGTCCGCTTCATGGCGGCCTACGAAGAACGGAAGACGGAATGCCGCCTGCACGACCACGCCGAGACGCTCCTCGCCGGACTCTCCGCCGCCGGGCTGACGCACTCGGTACTCTCGGCCTACGAACGTACGCTGCTCGCCGACACCCTCGCCCACTACGGACTCGACGGTCGCTTCCGCAAGGCCTGCGGCGGCGACGACATCCATGCCGGCAGCAAGGAGGACCGCGCCCGCCGGCACCTCGCCGACCTGGGAGTAAGCCCGGCAGACGTGATCTACTTCGGCGACACGGCCCACGATGCCGAAGCGGCCGCGGCCATGGGGGTCGACTGCGTGCTGACCGCCCACGGCCACCAGCACCGGGCGCGCCTCGAGGGGTTGGGTCCGCGGATTATCGACGGGTTTGCCGAACTGCTGACCGAGCTCTGAGGCGAACCAAACCCCCCTCCGTGGGGTCAAATCATCTGCCCCTCCGCGTTTTGGTTGCCCTGAGACGGTCGGCTGGGTCTTATCCCCACCCCACCCCATGGCCCTCCTCGCGGACCAATCCCCCGGCACCCCGGATATCTCCGATACCCCGTGGCTCGTCCTGACGCTCGCCATCCTGGTGGCTTTCTCCATCTACCTGATCCTTCGCTCCAAACGTAAAACCATGGCCCACTCCCCCCATAACTCCGACGCCAACGAAGAAATCGATGACGTCAAGAAGGCCAGCGCCGAAGGCTTCGGCTCGAACGAGCAGGTCTTCCCGCCCAGCGCCGCGTTCGTCGCCAAAGCCCGGGTCAAGGGCATGGACGGCTATAACGCTCTCTATCAGCGCTCGATCCAGGACCCCGACGGCTTCTGGGCCGACGAAGCCAAGGAGCTGACTTGGTTCCAGCCGTGGACGAAGGTGGTCGACGAATCCAAGAAGCCGTTCTTCCGCTGGTTCGTGGACGGCAAGACCAACGTCGCCTACAACTGCCTCGACGCGCAGGTCGCCAAGGGCCTCGGTGACAAGGTCGCGATCGTCTACGAAGGCGAGCCCACCGCCGACGGCAAGGCCGTCGAGGTCCGCCGCATCACCTACCGCCAGCTGCTCTCCGAAGTCAGCCGCTTTTCGAACGTGCTCAAGGGCATGGGCCTGAAGCGCGGCGACACGGTCGCGATCTACATGCCGATGGTGCCCGAGCTCGCGATGGCGGTCCTCGCCTGCGCCCGCCTCGGCATCGTCCACTCGGTCGTGTTCGGCGGCTTCTCGGCCGAATCCATCCGCGACCGCGTCAACGACGCGAAGTCGAAGGCAGTCATCACGATGGACGGCGGCTACCGCCGCGGAAAGTTCCTGCCGCTCAAGCAGACGGTCGATGAAGGCGTGAAGGACTGCCCTTCCTGCGCCCACGTGCTCGTCCTCCAGCGTCACCCGGGCAAGCCCGACGCGGGCTGCGTCATGCACGCCGGCCGCGACGTCTGGTATCACGAAGCCGCCGCCTCGGTCACCGACCAGTGCGAAGCGGTCCAGCAGGAGGCCAACGAGATGCTCTTCCTGCTCTACACTTCCGGCTCCACCGGCAAGCCCAAGGGCATCATGCACAGCGTGGGCGGCTACATGGTCCACGCCTACTCGACCAACAAGTACGTCTTCGACCTCCGCGGCGACGACCTCTTCTGGTGCACGGCTGACGTGGGTTGGGTCACCGGCCACACCTACGTGGTCTACGGTCCGCTCCTCAACGGCTCTTCGGTGCTGATGTACGAAGGCGCGCCCGACGCGCCTGACTTCGGCCGCTTCTGGAAGATCATCCAGGACCACAAGGTCTCGGTCTTCTACACGGCGCCGACCGCCATCCGCGCCTTCATGAAGTGGGGCGACGAGTGGGTGAAGAAGCACGACCTCTCCTCGCTGCGCCTCCTCGGCTCGGTCGGCGAACCGATCAACCCGGAAGCCTGGCTCTGGTACCACCGCAACATCGGCGCCGAGCGCTGCCCGATCGTCGACACCTGGTGGCAGACCGAGACCGGCGGCCACATGATCACCCCGATGCCCGGCTGCACGCCCACGAAGCCCGGCTCCGCCACGCTGCCCTTCTTCGGCGTCGACGCCGCCGTCCTCGACGAGAACGGCAACGAGACCGACCACGGCATCCTCGCCATCCGCAAGCCTTGGCCTGGCATCACGCAGGGCATCTTCGGCGACGAACAGCGCTACGTGGACACCTATTGGAACCGCTGGGGTGGCAAATATTACTTCCCCGGCGACGGCGCCATCCGCGACAAGGACGGCTATCTCTGGATCACCGGACGCGTCGACGATGTCGTCAACGTCTCCGGCCACCGCATCGGCACGGCCGAACTTGAAGCGATCTTCATCGAGGACGCGGCGGTCGCCGAGTCCGCCGTCATCGGCGTGAAGCACGACCTCAAGGGCCAGGGCCTCATGGCCTTCGTCATCCTGAAGTCCGCCGCCGCCAAGACGGTGAACGAAGCCGACCTCGCCAAGAAGCTCAACGGCATGGTCGACGCGAAGATCGGCAAGTTCGCCCGCCCGGAACGCATCGTGTTCGTCCCTGACCTCCCGAAGACCCGCTCCGGCAAGATCATGCGCCGCCTCCTGCGCGACATCTCCGAAGGCCGCGAACTCGGTAACGTCTCGACCTTGGCCGACCCGGCCGTCGTCGAAGCCATCCGCGCGAAGTTCAACGCGACCAAGGCCTGACCTCCGGCCAGCACCCCCCAAAGCCCCGACCCAGTCGGGGCTTTTTGTTTACGAAGAATGACAAAGGTGGCGGCGGTTAGCGGTTGGCGGATGGCGGATAGGAA
This sequence comes from Opitutales bacterium, assembly GCA_044378215.1. Classification (GTDB taxonomy): domain Bacteria; phylum Verrucomicrobiota; class Verrucomicrobiia; order Opitutales; family UBA953; genus UBA953. The sequence continues at coordinate 9,087 of JBILXR010000068.1, forward strand.
CCGAATCCACCTAACAGCCAAAGCGGCCGGGCCGAAATCATTCGTTATTCTTCGATTTTCATCGCCCAACCGCTAACCGCCAACCGCTGACCGCTGACACCTTCCGTCTCCCTTGCTTCGAATCCCTATAACCTCCAAAGTATGCCCATGCGCCTCCCCACCCTGCTCCTCCTCTTGCTGACCACTCTCGGCTTCGCCGCGCCCAAGGGACCGACGCTCAACGTCGGCGACAAAGCCCCGACGAAACTTCCCTCCGGCTGGATCAAGGGCGACCGCGTCTCGACCCTCGACCCGAAGAAAACCTACGTCATCGAATTCTGGGCGACTTGGTGCCCGCCTTGCGTCGCTTCGATCCCACACCTCGCGGAACTGCAGGCCAAGCTCAAGCCCGACGGCGTGCAAGTCATCAGCATCCATGTGAACAGCGGCGTCGAGGCCGCCGACGCCTACGTGCGCAAGAACACCAAGCAGATGGAGTACACCGTCGCGAAGGACACGAACGGCGCGATGGGCAAGGCTTGGATGGACGCCGCCGGCCAGAACGGCATCCCGTGCAGCTTCGTGGTCGCCGGCGGTAAGATCGCCTACATCGGACACCCGGCTTCGCTCACGGACGAAAAAATCCGCGAGTTCATCGCCGAAGCCAAGGCCGCCGCCCCCGCGGCCCCGGCCAAGAAATAAGCCGCCCCACTGCCCTTTAAAAACCCCGACGTCCGTCGGGGTTTTTTGTTTGCGACCTTAAACCCCAAGCACCTGGCGGATGGAAAACCGCCTCGAGGTAGGGTCAGCACTGCGTGCTGACCTAGTTGCCTCAAGGTAAGGTCGGGACCGCGTCACGAC
>JBILXR010000069.1:0-9909 GCA_044378215.1 Opitutales bacterium
TAGGCGGAGCCGATCTTGATCTTGATCTCTTCCGCGGTGCGTTCGCCGATGATCAGGTTGTACGAGTTGCGGATGTACTTGATGATCGACATGTCGAACTCGTCGCCGCCGACGCGGATGGAGCGGGCATGGACGATGCCGCCGAGGGAGAGGACGGCTACTTCGGTGGTGCCACCGCCGATGTCGACGATCATCGAGCCAGTAGGTTCTTCGACCGGCAGGCCGACGCCGATGGCGGAGGCGACCGGCTCAGGGATGGTGATGACGTCATCCGCGCCGGCGCGGTAAGCCGAATCCATGACGGCGCGCCGCTCGACCGCGGTGATGCCATAAGGCACGGCCACGACGACGGTGAGGTTCGTGAAGAGGGATTTACGGGCGACCTTGCCGATGAAATAGCGGAGCATATGCTCGCTGATCTCGAAGTCGGCGATCACGCCGTCCTTCATCGGACGCAGGGCCTGGATGTCGCCCGGAGTACGACCGAGCATCATGCGGGCCTCGTTGCCGACGGCGATGGGCTTGCGGGTGCTCGTGCGGATGGCGACGACGGAAGGTTCACGCAGGACGACCCCGCGGTCCTTGAGGAACACGAGGGTGTTCGCGGTACCGAGGTCGATGCCGATGGCTTGGTTGAATAGCCCGGGGAAGCGCTTGAACATCAGGGTCGTGGTGGTTTCCTTTATGAACAGTTTATTCACAGCATAGTCAAACGAAACTTCGGCCACGGAAAGCCCGTCGAGACCGTCATAAGATTCATCCAGACAGCGACATAGGGTGTCCTTTCGGCCTGTCCACCGGACCTGTTCACATCGGGGTCCGCGGACTGCGCCCGACCTTCGCCGGCCCGGGAAGAATGAAGGACGGCGACCTCCCGCATGGAACTTGCGGCCTTTCCGACGACTCATAAACCATCATTACCCCAACCCCATGACACCCCAGCTCGATCGTCGTTCCTTTCTCCGCCAGTCCGGCATGGCCGCCGCTGCCTTCGCGGTTTCCCGCCCTTGGCTCAATTCCGCCGCCCGGACGATCTCGCCCAACGAGAAGCTCAACATCGCCGCCATCGGCCTGGGGGTCGGCGCCAGCAACGTCCGTAATTCCGCCGACGAGAACATCGTCGGCCTCTGCGACCTAGACCTCGGCCGCTGCGCCGGGACGATCAAGCAGTTCCCCAAGGCCGGCGTCTTCACCGACTTCCGCAAGATGCTGGACCAGCAGAAGGACATCGACGCGGTCATCATCGCCACGCCCGACCACTCCCATGCCTACATCGCGATGGAGTGCATGCGCCGCGGCAAGCACGTCTACGTGCAGAAGCCGATCTCCCATTCCGTCTTCGAAGCCCGCATCCTCACCGAGTCGGCCCACAAGTACAAGGTCGTGACCCAGATGGGCAACCAGGGGCATTCCGGGGAAGGGATCCGTCAGGTCACCGAGTGGATCGCCGCCGGACTCATCGGCAAGGTCCGCGAAGTGCACACCTGGACGAACCGTCCGATCTGGCCGCAAAGCAGCGAGATGGACCGTCCCTCTGAGGCGCAGAAAGCCCCCGAAGGCATGGACTGGGATCAGTGGTGCGGCCCGGCGCCGCTGCGTCCGTTTCACGCCTCTTACCATCCCGGCAAGTGGCGGGCCTGGTGGGACTTCGGCACCGGTTCGCTCGGCGACATGGGCTGCCACATCATCGACCCGGCCTTCATGGCGCTCGACCTGCGTTACCCGATCAGCGTCGAAGGCAACGTCTCGACCGTCTTCGAGACCTTCGGCAAGAAGACCTCCGGCAAGTTCGAATCCTATCCGCGCTCCTCGGTCGTTCGCTTCAAGTTCCCGGCCCGCGGCGAGATGCCGCCCGTGACGCTCACCTGGTGGGACGGCGGCCTGATGCCGCAGCGCCCCGATGAGCTCGAAGACGACATGCCGTTCGGCGACCCCAACGGCGGCTGCCTCTTCATCGGCGACAAAGCCAAGCTCGTATGCGGCTGCTACGGACTCAATCCGCGAATCCTCAACGCCGACCTTCGCGACGCCTCCAAGAAACTCGCCAAGACGCTGCCCCGCATCCCGGGCAATTCCTCCGGCCACGAGAAGGACTGGATCCGCGCCTGCAAGGGCGGACCGGCCGCTTCCTCTAACTTCGACTACTCCGGCCCGCTCTCCGAGATGGTGCTCATGGGCAACCTCGCGTCGAGATATCCCGACCGCAAGCTGCTGTGGGACGGCGCGAAGATGGAGGTCACGAACGACAAAGACGCCAACGCGTACGTCCGTCGGGAGTACCGCAAGGGCTTCGAACTCGGCACCTGAGCCGGCTTCACTTCAGCGCGAGGAACGCCAGGATCGTGCCGCCTAAGGCGATACGATACCAGGCGAACGCGCCCAGACCGCGGCGCGACACATACCCGACCAGCCACTTCACGGAGACGAACGCCGTGATGGCGGCCACGAGCAGGCCGACGCTCGCCGGGCCGGCCGGGTAGACCTGGGTGAGCGCGGGTCCGAGCGACCACATCTTGTAGACCGAAGCAGCGGAAAGGGTGAGCAGGCCGACGAGGAAGGAGAACTCCGTCGAAGCGGCATGAGAAAGACCAGCGACGCGGCCGCCGAGGATGGTCGCGAGCGAACGGCTCGTGCCCGGGATCAGAGCGAAGCACTGGCACAGACCGACGGTCAGCGCCGGACGCCAGCCGATCGCGGCGACCTCGTCGGCGGACTCGCCGGCCTTCTTCGGCAGCAGATATTCGGCGACCAGGATGACCAGACCTCCGACGAGCAGGGCGGCCGCCACGACTTCGACCGAGAAGAGGTAGGCCGTGATGATGTCCTTGAACAGGAAGCCGAGCAGGGCGGCGGGCAGGAACGCGACGATGATCGCGGAGGCGAGGGAGATGGACTGGCCGTCGCCACGGCAAAGCCCCGTCAGCACGCCACGCACGCGTCCGAAGAACGCCACGAGCACGGCGAGAATCGCGCCGAGCTGGATGATGACGATGTAATCGTCCGCTACACGCTCCATCGAGACCGCGCGGCCCTTACGATCGGTGACGCCCGACACGGTGACATCGGCGAACTTTGGTACGCCGAGCAGGCTGTCACTGAGGATCATGTGACCGGTCGAACTCACCGGCAGGTATTCCGTCACTCCTTCGACCGTGCCGGTGACGAGGGCACGAGAATAGGTGAACTCACGTCGCATTTCTTCAGGCGGCACCGTCGGACCATAACCCGCGAAAGCGGGCAGGGAGGACAGCATCCACAGACCGAAGGCGAGACGAAGCATGGGCGACCTTTAGGCTCACGGCCGCGCCGGGGCAAGGAAAGCCGTCAAAAGCCCTTGTCGCTTGCCCTCTCCGCAGGTTCTCGCTTTATGCAGGCATCACTATGTCGGCCTCCAGCCTCATCCCGACCACTGAACCTCGCTTCCGCGTGCCGGACGCCCGCGGCCGTTTCGGTCAGTTCGGCGGGATGTACGTCCCGGAGACGCTGATGACCCCGCTCCTGGACCTGACCAAGGCCTATGACGAGGCCCGGCACGATCCGGCCTTCCAGCAGGCCTTCGCGGACATGCTCCGCGACTACGCCGGACGTCCCACGGGACTTTACCTCGCCGAGTCCCTGACCAAGCAAGTCGGCGGCGCCCGCATCTACCTCAAGCGCGAGGACATGCTCCACACCGGCGCCCACAAGATCAACAACGTCATCGGCCAGGCGCTGCTAGCTATCCGCATGGGCAAGAAGCGCATCATCGCCGAGACCGGCGCCGGCCAGCACGGCACCGCGACCGCGGCGGTCTGCGCACGCTTCGGCCTCAAGTGCGTCATCTACATGGGCGCGACCGATATGGAGCGCCAGGCTTTGAACGTCTACCGCATGCGCCTCATGGGCGCCGAAGTCCGCGGCGTCGAAGCCGGCCAGCGTACGCTCAAGGAGGCCGTCAATGAGGCCATGCGTGACTGGGTCACCAATGTCCGCGAGACGCATTACATCCTGGGCACAGCCTACGGCTCACACCCCTATCCGATGATGGTCCGCGATTTCCATCGCATCATCTCGATCGAGTCCAAGCAGCAGATCCTGCGCGCCGAAGGCCGTCTCCCGGACGCCATCGTCGCCTGCGTCGGCGGCGGCTCCAACGCCATCGGCGCGTTCTTCGAATTCCTGGATGAACCCGGCGTGCGCCTAATCGGCGTCGAAGCCGGCGGCCGGGGCATCACCCGCGGCGAACATGCCGCCCGTTTCGCCGGCGGGCGGCTCGGCGTGCTGCAGGGGTGCATGACCAACATCCTCATGGACGTAGAAGGGCAGATCGAAGGCACGCATTCCGTCTCTGCCGGACTGGATTACGCCGCGGTCGGACCCGAGCATTCCTATTATAGGGAGAAAGGTCGCCTGGAGTTCGCCTACGCCACGGACGACGAATGCCTCGAAGGCTTCAAGCTGCTTTCCTGTACCGAGGGCATCATTCCCGCCCTTGAGACCAGCCATGCGGTCGCCTACGGCGTTAAGCTCGCCGCAAAGCTGCCGAAGGAGCAGGTGGTCATCATCAATCTTTCCGGCCGCGGCGACAAGGACGTGTGGAGCGCGGCGCGCGCGATGGGCACGGAGATCAAGCTCTGACCATGACGGCGTCTTCGATGACGGGTTTCGGACGCGCGGAGATCGATCTCCCCGGCGTCCGTCTTTCGGTCGAAATCGCCACGGTAAATCAGAAGAATCTGCAGGTCTCGGTCTTCGGGCCCGAAGCCTGGCCGGCCCTCGAATCCACCGCCTCCGCTTGGATCCGCGCCCGCTTGCAGCGGGGCAAAGTGACCGCTCGCGTGACCCAGGCCGCGGCTTCCGGGCAGCAACGCCAATGGGATGCGGAGTCCGTGGCAAGCAGCCTCGAGGAGCTCGGTAAGATCGCCGCTCGTTGTGGCGTCGCGTTCTCTCCGGACTCCGACCTGCTGCACCGTCTCGCCGAGGGCAGTCGCCGCCCGTCTGTCGTGCTGCCGCCATTGGCCGAGGTCGAAACGACCGTCCAGAAGGCCTTCGAAGAAGCCCTCCGGCATCTCGTCTCCATGCGTCAGGCCGAAGGGGCCGCGCTGGCCAAGGACCTCGAAGTTCGTCTCGGTAAAATCTCCGCGATGGTCGCCGACATGGAGCACGCCGAGAAGGCCGCTCCGGTCAGGCATCGGGACGCGATGCTCAAGCGACTGAAGGAGGCGGGGCTCGCCTTGGATGTATCCGATGACCGGGTGCTGAGAGAGCTAGCCTTGTTCGCGGACCGTTCAGACATCACCGAAGAGGTCGTCCGCCTTCGCAGCCATGTCGCGCAATTTTCAGCGGAACTCAGCCAGCCGAACAGCGGACGGAAGCTGGATTTCCTGATTCAGGAGCTCCTCCGGGAAGTGAACACTATCGGCAGCAAGGCGGCCGAAATCGCCACGACTAAGCAGGTTTTGGAGGCGAAAACCGAGATCGAGCGCATCCGGGAGCAGGTCCAGAACCTAGAGTGAGGTTTTTTAGGGTGTGGTATTGCCACGACCGCTTTCCCATGCCTTTGTCTATCAACACTTACGCTACGTCATGTCCAACAACCTCACCAAGCGCGACATCGTCCTGAAGATTTTCACGGACAAGGGGTACCCCCAGAAGCATATCCGCGACTCGGTCCAGATGACCTTGGATGCCATCAGCGAGGCTCTGCTCGCGGGTCGTGATGTCGAGCTCCGCAACTTCGGCGTGTTCCAAGTCCAGGTCCGCAAGAGCCGCATCGGGCGTAATCCGAACCGTCCGGAGACGGACGTGGTCATCCCGAAGCGCGCGGTCATCAAGTTCAAGGCCGGCAAGGAACTGAAGGCTAAGCTCAAGTCGATCGACGTCGAGAAGCCCGCTCAGCCGTAATCCGCGCCGCGATGTCCGACATCCGAACGCTCCCCGGTTTCCGGGAGTTCTATCCCGAAGACCGTGCCGTCTTGGGACACATCATGGACGTCTGGCGTCGCGCCTGCCGTCGTTACGGTTTCCGCGAGTGGGAATCCCCCGTGCTCGAGCCGCTCGAACTCTTCACCGAGAAGTCGGGCGAAGAGATCGTGCGCCAGCTCTTCAACTTCGAGGACAAGGGCGGCCGCAAGGTCAGCCTGCGTCCCGAGATGACTCCGTCGCTGGCCCGCATGGTCGGCGCCAAGGCCAACGGCATGCCCAAGCCGATCCGCTGGTTCGCGATCGGCGAGAACTACCGCTATGAGAAGCCGCAGAAGGGACGTCTCCGTTCGTTCTACCAGCTCAATGCCGATCTCCTCGGCGAACCCGGCCCTGCGGCCGACGCCGAGATCATCGCCCTCTGCGCCGATTGCCTGCTCGGCTTCGGCCTGACGCAGCAGGACTTCCGCATCCGCGTCTCCGACCGCACGCTCTGGTTCCGTTACCTCGCCAGCCTCGGCGTCCCCGAAGCCCAGGCCGTCGCCGTCCTCGGCGTGGTCGACAAACTCGAACGTGGCGCGCCCAAGGATCTGCTCGACGCCATGACGGCGGCGCTCGCCGGGACTTCCGTCGATCCCGTCAAGGCATTGGAGTCCGCCCGGACCTTCGCCAATACGAAGTCGCTTGCCGACATCGAGAAGCTTGCCGCGGGCGACGCTGCGATGACCGAGCGACTGGCAGAATGGAAGCATCTTCTCGGCACGCTGACCACCATGGGTTTCGGTGAGTGCGTCGCCATCGACCTGACCATCGTCCGCGGCCTCGCTTACTACACCGGCTTCGTGTTCGAAGCCTTCGAGACGGGCGGCGAAGCCCGCGCCCTCGCCGGCGGCGGTCGCTACGACGCCTTAGTCAAGAAGCTCGGGGGTCCGGACCTGCCGGCCGTCGGTTTCGGCATGGGCGACGTCACCATGCGCGACTTGCTGGAACTCAAGAAACTGATCCCGGCCTATGCCGACGGACCAGATTTCTACGTCATGATCCTCGGCGACGACGCCCGCAATGCGGCGCTGGAAGACATCGCGAACCTCCGACGGGCCGGTTTCCGCGTCGAGTACAACCTCAAGGACGGCAAGTTCCCCAAGCTCATCCAGGCCGCCGAAGTCGCCGGCTCCAAGTACGCCCTCGTCTACGGCGGCAGCGAAGTCGCCAAGGGCGTCGCGAAGGTCCGCAGCCTCGCGGACCGATCGGAAGCCGAAGTGCCGCGCACGGACCTCATCCCGGCCCTCCGCGCGGTGCTCGAGGAAGGCATGCGCGCCATCCAGCCCTGAGGCCATGACCGAGCAGACGCGCCAGTACCAGGCCATGGCGAAGACCGCCTCCTGGACGATGGTCTCGCGCGTCCTCGGCCTGGTCCGTGACCAGCTGACCGCCGCGGTGTTCGGCGCCTCGGCCATCGGCTCGGCCTTCGTCATCGCGTTCCAGATACCGAACCTCTTCCGACGGCTGCTCGGCGAAGGCGCGCTGACCGCGGCCATCGTGCCGGTGCTGGCGGACAAATCCGTCAAGGACGGCAAGCTCGCCTCTCTCGGCTTCCTCAATTTCGTCCTCCGCAAGGTACTCCCTTGGATGGTCGGCCTGACGCTGATCGGCGTCGGCACGGCCTTGGCCTTTGATTTCGCTTCGGCGGGAAGATCCGAAGCGGCGGTGCTGACCGCGATCTGCATGCCCTACATGCCGCTCATCTGCGTCGCGGCCTTGTTCACGTCCGCGGTCAATCTTTCCGGTCGCTTCGGCTTGGCGGAGATCGCCTCGGGCGTGCTGAACCTCTGCATGATCGTGGCGTTGGGCGTGTTCGGGGAGAACTTCGCTTCGAACGACATGGACAAGGCCGTCTGGCTCTGCCTCGGCGCCTTAGTCGGGGGATTCTTCCAACTCATGATCCCGCTCTGGGGCCTGCGCCGCGAAGGCTGGCGCCCGGGCTTAGTCCACGTCGACGAAACCGCCTGGAAGACCCTCAGCATCGCGTTCCTGCCGGCCGCGCTCGGCGCCGGGGTGCAGCAGGTCAACGTCCTCGTCTCCCGGGCGCTCGCCTACAACGTGAGCGACGCCGGACTGATGTATTACTACATCGCCAACCGCATCGTCGAACTGCCGATCGGCTTGTTCTCGGCCTCGATCGCCGTGGTCATCTTCCCGGCGCTCGCGACGGCGTTCGCCAGCCGCGATGTCCCGGCCTTAGCACGCAACTACGCACGCGGCATGCGGCTCGTCCTGGCGATCAACGTCGGCGCGGCCTTCGGACTGATCGCGCTCGCGGTCCCGATCGTCCAGCTGCTGTTCCGTTACGGCAACTTCGGCTCGGGTGACTGCGCCGATACGAGCCGACTGCTCGTGATCTTCGCCTTGGCCATGCCTTTCTACGCGATGATCTCGATCGTCACGCGGGCCCTGAACGTCGCCGGGCAGACCAAGGCCACGCTCATCGCCGCCATCCATGCGCTGGCCGTGAACGCCACCGGGTCGGTCGTAGCGGTCTGGATGAATCAAGGGGTCGAAGGCCTCGCCTGGGCCAACGCCGTCTCGACGCTTTGGCAGTATCTCGTGCTCCGCCATTATCTGAAGAAGCACGCTCCCGAGTTCCTCGCCGAGAGTCTGCTCAAGCCCGCCTTGCAGGTTGTGGGCGGTTCCGCGCTGCTGGCTGTCGTGTCGTTCCAAGGTTATGCCTTCCTGCACAACATCCTCGACGGCCACCTGAACGAGAAGATCAATCTCGTGGTCTCCATGGGTCTCGCGGGCGGCGCGGGTATGGCGATCTACGCGGTCTTCCTGGATAAGGTCGGCTACCCGGAACGTGACCTGCTGCGTGGCTACGCCAACAAGTTCCTGCGCCTTTTCGGACTGCAGCTCAGGGCCTGACCTGCGCGGAACGATAGGCCGGCGACTGGTAACGACGCACGAGGCATTCGAGGATCGCCGTGCATTCGACGTCGATGATGCCGTCGATCTTCGCGGGCCGGAAGTGTCGCTGGAAGGCTTCGACCGCCAGCTTCAGACCAGCGTCATCAGGCCCGACGGCATAGCCGTAGTCAGTCAGGAGACGACGGAAGAAAGCAGGGGTCGCAAGGTGGCCATGGGCGATACGCTCCTTCAGTTCATCAGGCAGCGGCGAGGCGCCGATCCCGAGCTTCGCAAGCTTGGCCCAAGGAAACTTCGAACCCGGATCGATCTTGCGGCCGACCGAGATGTCCGAATGGGCGACCACGTTCCACGGCTTGATGTCATGACGTCGGATGATCTCAGCGCACAACGCGAAGATGATGTCCGTCTGGGCATCGGAGTACGGATACACGTTGCCGTCGTAGTTGATGATCTCGATGCCGATCGAATGTTGATTGAGACCTTCGAGCCTCCCCCAGGTGCTCTTACCGGCGTGGAAAGCCGCCTTGTCCTCGGGAACCATCCGAATGGCGCGAGGCTTGGCTTCGTCGGTCACGACGTAATGGACCCCGACGCGGTGCTTAGGATCTTTGCCTTGCAGGATGTCTAGGGAAGAGGGCAGGGACCCCGCGGTGTGGTGCAGGACCAGTATGCTCACCGGCTGTCGGCGAGGTTCGCAGCCCAGGGAGGTCGGACCTTGTTCGATCGTCAGTCCAGTGAAAGCCGCCTTTTCCTCGGCCTTCTTCGGAAGCTCCACAACCGGCGCCGTCGCGCATCCGGTGAAAAGCGCCACAATTGCCGAATAAATCGCGAAATGGCGGCAATATGAGCGAATCGAGGCAATCATGGCGGGGTGCGGACAAAGATAGCCAACGCCCAATTTAGCCCAAGTAAATACAGAATAAGCTTACATTATGCCTTTCTGTGTTATTCATTATATGATTAGACATAATGTATATTGTGCGAAATAAACCTAAAGCTGGGGTTCCGGTCCGCATTGCGTTATTGATTGGTCGATTGGATACGCTCATAACCACAACTCACTTCATCCGATACCCCTGACTTTAT
>JBILXR010000228.1:0-2825 GCA_044378215.1 Opitutales bacterium
AATCGCCCGCTGATCCCCGGCCAGATCGCCGCCTGGCTCGGCGTCGTCTCCCTCGTCGCCGCCGGCTTGATCGTGACCGGCTACTCTTACCTCGCGCTCCGTCAGGGAACGAGCGAGGACGCGCTCCGTCGCCAGGCTCAGAAGGACCTGCGCGCCGAGAACGCCAAGAAGGCGCAGGCCCTCCTCACCGAGCCGGCCCGCAACGCCGACGGTTCTTTCCGCATCCCGCTCAAGGACGCCGTCGCCCTGGTCGCCAAGGACCCGAAGGTCGTCGCCAAGCTGCAGGCCGCCGCCGGCCCCGCGCCGGCTCCCGCCGCTGCTCCGGCCGCCCCCGCCGCTGCGTCGAACGTCTTCGTCAAGGCCTCCGACGAGCAGATGAAGCGCGGGGCCGCCGTCTACGCGCGCACTTGTATCGCCTGCCACCAGCCGACCGGTCTCGGTCTGCCGCCCGTCTTCCCGCCGCTCGCCAACGCCCCGATCGTCGCGGGTAATCCCGAGCTGCCGGTGAAGTTCATCCTCCAGGGCCTCATGGGTCCGATCACCGTCAACGGCATGACCTACAATAGCATGATGCCGCCGGTCGCCGGTGTCTCCGACGCCGACATCGCCGACGTCCTCACCTACGTCCGTCAGAGTTTCGGCAACCAGGCCAACGCCGTCACCGCCGATCAGGTGAAGGACATCCGGGCCGCCACCGCCGGACGTACGACCATGTGGACCACCGCCGAACTCGGCCTCAAATAATCCCGCACCTTTCTTCCGATGACCCAGGATAATCGTTCCGGCCGCCCGCAGGGCCGTCCTCCAGAAGGAGACGGTCGCGTCTCGCGCGGCGAGGCCTCGCTCCGTGGCCCGTTCCTCCTCTTCTTCGTCTCCGCCGTCGTCTGGCTGCTCGTGGCCTCGGTGCTCGGCGTGATCGCCGCGCTCGACCTCGGCTCCATGGTCGGCGTCCTCCGCGACTGCGCTTGGTTCACCCCGGGCCGCATCGCCACCGCCCAGCAGGATCTCTTCATCTATGGCTGGGGCTTCAACGCCTTCTTCGCGGTCAACCTCTGGCTGCTCGCGCAGCTCGGTCGCTTCGAGTTCCGTAACGGCTGGCTCGCCCAGCTCGGCGGCGTGGCTTGGAACCTCGCGCTGACCTACGGCATCGCCCGCGTCTTCGCCGGCGACATGACCGGTTACCGCCTCCTGGACTTCCCGCGTGAAGTCGGCCCCGTCCTGGCGGTCGCTTTCCTGCTGGCCGGCTTCTGGCCGATCGTCGCCTTCGCGCGCCGTCCGTCGGGACACACGTTCGCCTCGCAGTGGTTCGTGGTGGGCGCCTCGTTCGCTTTCCCGCTCATCTACCTCTTGGCTCAGCTCCTGGTGCTTTGGCAGCCCGCTTCCGGGGTCGTCCAGGCTCTCGCGCACAGCTGGTTCATCGCGAACCTCCTGCAGCTCTGGTTCGGCGCCTCGGCCCTCGCCGCGATCTACTACTTCCTGCCGAAGGTCCTCGAGCGCACGCTCACGGGCTACTACCTCGCGCCGGTGGCCTTCTGGACGTTCTTCCTCTTCGCCGGTTGGACCGGTCCCGCGGCCCTCGTGGGTTCGCCGGTACCGCTCTGGCTGCAGTCGACCGGCGTCGTCGCCGCCGCGATGATGCTCATCCCGGTCATCATCGTCGCCATCAACATCCTCGGCACGCTCTCCTCGCAGGGCGGCTGGGCCCGCGCCTGGAATGACACCACGCTCCGCTTCGTCAGCTTCGGCGCCGTCGCCTTCACCCTCGCCGGCGTGCTCGGCGGCGTCTTCGCCTTCCGCTCCATGAGCGCCGTGGTGCGCTTCACCTCCTTCGCGACCGGCCACGAGCAGCTGCTCGTCTACGGTTGCGCCTCGATGGTGGTCTTCGGCGCAAGCTACTTCATCCTGCCGCGCCTCACCGGCGCGCTGTGGCCCTCGGCCAAGCTCGTGCACGTCCACTTCTGGGCCACCGCCCTCGGCTTCATCGCCGCGCTCGTCGCCTGGCTCGTCGGCGGATGGCAGAATGGTCAGCTGCTGGCCAATCCCGCCGTCGCTTACGCCGACGTCCTGCGGGCCGGCTCCTCCTGGTGCCTCGTGCTGAAGATTTCCGCGGTGCTGGTCCTCGTCGGCCACGTCGCCTTCGCCCTCAACGCCTTCGGCATGATCCTCAAATCTTCCGCTCCGGCCGATTCCGGCCGTCACGACTAATCGGACCCCCACCATGAAGAACCTCAACACTCTCCTGGCCGGCGTCTTCCTCGCCGTCGCGTTGCCCTTCGGCGCGCTCGTCCTCAGCGGTCAGTCCCAGCTCGGCGGCCTCGGTCGTGCCGCCGGCGAAGAAGGCGGCGCGCTGTTCCCTTCTCGTGAGCCCGGCCTGGCCATCCAGGGCCGTGCCATCTACGTCTCCCTCGGTTGCGTCAGCTGCCACACCCAGCAGGTTCGTCCGGCGGGGCAGGGCAGCGATATCGCCCGCGGTCTCGGCGTCCGTCCTTCCGTCGCCCGCGACTACGCCCTGCAGTCGCAGGTGCTGCTCGGCGAGCGTCGTCTCGGACCGGACCTCGCCAACTACGGCGCCCGCACCTCCCAGATCAACGTCGAGACGCTCCTGACCGATCCCGCTTCCAGCGGCGCGGTCTGGCACCCGTCCTACCGCTTCGTCGACGCCGCGCAGCGCACGGCCCTCGTCGCCTACCTGAAATCTCTCCGCCAGGACTACCCCTCGCCGGAAGCCAAATTGAAGAAGTGAACCCATGAACGACCGTAACCGTCATTCCGATAGCAACCGCCCGCGCCGGGGTCCCTCCGGCTCCGAAGGCCCCTCCGACGGG
>JBILXR010000229.1:0-2821 GCA_044378215.1 Opitutales bacterium
GGGTGTTGAAGCGGGCTTCGGCCCCGAGGCCGAGGAGGTCCTGGACAGGGATGAACGCGGCCACGCCGGGCGAGGCCAGGGCCGCCTCGGCGAGCGTGACGTGCGGCGCGGTCATCGCGCCGAAGACGGCCTCGACACGCGCGCGCTCGTCGGCCGACGCCTGCGCGTGCCAGCCGACGACGGTATCGTTGTCGTGCGTGCCGGTATAGACGACGCGGTCCGCGGTGATGTTCGCGGGGAAGTGCGGATTGCCCTCGGGCGGTCCGCCGAACCCGAACTGCAGTACCGACATGCCAGGCAGGCCGGAAGCCTGACGGAGCACGTCGACGCCGGGGGAGAGCAGGCCGAGGTCTTCGGCGACGAGCGGCAGGCCCGCCAAAGCACCGGTGAAGGCGAGTCCGGGGCCGTCGCACCATTTGCCTTCGCGGGCGTTGGGCGCGCCGGCGGGGACGCTCCAGTAATCATGGATGCCGCGGAAGTGGTCGATGCGGATCGCGTCGAAGAGCTCCAGGTCGTGGAGCACGCGCGCCTGCCACCAGGCGAAGCCATCGGCGGCGTGCCGGTCCCACGCATACAGCGGATTCCCCCAGAGTTGTCCGTCCGCGGCGAAGTAATCCGGCGGCACGCCGGCCACGGCCGTCGGCCGGCCCTGCGCGTCGAGTTGGAAGAGCTCCGGGCGGGTCTTCGCGTCGCAACCATCGGCGGAGACGTAGATGGGTTCGTCGCCGAAGAAGCGCACGCCTTTGTCGCGTGCGTATTCGCGCAGCGCTTTCCATTGCTCGGCGAACAGGAACTGCAGCACTTCGGCCTCGGCCACGGCTTCGGCCGGGGCTTCGTCGATCGTCCACTTGTCCGGCGCGGTGAAGCCGTTGGCTTCGCGCAGGGCGGAGAAGCGGCACCAGGCGCCTAGCCAGCCGGCCTGCTGCTCGCGGAATCGCCGGAAGGCGGCGTTCTGCTTCAGGGTCTTGGCGCCGCGGCGTGCGGCGAGCTGCAGGGCGGGACGCAGCTGATTCCAGAGGCGTCCGTAGTCGGTACGTCCGTCGCTCCCGCGTCGCAGCGAGGCGATCTCCTCGGAGGTAAGCAGCTTGCGCGCACCGAGGTCCGCGAGGTCGAGCAGGTAGGGATTACCGGCGAAGACGGACAGGGCCTGGTAAGGCGAGTCGCCGTAGCCGGTCGGGCCGAGCGGGCAGACCTGCCACCAGCCGAAGCCGGCGGCGGCGAGGATGTCGACGAAGCGGCGGGCTTCGGCTCCCAAGGATCCGACGGGTCCGTCGCCCGGCAGGGCGGTCGGATGGAGCAGTACGCCGGCGCTGCGCCGTGGGAAAGCATGGCAGGCGTAGGCGGCGGGAGCCCGACCGGTCACGGCGACGGGTTCACGGCGGTCGGAGTCCATCTCAGCGCAGCTGGACGTAGTGCTTGGCGCGCAGGTCGTCCAGCCAGCGCTGGATGGCGAGCTTCATGCTGATCGACCGCACCTTCGTCTCGATCTCCGCCATGACCTCCGGGTCGTTCACCGGCGCGTGGCCTTGCGGGCGCACGGATTCCGGACTGACGATCACATACAGGGGCGCGGCGCCGACCTCGAACTTCAAGGGCTCCGAGACCTCGCCGGGCTTCAATTTACGGATGGCTCCGACGACGGTCTGATTCAGGTCGTCGAAATTGCGCCAGCCGGCGTCGCCGCCTTTGCTTGCGAAGTCATCGGTGCTGATGCGTTCGGCCACGTCGGCGAAGGTCGGCTGACCGCTGATGGGCTTGCCGCCGATCTTGTACGCAGCGAGCAGTTCGGCGACCTTGGCCGGCTGGCGCAATGCTTCGGCCCAGGCCTTGGCGCGGGCGGCGGTCTCTTCGGGCTTCTCGGCGGCGCCTTGGGTGATGGTGATCTGGCGGAGCTTCACCTGCTCCTTGCGGGCGAAGTCGGCCTTGTTCTTGTCATAGTATTCCTGGATTTTGCCGGGATTCACGTCCCAGGCGTTCCGACGGATCTGCCCCACCATGTATTCGAAGATGATGCGGTCTTCGATGGTCTTTCGGTAGGCGAGCGGCGTCGTGCCGGCGGCGCGCAATGAGGCGACGAAGCGGTTGCGGTCGCCGCCGAAGTCCCGACGGATGGTCTCTTCGATGTCCGCGTCGACGTACGAGGTCGGCAGGTTGGCGGTGCTGGTCCTGAATTCGGCGATGACGATCTGGCGTTCGGCCATCGACTTGAGCGTCTCCTGCGCGGCCTGTCCTAGGGCCTGTTCGAACTCGAGGTCCGTACGGGAGGCGGCGCGCAGCTGACCGACGATCGGATCGATCTGGCGGCGGATGTCCGAAAGGGTGATGCCTTGTCCGTCCGCGTCGGCGGCGATCCGGTCCGAGTTCAGCTGCGACCAGCGCTTGGCGGCGGCTTCCTCGATCGAAGGCAGCTTGAGCTGGGCGGAGGCGACGGCCGCGGTCAGGGCGAGCAGACTGGAGAGGAGGAAGGATTTCATCGGACGTCAGGCGCGGGCAGCCGTGAGAGGAAGCCGCGGATTTCCTTCAGTTTCCGCAGGGGGTCTCGTACGGTCAAGCGGGGAAACCGGTTGCCGACAAGAATGGGCTCGGGAGGGCGGCCGGCGGGCGCCTGCTGACAACGGAGCACGGCGCCGTCGGTCGTCACCGAAACGACGCATTTGTCCTCCGCCAGGCATCGGATCTCCGCCAGGCTGAGCAGGGCGTCCGCTTCCGGGGGCAGTCTGCCGTAACGATCCTTCAGCGAAGTCCTCAGTTCGGCCACCTCGGCGGCGTCCAACGCCAGCGCGATGCGGCGGAAGGCTTCGATGCGCAGGCGCGTCTCGGG
>JBILXR010000230.1:0-2764 GCA_044378215.1 Opitutales bacterium
TCTCGTTGCCGAGGAGCGGCTTCATCGGGGCCGCGAGGAGGCCGTCCTGACGCAGCAGGGTGGCCAGGCCGAGCATGCCGAGACCGAAGCCGCCGGCTTCGAGGAAGTGGCGGCGGGAGCAGAGACCGTTGGGCAGCTTAGTCGACATGGAGGAAGCGGTTGGTGGCGAGGAGGACCTGACAGAGCGAGCCGAGCGCCTCGACGCGGACGTCCTGGGTCGTCGCGACCGGCGCGGGGAAGGTGGGTTGCGGTGCGGCTCTCTTGGACGTGGACTTCACCTTCACGGGTTTGACCTTGAGCGCGGTGTCCGCGACGGGCTTGACGGGCTTGAGCTTGGCGAAGTGCTCGGTCTGCTCGGCCAGGAGGCGATTGAAGTCAGCCAGCTCCTTGGCGGACGGCTCGCGGCCTTGGGTGAGGACCCACGCGGCGCGCACCTGGGCGTTCTCATCTGAGGGGTGTTCCTTGATCACGCGGGCGGCGAGGTCCTTGGCGCGTTCGATGACGAACTCGTCGTTCATCAGGAAGAGCGACTGCGGTGCGACCGTGGTGAGGTCGCGGCGTTCGCAGTTAGGGTCCATGTTCGGGAGGTCGAACGTCGCCAACGCGGTGGCGGGGCCGCTGCGACGCTGCTGGAGATAGACGGAACGGCGGTAGACGGCGGGTGAGGAGGTGTCGACCTTGAGGACGATGGTCTTGTTGCCGTTGAAGATTTCGACGCCGGGGATCATGCGTCCGTCGCCGGTCTTGCCGACGGTGACGGGTGCGCCGTACATCTCAGGGTTGAGCTTGCCGCTGACGGCGAGCATGGCGTCGCGGATGGTCTCGGCGTCGAGGCGACGGATACGATAGCGGCCGAGGAGGGTGTTGTCCGGGTCGGCCGCCTGGGCGGCGTCGTTGCGGGCGGACTGACGATAGGTGCGGCTGAGCATCATCTCGCGATGCATCGCCTTGAGGCTCCAGCCGGTCTCGACGAAGCGGCCGGCCAGGTAGTCGAGGAGTTCCGGGTGTGAAGGGCGTTCACCGAGCATGCCGAGGTCGCCCGGGGTGTTGACGATACCGCGTCCGAAGTGGTGCATCCACACGCGGTTCATAAGGGCGCGGCCGACGAGCGGGTGCTGACCAGAGGTCAGCCACTTCGCGTAGGCGAGGCGGCGACCGGTCGTGGGCAGGTTGGGGTCGTCGACGGGGATGGCGGGATTGCCGAGGATCGCTAGTTCACCCGGCGTGACGGCCTGGCGTGGCTGGCCATGGTCGCCGCGGTGGTGGAGTTCGCTCTTCGGCGCCGCGTTGACGGGTTCGATGAGTACGGTTACGCGGCCCTCGGTCGGCTTCGTGGCGCGCAGCGCGGTGGCTTCGGCGCGCTTGGCGATGACCTTGTTGTCGGCGGCCTTGTCGTAGAGATCCAGGCCGAAGGTCGCCTGCGCGGAGAAGTATTTCTTGATGAGCGCCGCCTGTTTCTTGGTGCGCTTCGCGACCGGCGTGTTGCGGGCGACGCGGTAGGCGGCGCGCTCGGCCTCGGGGACTTCGAGGATCTTCTGTTCGAAGATTACGTCGAGGGCGTCCTTGTACATCTTGGTGGCCTCGGCGTCGATGGCCGCTGCTTGCTTCTCGATCTCAGCCGCCTTGGCCTTGTCGGCCGCGGAGTAGAGAGAAGCGGTGCGCTGGGCGGGGGTCTGCCATTTCTGCCAATCCAAGGCCGGGTCGAAGACCGCACGGAGGCGGAAGTAGTCGACCTGGCTGATCGGGTCGTAGCGGTGGTCGTGACACTGGGCGCAGGCGACCGTGAGTCCGGTCAGCGAAGTCGTCACGATGCGGAGCGTATCGGCGATGCTCTGGTTCTTGGCCAGGGCGACGTCGGCGACCGTATCTCCGGTGCCGTCGGGTCCCAGGCGCAGGTAGGCCGTCGCCGTGAGGGCGTCGATCTTCGACGGGTCGAGGACGGCCGCGGCGACGTTGGCGGCCGAGACCGCGTTCAGCTCATCGCCGGCGAGCTGTTCCTGGATGAAACGATCCCAGGGCTTGTCGGCGTTCAGGGAGCGGATGACGTAATCGCGGTAGCGCCAGGCATGAGGGCGGACCGAATCCGCGTCGGCGTAGCCGTTGGTGTCGGCGTAGCCGGCGACGTCGAGCCAATGGCGGGCCCAGCGTTCGCCGTATGCCGGAGAGGCGAGCAGGCGTTCGATGAGTTTGGCGTAGGCGTCGGGCGAGGGGTCGGCGACGAAGGCGGCGGATTCGGCAGGCGTCGGCGGGAGGCCCGTGAGGTCGAGCGTCGCGCGACGGATGAGCGTCGCACGGTCGGCCTCGGGGGCGAAGTCGAGTTGCTGGGCCTTAAGCTTCGCGCGGACGAGCGCGTCGATGGGGCCAAGCTCGGGCTGATCGGCGAAGCGGGGTAGGCTCGGCTTCGTCACCGGCTGGAAAGACCAGAACTTGCGGTCACGCGCGGAGACGTAGACGCCGGGCGGCAGGATGCCGGTCGGTTCGGTTTCGGAAATCTTCGCGCCGGCCTTGATCCAAGAGGCGAGGAGGGCGAGCTGGTGCTCGGGCATCTTCTTGCCCTTCTTGGGCATCTCGCCGTCGCGGGTGAGCGTCCAGAGGGCGCTCTTCTCCGGGTCGCCAGGCGTGAGCACGGGGTCGCCGTCTTCGGTCTTCCCATCCATGAAGCGACGCAGGCGAAGGTCGACGCCGCCCTTGGGCTTCTCCTCTTCCCCGTGGCAGTGCGTGCAGTGCTCCTTAAGAATCGGGCGGATCTCCGTCTCGTAATCCG
>JBILXR010000231.1:0-2749 GCA_044378215.1 Opitutales bacterium
GGGGACGTGCATTGAAGGCTTGCCAGAGGGCGGTCCGCTCCCTTTGTTCACTTTCCTCTTTCTTGGGGTTATAGCTCAGTTGGTTAGAGCGCCTGATTGACATTCAGGAGGTCGATGGTTCAAGTCCATCTAACCCCACCACTTCGCAGCCCCGGCCTGGAAAACCCAGTCCGGGGCTCTTGTTTGGCGGGTTTTCCGCAGGGTGGGTCGGACGGACGGAACACCTTTTTTCTCGCTCATCCCCGTCCCTTGTCCCTACCCCTATGGCACTTCATTTTCCATCATGAGCAGCACCCAAATCGTCGATATCAAAGCCCGCGAAATCCTCGACTCCCGCGGCAACCCCACCATCGAAGTCGATGTCGTCCTCGCCTCCGGCGTGCGCGGCCGCGCGGCCGTCCCGTCCGGCGCCTCGACCGGCACCTACGAAGCCCACGAACTCCGCGACAGCGACGTGAGCGCGAAGTCCTTCGCCAAGGGCATCGACCCGAAGAAGCGCTACAACGGCAAGGGCGTCCTCAAGGCCGTCGAGAACGTGAACGAAGAAATCGCCTCCCTCCTCGTCGGACACGACGCGCAGGACCAGATCGGCATCGACACCGCGATGATCGGCCTCGATGGCACCAAGAACAAGAGCAAGCTCGGCGCCAACGCCATCCTCGGCGTCTCCATGGCCGCCGCCCACGCTTCCGCGGCCGCCCTCGGCCAGCCCCTCTACCGCTACATCGGCGGCCCCAACGCCAAGGTGCTCCCGATCCCGCTCATGAACATCATGAACGGCGGCGCCCACTCCGACGCCCCGGTCGACATCCAGGAATTCATGATCGTGCCCTCCGGCGCGAAGTCCTTCCGCGAGGCCCTGCGCATGGGCACGGAGATCTTCCACGCCCTCAAGAAGGTGCTGAAGGCCCAGGGTCTCTCCACTTCCGTCGGCGACGAAGGCGGCTTCGCCCCGAAGGTCGCCTCCAACGAAGCCGCCCTCGAAGCCATCGCCGCGGCCGTCAAGGCCTCGGGCTACAAGCTCGGCAAGGAAGTCTTCCTCGCCCTTGACGTCGCCGCCTCCGAGTTCTTCGACGAGAAGTCCGGCAAGTACACCTTCCACAAGTCCGACAAGTCCCAGCGTAAGTCGGCGGAGATGATCAAGTTCTATCAGGACCTGCAGAAGCGCTACCCGATCGTCTCGATCGAGGACGGCTTCTCCGAGGCCGACTGGACGGGCTGGAAGCAGGCCACCGACGCCATGGGCGCGACCACGCAGCTCGTCGGCGACGATCTCTTCGTCACCAACACCGAGTTCCTCTCCCGCGGCATCAAGACCCAGACCGCCAATTCGATCCTCGTGAAGGTGAACCAGATCGGTTCCCTGACCGAGACCTTCGACGCCGTGGCCATGGCCCAGCGCGCCGGCTACACCGCCATCATCTCGCACCGCTCCGGCGAGACCGAAGACGCCACCATCGCAGATATCGCCGTCGGCCTCAACGCCGGCCAGATCAAGACCGGTTCCCTCTGCCGCTCCGACCGCGTGGCCAAGTACAACCAGCTCCTCCGCATCGAGGAAGAGCTCGGCGACAAGGCCATCTACGCCGGCACGACGCACGTCTGGGGAGCCTGAGCTGGCATAAAGGACGTAAATCGCTCATTTAAGGCGAAGCGCCCCCGGGTGGGGGCTTTTTTCTGCCTATCCAAGTACCTTTGTCAGAAGGGTAAACAAAAGATGGACAGAAGGGCCGTTTTCGCACAGCAACACTCCCGTCCCCCCATACTTATACACATTTCTCCTATCTATGAAAAATAAAAACAACCGTTTCTCCAAGCTATCCCTCATCGCCGCCGCCGCGCTCGCCGTGTGCGCCGCCGCGCCGAAGGCGAAGGCCTACAACTACGCCAACTGGAACAGCGATGCCGGTCAGACGGCCTGGTTGTACACGTACGACAATTACTTCACGGATGGTGGCCAGTTCAATGGCTCGGCGAGTTACCAAATGGAGAGCCTGATCAACAACGATCGTTTCTTCAATGGCGATACCACCGTTTACCGGACACGCGCTGGTTTGTACGCCCTCGATTACTCGCAGATTTCGTGGACCGACAATACCTACGGATTCGGAAACCAAGACGATTACTCTGTATCATTCCAGGTTGATGGTGTGACCTATTACTCTGACGCCGGCGTTGCTGGTTCTGGCACTCGTACTGCTCTCAATGGCCTGAGCACCATCCTTCTGCCTATCGACGACGCCACATTCACTTGGAATTGGAGCTTCTCGGGCGACAACGGTGTCGACGTGTATGCGGGCAACATCGACGTGATTGAGCGTAACTTCCAGGTCGCCCGCACGGGTCCGGGTCTGAGCGGTGATACGAACGTCTCCTTTGCTCCGGCCTTCGCCCTGGATAACTCCGTGGCGGTCAACTCGGTCTTCCAGGTCGCGAACGTCGCCGACACCACGCCTCTCGGCAGCGTCGTCCGTAACGGCAGCATCACCCTCGGCGTCGTCGGTGGCAATCCGGTGCGCGACGGCCTCTATGCCAAGGACGCCGGTTGGCTCGATATCCGCGGCGACCTCACCCTTAACGATCTCGGTACCCTCTATATCCGTGACGCCGAAGTCACCTCCAACGTCTACCGTAATGACAACTTCAGCATCGGCGGCGAAGGTGAAGGTCTTTACGACACCCGCGGTACGCTCGCCTTCGACTCCGGTATCCTTTCCGTCCGCCAGCGCTTCGCCCAGGACATGGCCGT
>JBILXR010000070.1:0-9540 GCA_044378215.1 Opitutales bacterium
CGCCTCCGTGGTGGCCCTCTTCCTCGTCTGCATCCTCGTGGTCCTCGTGATCCTGATGCAGCGCCCCAGCGCCAACGCCGGCATGGGTGCCGCCCTCGGCGGTGGCGCCGCGGAAACCGTCTTCGGCGGCGAATCCGCCAACGTCCTCTCCAAGATGACGACGACCCTCACGGTCATCCTCTTCGTCCTCAGCTTCGGCCTCTACCTAGGCTTCGTCGCCCGCGAAAAGCCGTCCGTCAAGGCCCTTGATGCCGCCGCTACCGCAGCCCCGGCTGCTGCCGCTCCGGCCGCCCCCGCCCCTGTCGCTGCTCCGGTCGCCAAGCCCCAGTCCACGCCGGCCCCAGCCGCCTCGACTCCGGTCAAGCCCGCCGCTCCGGCTCCGGCCAAGTAAGCCGCAGTGAAGCCCAGCCTGCTCAGCCTGACCATCCGCTGGGTAGCCTGCCTCGTCGCGCTAGGCGCCATCGCCCAGCCCAACACCAACTCCGGTTTTCGCAAGCTGACGGAGGAAGAGTCGACGCAGTTCCTGGCCGGCTTCCGCAACTCGCGTCTGAGCGGCGACGTCTGCCTGCGGTTCGAGATCACCCACAAGCCCCGTCGCGGCGAAGCCTCGGTGCCCGTACCCGGTACGCTCTGGGCCAGCTCGGTCGCCGGTGGCCAACTGCTCCGCGGGGAAATCAAGGACGCCCAAGGACGCCCTGCTCTCTCGTTCATCGCCGTCAAGTCGGCGACCGAACGCCGCGTCTGGGTTTCGCTCAAAGGCGCCCCGGCCAAAGAACTCGATGACCGCGCTCCGCTCGTGCCGCTCGCCGAAGGGCTGCTGATCTCGCCGTTCGACCTCCAGATGCCTTTCACCCATTGGCCTCAGGCGACCTACCTCACGACCGAACGTCGCCGTCGCCCGGTGAACGTCTACGAAGCCGCCAACCTCGCCGGCGTCGAACCCGCCAAGGTGACCTTCGCCATCGACCGCGTCTACGGCGTGCTTGTGCAGGCGACCTGCCTCGATGCGCGCGGTGAACCGACGCGCCTGATGCAGGTCGAAGAATTCTCCAAGGTCGGCGAGCAGTGGATGCTGGCCGAATGCAGCGTGCGCGACGAAGCCAGCCGCGACACCGACCTTCTCCGGATCACGGAAGCCGCCCTCGACGCGAAGCTCGCGCCCGAGACCTTCGAGCCCGCGACGCTGAACCACGCCGCGGCCCAGCCCACCCACTTCGAGAAACTGTGAAGACCCCCGTCACCGCCGCCCAGATCGCCCGCTTCTGCGACCTCATCACCAACGGCAAGAATATCGCCGACTTCGAAGGCTCCCGCAACGGCCTGCAGCACAAAGGCACGCGCCCGGTCCGCAAGGTCGGTGCGGCCGTCGACGCGGGCGCCGAGGTCTTCGCCGCCGCCGCCCGACGTGGCGTCGACTTCCTGATCGTCCACCACGGGATGTATTGGCGTCCGGTCTCGCCCGAACGCGAAGTCCGCGCCCTCCGTAAAGCCGCGCTGAAGAAGACGGGGCTCTCCCTTTACTCCAGCCACCTGCCGCTCGACGCGCATCCGGCCATCGGCAACAACGCCCTCATCGCCCAGGACCTCGGCCTCAAAGTCGTCGACTGGTTCGTGGACTACGAAGGACTCCCGATCGCCTGCATCTGCCGAGGCATCCCACGTAGCACGCTGCGTAAGCGCCTGAAGGCCTCCTATCCGCAGACTTACAAGGGCATCGAGTTCGGCTCAGCCAAGCCGAAGAAAATCGCCATCCTCAGCGGCAGCGGCCGCAGCGCGCTCGGGCATCTCAAGGCCGAAGGCTGCGACACGCTCATCACCGGCGAGCTGCGCGAAGAACATTTCAACGAAGCGCACGAGCAAGGCTGGAACCTCTACCCTTGCGGTCATTACGCGACCGAGACCTGGGGAGTGAAGGCCCTCGCCGCCGCGGTAGCTGCGGAGTTCGGCGTGAAGTGGGAGTTCATCCCGACGGGTAATCCGCTCTGATGACCCGCGGACGGATAGCCCCGACCCCGACCGGCTATCTGCACGTCGGCCACGCCCGCACGTTCGCACTCGCCGCCGCCCGCGCCGCGTCCGGCACGCTCATCTATCGCACCGAAGACCTCGATGCGGGCCGCTGCCGGCCTGAATTCGCTGCCGCGGCCATCGAAGACCTGCGCTGGCTGGGACTGAAGTGGACGGAAGGACCGGATGTCGGCGGCCCGCATGCGCCTTACATACAATCGCAACGCCTCCTTTGGTTCCGCGACGTCTGGTCGCAGCTCCAGGCGACCGGTGCGATTTATCCGTGCGATAAGTCCCGCAAGGACGTCGAACGCAGCCTCACCGCCCCGCACGCCGAGGATGACGCCGAGCCGATCTTCCCGCCGGCTCTGCGCGCGCCCTTAGGAGCCGGTCGAGAGGCTCGCGAACCCGGCCAGACCAACTGGCGCTTCCGCGTCCCCGACGGCGAGACCATCGCGTTCGTCGATGCGCTCCAAGGCCCGCAAGCGTTCGTCGCCGGACGCGACTTCGGCGACTTCCTTGTCTGGCGTAAGGACGGCTTCCCCGCCTACGAACTCGCCGTCGTCGCCGACGACCATGCCATGGGCATCACCGAAGTCGTCCGCGGCGCCGACCTCCTCCTCTCGACGGCCCGTCAGCTCTTGCTTAATCGAGCCCTCGGCTGGACGACCCCGACCTGGGCGCACGCCCCGCTGATCGTCGACGCCGAAGGCAAGCGGCTTGCCAAGCGTACCGCCGGACTCTCGATCCGCGAACTACGCCTTAAAGGAAAGACGCCGGAGGAAGTCCTCACGGCGCCTATACGCGTGCTAATAGACTAACGCCGAAGCTCTTTACTTCTTGGCCTTGGCGGCGGCAGCGGCGGCCACCTGGGCGCGGAACTGCTTCAAGTCGGCCAGCTCCTTCATGTCCGCAGGAGTCTCGGCGATGATCTCGTCCAGGACCTTGAGCACGGCGTCGTGGTCACCCGGCTTGCAGGCCTGAGTGAGGCTGATCCGGGCGTTGATGGTCAGGCTGAACTTGGCCGCACCGGTCAGAGATTTGGCTTTGATGAACTGGGCGAGGGCGGCCTCACCGCCGGCCAGATCCTTCTTCTCGAAGAACGGGGTGAGGATCGTCTCGAGTTCGGAGCCGTAAGCGCGGACCAGACCTTCGTCCTTCTTGGCCTGGGCGAAGGCCTTACGGCCGTCGGCGGTGTTCGCCTTCAGAAGTTCGGCGAGATGGCCGAGATACTTATCAGGACCGCCGGCCTGATATCCCGTCTGCGCGAACGGCTCGCCGTTGGCGTCGAGCAGCAGGATCGTCGGGAAGCCCTCGATGGAGAACTTCTCGGCCCAGGCCTTGTTCTTGGCCTTCTCCTCGGCCGGCTGCTTCTTCTTCTGAGGGTAATCGAGTTCCACGAGCACGAAATCCTTGGTGACCGCGGCGAACTCCTTCTGGTCGAAGACTTCCTTCTTCAGGCGGATGCACCAGCCGCACCAGTCGCTGCCGGTGAAGTCGACCAGGATGGCCTTCTTCTCGGCCTTGGCGACCTTGATGCCTTCATCGAGGTCGGCCAGCCAGGCGGCATCAGCGGCGGAAAGAGTAAGCGCGCTCAGGCATAGAGCGACGACGGCGAGGAATCGGCGGGGCATCACCTTAGGAAACCCCGCGACCGAAACGAGGCAACCCGCAATCCGCCAGCCCTGCGTTGCAAATACCAAGGTTATCCCTCACTTAAGGCCCATGCCCGGCACGCGCATCTTCCTCGTCGATAATGGTTCGTATGAACCCGCGGCGACCTTGGCTCTGCGCGGACTGGCTCAGGAAGTCAGCAAGCTCATCGGCCAGGAAGTCCGCCCGGTCTCGACGATGCATTCAGCCAAGATCGACCCTGCCCTGCTCGGCGGCGTCCCCGCGGTCATCTTCGAAGGCGCCGTCCAGCATGCCAAGCTCGAGGGCATCGACGAAATCGTGGTCATCCCGCTCTTCATCGGGCCCAGCCGCGCGATCACGGAGTATCTCCCCAAAGTCTTCGCCGACGCCCTGCCCGGCGCGATGAAGCTCAGCATCCGCGCACCGCTCTTCGGCGACGATGGCTTCGAACTCACCGGCATGCTGGCGGATAACCTGCGCGAGACCGGATGGACCAAAGGCAGCGGCACCGTGCTGCTTTGCGACCACGGTTCGCCCATCCCTGAGGTGACGGCCTGCCGCGACGCCTTGGCCGCGTCCCTGCGCAAAGAACTCGGCCTCAAGCCAGAAGAACTCATCGCCTGCTCGATGGAACGCCGCGAAGGCGCGGAGTATGACTTCAACAAGCCGCTGCTCGAGCATGCGCTGCAACAGGCCAAGGGCGAAGCCGTCATCCTGATGCTCTTCCTGCTACCCGGACGTCACGCGGGACCTGACGGTGACGTCGCGACCATCGCCAAGGAGCAAGCGCCGGAAGGCCTGCGCTGGAAACTCAGCCCGCTGCTCGGTACGCACCCTGCCCTGCCCGCTCTGCTGTTCCGCCGACACCTCGTCTCACCGGCACTTAAGTTAACCAAGATGGCGGCCATCACCGCGGCGATCGCCATGGGATTATTGCCCGTCCTGGTAGGCGTACTCGCTCCAAAAGACCTCGGGCTTGGCGAGCGCCTTATGATCTGGCTCGGCGGAGTCGCCATGATCTTCACGGCCCTCTTCCTTTTCTTGCGGGCCAAGGTCTGGAAGAAGTCCTGAGCTCAGGCGAACGCCGCGATGCGGCCCATCAGGCCGGCATGACGAGGCGGTGCGACGACCGCACCGACGACCGCGATGAGCGGCGTGGGCAGCACGGCGACGTCGACCTTACCTGAAGCCAGATCGGTCAGTGTGGTGAGCACGTCGGACGCGCCATCCTGTGAGACTTTCGAAAGTAGCCGGATCGGCAGGTCGGCCTGGGCGCCCGCGGCGATGAGCTTCACGGCGACGGACGGCAGCGCCTTCGCGCCCATGTAAAGACAGAGCGTGGCTCCCGTCTCGATGTGCGCTTTCCAATTCTGATCGCTGCCGTCGGCGCAGTGGCCGGTGAGGAAAGTGACGGAGGCGGCCTTGCCGCGATGCGTCAGCGGGAACGCAGCGTCGGCGCCCGCGGCGGTCGCGGCAGTGACGCCCGGGACGACTTCGAAAGGAATACCATGGGCGGCGAGATGGTCCATCTCCTCGCCCAGACGTCCGAAGACACCAGGGTCGCCGCCCTTGAGGCGCACGATGAGACCGCCTTGGCGCGACTCACGCACGATCACAGCATTGATCTCATCCTGGGTCATCGAGTGCACGCCGCAGCGCTTGCCAACCGGGACGATCTTCGTGGACACGGGAATCTCCGCCAACAGAGCGTCGCCCGGGAGGGCGTCATGGATGACCACGTCGGCCTTCTGGAGCAGACGCAGCCCCCTCACGGTGATCAGGTCCGGGGCGCCGGGTCCTGCACCGACAAAGACCACCCGGCCGATGTCACAATTTACCATTTATTTAAACTTGACCCCTATTTATGTAATCCTAACTCATCTTATCAAGTATTAAATCATGGACCCTACCTCCGGCAAGCCCCTCGCTAAGAACGAACTCCTGAAGGCCGATAAGCCCGACCTTTCCGGCACGATTCGCGAAACCCTCGCCAACCCTGCGGCCGACCGCTTCAGCGGCGACGACGAGCAGTTCATCAAGTTCCACGGCATCTACCAGCAGGACGACCGCGATAAGCGCAAGGTCGCCAAGGAATACTCCGTGATGGTGCGCACGCGCCAGACCGGCGGCATCGTCCCGGCCGCCCAGTATCTCGTCTACGACGAGCTCTCCGGCCGTTTCGCCAACGGTACGCTCCGCATCACCTCACGCCAGACCTTCCAGTTCCACGGCGTGCTCCAGCAGGGCATCGGCAACCTGATCAAGTCGATCAACGAAGCCCTCTCCTCCACCCTCGCCACGTGCGGCGACGTGAACCGCAACGTCACGGCCCCGTCCAATCCTCCCGTCGACGCGATCACCCAGGCCATCGAAGACGACGCCTTCACGCTGACCCGCGCCCTGCTGCCGAAGACGACTTCGTACCACTCCATCTGGGTCGACGGCGTACAGCTCGACCTCGGTCTCGGCGAAAAGATCGCCAAGGCCCGCGCCTCGGTCGACCAGGCCAATCCGTATATGCCGCCGCCCGCCGACCTCGACGACTCCGGCGCGCCTTCGGACAATCTCTACGGCAAGACCTACCTCCCGCGTAAGTTCAAGACCGGCTTCGCCCTGCCTCCGAACAACGACATCGACGTCTTCACGAACGACATGGGCTACGTCGCCATCGTCGAAGGCGGCAAGCTCCTCGGTTACAACCTGCTTGTCGGCGGCGGCCTCGGCACCTCCCACGGCAACAAAGCCACCTACCCGCGACTGGCCGACGTCATCGGTTTCCTCACCCGCGAACAGGTCGTCGCCGTCGGCGAGGCCGTCATCAAGATCCACCGCGACTGGGGTGACCGCACCGACCGAAAGCACGCCCGCATCAAGTACGTGCTGCAGGAAAAGGGCGTCGAATGGTTCAAGGGCGAGCTCGCCAAGCACCTCGGTGCGCCTCTGCCGGCCGCCAAGCCCTTCCTCTTCGTGGGCCAGGGCGACGCCTTCGGCTGGACGAAGCAGTCCGACGGCAAGTGGTTCCTCGGCCTCTTCATCGAGACCGGCCGCGTCAAGGACGCCGGCGACTACAAGCTCAAGACCGCCCTGCGCACGATCGCCGAGAAATACTCCCCGACGTTCCGCCTCACCGCGACGCAGAACCTGATCCTCTCCGACATCAAGGAAGCCGACAAGGCCGCCATCGAGCAGACCCTCCGCGACCATGGCTGCGGCATCGTCTTCAATCCGGGTCTAGTCAAGGGACGCGGCATGGCCTGCCCGGCTCTCCCGACCTGCGGTCTCTCGCTCGCCGAATCCGAACGCGTCTTCCCGAAGATCCTCGCCAAGATCGAAGATGCTCAGGCCGAAGCCGGCTTCCCCGGCGAAGAACTCGTCGTGCGCATGACGGGCTGCCCCAACGGTTGCGCCCGTCCGTACAACGCCGAAATCGGCTTCGTCGGCAAGGCGCCGGGCAAGTATAACCTCATGCTCGGCGGCAATCGCGAAGGCACCCGCCTCGCTCGCCTCTTCAAGGAATCCGTCCCTGCGGACGACATCCCCGTCGTCATCGGCGCCCTGTTCCGGCAGTATGCCAAGGAACGCAAGGCCGGCCAGGCCTTCGGCGATTGGGTCGATCAGGCCGCCGTCTGGCCCGCCGCGCCCGCCGCCTAAGCGAGCCGATGGCCGACCTCGACCCAGCCCGCATCCCGGAACTCGACGCCCGTCTCGCGACGCTGGCGCCGGTGGACCGTCTGCGCTGGGCCTACGAGACCTTCGGCGCCCGCGCCGGCATCGGCACGAGCTTCCAGCCCGCCGGCGTGGTCATCCTGCACCTCGCCAAGACCGCCGGCCTGCCCATTCAGGCCTTCACGCTCAACACCGGCCTGCTCTTCCCGGAGACGCTTGAGTTCAAGGCGAAGCTCGAAGCCCACCTCGGCATCAAGGTCGAGGAAGTGCTCCCTGCCCAGACCGTCGAACAGCAGGCCGCCCTATACGGCGCCGAGCTCTGGAAGCGCGATCCGGAGAAGTGCTGCGAACTCCGCAAGGTCGACTCCCTCGGCAAGAAACTCTTCGACCTCGACCTCTGGATCACCGGCATGCGCCGCGATCAGAGCGCCGAGCGTTCCGTGACGCCCCTCCTCTCGCTCGCCGCCCGTCCCGACAACTCCGACGTCTGGAAGCTCAACCCGCTCGTCGACTGGAGCCGCGACCAGGTCTGGGCCTACCTCAAGGAACACGGCCTGCCCCACAACCTCCTGCACGACCGCGGCTACCGCTCGATCGGCTGCTACCCTTGCACGCTGCCCACCTCCGGCGGCGACGAACGCGGCGGCCGCTGGCCCGGCTTCGAAAAGAAGGAATGCGGACTGCACACGCGCACGAAGAAAGGGTTGGGCGGCTAGCGGTGGGCGGATAGGAAAACCTCCTAAATCCTAAACCTCCCCTCCTCACGTTGCGCCCTCTTCTCCTAACCGCCATCCGCTAACCGCCGACCGCTTCCCCCTTTCGTCTTCCGTCTCTCTGTGTTCCCAACCGCCAACCGCTAACCGCTACCACCTTTCATTCAGCATGTCCCGCAACGCCCAAAACGACCACCTGACGCGCCTCGAACAGACGTCGATCCACGTCTTCCGCGAAGCCTTCGCCAACTTCCGCTCCGTCTGCATGCCCTGGTCCATGGGCAAGGACTCGAACGTCCTCATCTGGCTCGCCCGTAAGGCGTTCTGCGGCAAGATCCCCTTCCCGCTCCTGCACATCGACACGACCTATGAGTTCCCGGAGATGTATGAGTTCCGCGAAAAGGCCAAGGTCATCCATGGCATCGACCTGATCGTCCGCGTCAACGAAGACGCCATCCGTCGCGGCATCGGTTACGCCACGCACGACCCGGTGACCGTCACGCATGAGCTCAAGACGGTCCCCTTCAAGGCCGCGATCGACGAATTCAAGTGGGACGCCCTCGTGACCGGCATCCGCCGCGACGAAGACCCGACCCGCGCCAAGGAGCGCTGGTTCTCCCCTCGCTCCGCCGAAGGCAACTGGGACTACAAGGACCAGCCGCCGGAATTCTGGGGCCAGTTCGCCAGCACCGCCCCCGACGGCGGCCACGTCCGCGTGCAGCCGCTCCTGGAATGGACCGAACTCGACATCTGGGAATACATCCGCCGCGAGAACATCCCGAATCCGACCCTCTACTTCGCCCGCAACGGCAAGCGCTTCCGCTCCCTCGGCTGCCACCCGATCACGCACCCGGTCGACAGCCCGGCCAGCAACATCGACGAGGTCATCGAAGAACTGAAGCTGACCAAGACCAGCGAACGCGCCGGTCGCGCCCAGGACCACGTCGGCCGTAACTCCATGCAGGAACTCCGCGCCAAGGGCTTCATGTGAGCCGCCTGAAAAGATGAACACCCAATCCCTTACCCAACCTGTGAGCACCTCCCTTCCATCCGTCGAAGACCATCGCAAGATGCACGTCGTCGTCGTCGGCCACGTCGACCACGGCAAGTCCACCTTCGTCGGCCGCCTCCTCCATGACACCGACTCCCTGCCCAACGGCAAGATGGACCAGGTCCGCAAGAACTGCGCGATCGAAGGCATGGAGTTCGAATACGCCTTCCTCCTCGACGCCCTGATCGAAGAGCAGGAACAGAACATCACCATCGACACGACGCGCATCTTCTTCCGCACGAAGCAGCGCGCCTACGCGATCATCGACGCCCCGGGCCACAAGGAGTTCCTCAAGAACATGGTGACCGGCGCCGCGAGCGCCTCCGCCGCCCTCCTGCTCATCGACGCCAAGGAAGGCGTCATGGACCAGTCCCGCCGCCACGCGTTCCTGCTCTCCCTCCTGGGCGTGAAGCAGCTCGTCGTGCTGGTCAACAAGATGGACCTCGTCGACCACTCCGAGGCCACCTA
>JBILXR010000071.1:0-9449 GCA_044378215.1 Opitutales bacterium
AGGGAGGCCAGGACCAGCGCGAAGACCGAGACGACCAAGGTGACCGGCCGGCGAAGGACCAGGGAAAGGAGATTCATGGGGCTATGCATGGGATAACCTCGGTTTTAGCCGAATGTTTCAATCCCTATCCCGATTCGATTGTGACAAATCAGTGTCAGGGGCGGCGGGGTCTGGCTTCGTTCTCGCGTAATTTGGATTCGCCTCTGCCTCGGTTGTGTTCCCAACCGCTAACCGCCTACCGCTAACCGCCTACCGCTAACCGCTCGCGGCTTAGCCGCGCAGGGTAGGGTGGGTGCAGGGCTACGCCATGCCCTGATGGATATCATTCCAGGTCTCGGGTGACGGCCACGGTAGTCGGCCTGTCGGGTGCCAGCCGTTCAGCCATCAGCCACCCGAAATAGTGCCTCTCCCTATACTCGATACTCCATACTCAATACTCTGATGTCTTCTGGTCCACGAGTCCTTCGGCCCTCGTGTCCTCGAAATAACGCTACGCGTTATTTCGCGTACGCCTCGCTCGCCGCTTTCTGAAACTCCCGACGAATATCACTCTGGTCGGAATTCTTCAGGTCGGTGCGCTGGATCAGCAGCACATAGGCGCGCTTCTTGACGGGGTCGATCCAGGCCTGGGTGCCGAACGCGCCGCCATGACCAAAGGTGCCCGGGCTGAGGTGCTCGGTGACTTCCTTAGGCTCGCCGACGATGTGGAAGCCGAGGCCCATGCGCATGCCGGGCGCGAAGCTGACGTTCGGTAGGTCGCCGAGCTGGTTCGCGGTCATCTGCTTCAGGGTCGCCGCCTTGAGGAAGCGCTTGCCGTCCAGTTCTCCGTCATTGAGCAGCATCTGATAAAGTTGTCCGAGGTCCCGGGCGCAGGAATAGAGTCCGCCGGCCGGGAAGGGCGTGCGCTTGGGGTCATGCAGCGGCGTGCTGAAGCGGGTGTTCTTGGCTTCGACCAAGGCGCCGCTCTCTTTGTCCTTGGAGTAGGGCTTCGCGAGCACGTCCAAGTGGTCGAGGTTCGGCCAGAAGGTCGTGTTCTCCATGC
The DNA here is from genome assembly GCA_044378215.1 of Opitutales bacterium. Lineage (GTDB taxonomy): Bacteria > Verrucomicrobiota > Verrucomicrobiia > Opitutales > UBA953 > UBA953. Next base: position 1,043 of record JBILXR010000071.1, read on the forward strand.
CCAGCGGATCGAAGAGCCGTTCCTGCATGAAGTCCGCGTAGTCCTTGCCGCTGGCGACCTCGACGATGCGTCCGAGGAGATTGATGGCGTTGTTATTGTAGGCCCACTTGGCGCCGGGCTCGCTCACGAGCGGTTTGCCGGCATAGCGCACGCACATCTCGGCGAGCGGGACGGTGTCGATCGGCGCGCCGGGAGCCGTCACGGGCGAGGTGTCGATGCCGCTGACGTGCGTGAGCAGGTCCTTCACGGTGACGAGGCGCTGCGGGGCGACGAGGCCTTGCGCGGTCTTAAGCTGGATGCCTTTGAATTCCGGCACGAACTTCTCGAGCGGATCCTCCAGCTTCACCTTGCCCTCCTCGACGAGCATCATGACGGCCATCGCGGTCATCGGCTTCGTCATCGAGGCGATCCAGAACATCGAGTCCTTGCCCATCGAGCGCTTGCCGGCGATGTCCGCCAGGCCGAACGCTTCGACGGCGATCAGGCCGTCCGGACCCACGACCGCCGTCACGGCGCCGCTGATCTGGTCGTTGTCCACGAAATGCTGCAGCGCGAAGGCCGTGACCGCGTTCTCATTATCGGGCATCGGCTTCTGCTGACGGCAACCGGTCAGCAGGAGAAAACCAAGGACAAAGCTGAGGAGGCGCATGCGAGTGGGTATAAGATGCACGATGGAAGATGGAGGATAAAGGATGAAAGCGGGAGGATTGAATGGAGGACTGCGTTGAGGGCTGAATTGAGCAGGAGATGACTGGGTCGATGACAGAGGACTGAATCGATGACAGAGGGTGGCTTCAGCTTACCATTCTTAGGTCCCAGGTCTCGGCCGTCAGGTACCTGGTGCGGGAGTTCGGCATCAGGTGCAGGTTCGGGCCCGCACCCGTAACCGAACCTGAAGACCCGTACCTGATGCCCGATCAGCCGAGACCTGAGACCCGAGGATGTGCTCTCTGATCAACTGAGCCATTGAGCCTCCGGCCCTCTCATGTTCCCCCATGCCCCCATGTCACCGTGCCCACGTGCCCCCTAGCTTACTGTATTTCTTCCTTTAGCTTCATCATACTCCCCGCACCACTTCGCGATCACGAGCGTGGCGACGGTATTTCCGATGAAATTGGTGATGGCGCGGGCCTCGGACATGAACCGATCCACGCCGATGATGAGGGCGATGCCGGCGACAGGAATCGAGCCGGTCGTCGCTAAGGTCGCGGCGAGGGTGATGAAGCCGCTGCCGGTCACGCCGGCCGCTCCCTTCGAGGTCAGCAGTAATACGGCCAGCAGGGTGAGCTGCTGGGTGAGCGTCATGGGGGTGTCCGTAGCCTGCGCGATGAACAGCGCCGCCATGGTCAGGTAGATGCACGTGCCGTCCAAGTTGAACGAATAGCCGGCGGGGACGACGATGCCCACGACGGGCCGGGCGCAGCCGGCTTTCTCCATCTTGTCCATCAGGCCGGGCAGGGCGGTCTCCGAGGACGACGTCCCGGCGACGATCAGGAGTTCTTCCTTCACGTAACGGAGCGTCCGTAGGAGGCTGAAGCCGTTCGCCCGCATGATCGCGCCGAGCACGAGGAAAATGAAGAGTCCGCAAGTAAGGTAGACGCACAGCATCAGCTGGCCGAGGTTCACCAAGGTGCCGATGCCGTATTTGCCGATGGTGAAGGCCATGGCGCCCGCGGCGGCGAGGGGCGCGAGCTTGCAGACGATCGCTACGATGCCGAAGAAGACCCGGGCGACCTCATGTAAGAGATTGATGACGGGGCGTCCGTGGTCGCCCAGCCGCCCCAGGGCGAAGCCGAAGAGCAGGGCGAGCAGCAGGACCTGCAGAATGTCACCTTCGGCAAAGGCGCTGACGAAGGTCTTGGGGATGAGGTGTAACAGGGTGTCGACCCAGCCCAGATTCTGGGCGGCCTGCGCATAGCCGGCCGTGGCCTTGGTGTCCAAGGTCGCCGGATCCGCATGGATGCCCGCGCCCGGGGTGAAGACATTCGCGACGACGAGTCCGATGACCAGTGCCAGCGTGGTGACGACTTCGAAGTAGACGAAGGACCGCAGGCCGACCTTGCCGGCTTTCTTGAGGTCACCCATGCCCGCTAATCCGACCACGACGGTGGTAAAGATGATCGGCCCGATCAGCATCTTGATCAGGTTCACGAACGCATCCCCGAGCGGTTTCAGCTGCGCACCGAAGTCCGGCCAGACATAACCGATGACCCCGCCCAGGATGATGCCGATCAGGACCTGGACGTAAAGATGGCGGAGCAGGCGCATGGGGTTAGCCGAGGACTAGAGGGCCGGAGGGCCTGAGGCAAGGAGGGGAACGCTAAAAACAGAGGGCTGGATGGAGGACTGCGTTGAGGACTGCATAGAGGGCTGAATTGAAGAGAAGAGGGCTGGATCGATGACAGATGACTGAGTCGATGAGAGATCGAACTACTTGGTCTCCCTTTGAGTTCAGCATCTTCCCGCCACCCGGAATAGTGCCTCTCCCTATACTCAATACTCCATACTCGATACTCTCGTACACCACCTTTGCACGGTTAGCGCCCACTCTTGCCCGCTTGTCACCGTGCCAGCATGCCCCCTCGCGCAAGCGCTCGTCACCGTGTCAACTTGCCCCCTCGCAGGCGCTTTGCGCCTGCACTCACTTATTCGGCTGCGCCGGCGCTCCAAAAATCCCCGCACGCTGCATCGTCACGATCTTGAAATCTCCGCCCGAAGCAGAGACGCAACGGCGGTAGATTTCCTGCGGTTGCTGGGACGTCGAATAAAGGTAGAGACGCGGGGCCTTACGGTCCTGCGCTTGGGCGAAGCCCCTGATCCAGCGCGTTTCCCAGGCCTTCTCGGCTTCGGTCCGGTTATCGGTCGGCGGACGTAGGTCCGCGTCGAAGACGATGCTGGGCTTGGTCTCGCCGATGGTGCGCCACTGGATGACGCCGTCCTCGAAGTCCGAGAAGATCACGATAGCGTCATATTGCTTCTGGTTGAGCATGGCCTCTAGCCACGCGCCGACCCCGCCGATCCGGAACAGGGCGTCCTTGCTGCCGAACATGTTCCGGCCGGCCGGACTCAGCTTAGCCTGGTCGGTCGCGGGCGAATCCCGTTTGCCGCCGCGTCGATCCATGTAGATCTGGTCGACGGTCGGGACCACGAGTTTCTGGTTCGGACGCGCTCCGAGGACTTCGCCGTCCTGGATGAAATTGAAGACGCCGAAGTAGCGATAGACGTCGGCGCTCGGGAACTGCTCCTTGATCTGCTTCTCGACCGCGGCGAAATACGGATTCATCGACGGAGAGCTGTCGAAGTAGACGGCGATGTTGGCGCCGGATATCTTCATGCCCATCACGGCCTTGCCGGTGAAGTTCTTGCCGCCTTTGCCCAGTCCGACGCTTCCACCGATACCGCCCCCGGCACCACCGCCGAAACCTTTGGACGAAGCCGCAAGCGCCCCGAGCGCGCTGCGGCTCATGTCGGGCATCTCGGGAAGGGCGATCGACGCCGTGGCGCTCTTGGAAGTGATCTTACTCGCGCTCTTGGTCAGGCTCTTGGGCGTATTAGGCTTCTGCTTGGCTTTGGCTTGCACGGTGCGGTCGCCGCCGGACCCGCCGCCGGCACCGGTCGCGAAAGCATTCGGTTCTTTCTTCTGGCTCGTGGTCACTGAGACCACCCAGGCGGTCGCGACAAAGAGCAGGCCGCCGTGGATCAACAGTGAGACCAGCAGGCCTTGGCCTCCTAACAGGAACCAGCGTCGTGCGAAGTCCGAGGGAGTCTTGAGCCGACGCGAAGGCTCGGGCTCCGGCGCGGCGGCCGTCGGCGCCTCATCCCCAGGCGGGGGAGGCGGCGGCTCGGCGGGCGTACGCGGACGCAGGCGGGGTGGCTGGGGCGGGAGGGGATCCACGAGGGAAGAGGAATCACTATACTAAGCCCGAGGTTAAGGGAAGGTTATCTAAACGTAGGGCTGAATAGAGGACTGCGTTGAGGACTGAATGGAGGGCTGAATTGAGCAGGAGATGACTGGGTCGATGACAGAGGACTGAATCGATGACAGATCTAACTATCCGGACTCCCCTTGAGTTCAGTATCTTCCTGCCCCCCGCCACCTGAGGCTGCGACCTGCCACCCGAGACGATTCAACCAATCAAAGGGAAACCGGAGACCGGAATATTACCTGCGGTCATGAATCCCCAGCCAACTATCCGGTCTCCCTATGCTGCCCCCATTGAGTTCGACCTCTTCTGTTCAACCAAGCCTCTGAGCCTCCGGGCCTCTAGTTTGTGCCCCCGTGCCCACTTGCCCCTCGCATGCGCTTTGGCCTGCGCTCAATACTTCCTCCAAATCAGCCCAACCACCAACATCAGCAAAATCCCGCCGACGAGGCAGAGGCCGCCCCACTGGAGATTGACCACGGCTTTGGCGAAATCGGTGAACAGCGAGGCCAGGACGTCGGTGATGAGATTAAGGGCTTCGCTGACGACGGGGATGTAGGTCTTCTCTCCGGTGCTGATGGCAAGTGACCCGAGCGTGCCGATCGCCGCCAGTGATGTCACGGCCAGCCAGCCCGTCTTGCCCATCAGCGAACAGGCTACGGCCGCTCCGGCGATCAGGACGAGCAGGGTCACGCGCGTGGGCGAGACGTCGCCGAGATACGCGCTCATCAGCATCGCCTTGGCCAAGGGGCCCGTCGCCCCGAGCACGAGCAAGACCGCCGAAAGAATGCCAAGGGTCCGCGCCATCGGGGATGAGTTCATGCGCAGAGCGTAACTCACTCTATCCGCCCTGAACAGCCGGAATGCTCTAGGTAGGGTCAGCACTGCGTGCTGACCTAGTTGTCGCGATTACATCCGCTCAAAGGGAAACCGGAGACCGGAATATTACCTGCGGTCATGAATCCCTAGCTAACTATCCGGTTTCCCTTTGCTGCCCCCATTGAGCACCATGTTTTGTCTCGAGGTAGGGATGACCGGCCCGGTCATCCTCGGGCGCGCGGGCCGCACGCCCCTACCAATCATCCGGTCTCCCTATGGTGCCCCCTTTGAGTTCTGTCTCACTTTTGCACTTTTGCACGCGGCACCGCCGCATTTGCACCTTTGCACTTCATATCCCGTACCCGTACCCGCACCTGATTACCCGTACCTGACGCCCGATCAGCCGAGACCTGAGACCCGAAGATGTGCTCTCTGGTCAACTAAGCCTCTGAGCCTCCGGGCCTCTAGTTTACTTACTAGCCCACGTGTCCCCTCCTCAGTTTTCACTTCGTTGAAAACTGAGGGTGCCCCTCAATCCTCTTCTCCACCTCCGCCTGCTGCTCCGGCGTCAGTCCATCCGGGAATTTCTTCGAGGATCGGCGCCAGCGTTCCAGCCATTCTTGGCCGACGAGCGGGTAGGGGCAGGGGGTCGGGAACCCAGGGCTGAGCGCGACGATGGTCTCTTTCTTCGAGCCGGTGCCTTCGCCGTTCGCGACGTAAAAGCCGGAGTTGAGCAAGGCGACGCGCATGGTCGTCGACGAGCAATAGGTGAAGAGCTGCGCGGACTTCTTGGGATCGCAGTAAGAGAACAGCTTGTCGAACGACTCGAGCTCCCAGGAGTCGGGATTGGTCTTCTGCGAGAAGAAGTCGTAGAAGATGATGTCCGGCGCGGCGGACGCCTTGGAAGCGAGCTGCCAGAAGTCGCCGACATGCAGGTCCCAGCTGAGGCCAGGATACTGGCGCGACTGCCAGGTGCCCCGTGCGAGCACGGCGTCCGGTCCGGAATGACGCAGGTATTCGAAGCGGTTCTTGTGCGTCATGGCCAGCTTGAGCGAATCGAGGTCGTTCTCGAAGCTGATGACCTTCATGTTGCGCACGGGCCCCTTGGTGGCCTCGGCTTCGTAGCAAAGGATCGACGCCATGGCGTTGGCGGCGGCGCCGAGTCCGAGGTCCCAGATCACGATCGGGGCGGCGGTCTCAGGAGTCTGGCCTTCGGGGAGCTTCAGGCGCTCGGCGAGCTTGGCCTGGTCGATGTAGAGCGCCTTGGCTTCGTCCATCGGCGCGCGACGAAGGTGCATGATCTCGCCGGAGGAGATCTGCCGGATGTTGGCATAGCCGCCGACCTCATGGATGTGGATCTCGTAATCGCCCAGCGTGCGCGGACGGCGCTCTTTGCCGACTTTCGGCGGGACGGCGGGATTATCCATGTCCTCGACCTGCAGGACCTGACGGCGGTCGTGGTAATAGGCCAGGAACGAGTCCTCCAGGATGCTTTGGCGGATCTCCCGCATCATCTGGTGATAGAAGAAGATGTTGTGCTGGCCGAGGAGCGTCCAGCCGAGCGGCTCCTGGGTCTTGGTGAGGTGATGCAGGTAGCCGCGGGAATACTTGGCGCAGACCGGGCACTTGCACAGGGCGTCGATCTTCTCCTCGGAGAACTTATAGATCGAGCGACGCAGCTGCAGGATACCGCGGGAGGTGTAGGCGGTGCCGAACTGGGCGACCTTGTTCGGGATGATGCAGTCGAACATGTCGACGCCGCGGTGCACGGCTTCGAGGAGGTCGAGCGGGGTGCCGACGCCCATGAGATAGCGCGGCTTATCGTGCGGGAGCATCGCCGCGGCGATCTCGCAGGTATCTTCGCGCTGGGCCTTGCCTTCGCCGACCGCGAGGCCGCCGATGGCGAAACCGTCGAAGGGTAGTTGCGTCAGGCCGTCGGCGCTGATCTTACGGAGATCCGGGTAGAGGGCGCCCTGGACGATCGCGAACATCGACTGGGGCGAATCGCCACGTGCCTTGAGGCTACGGATGGCCCAGCGGTGGGTGATCTCGAGCGCTTCCTTGGCGGTGGACTTGTCGGCGGTCGAAGGAATGCACTGGTCGAGCACCATCATGATGTCGCTGCCGATGGCGACCTGCGTGCCGATGCTGGTTTCGGGGCTGAGCAGGTGGATGGCGCCGTCGACGTAGCTGCGGAACTCGGCGCCTTCTTCCTTCATATTGCGGGCATGCGGCAGGGAGAAGATCTGGAAGCCGCCGGAGTCGGTGAGGAAGGATTTCTCCCAGCCGGTGAACTTATGGATGCCGCCGAAGCTCTTGAAGACCTCGGGGCCCGGACGCAGGAGCAGGTGATAGGTGTTCGCCAGCAGGATCTGGGAGCCGGAATCGAGCAGGGTGTCGAACGTCTGGGCCTTGACCGTCGCCTGGGTGCCCACGGGCATGAACAGGGGCGTCTTCACCTCGTTGTGCAGGGTGCGGAAAGTACCCGCCCGGGCCCGCGAACCGGTAGCCGTCGCCTCGAGTTTAAAATTCAGCCGGCTGGTGGACATCGCGGCCCATCTCGGGGGAAAGGGGGAAAAGAGTAAAGGGACAAAGAGGGGCCGCACTTAGGTGTTGGCGGTTAGCGGATAGCGGTTGGCGGTTAGCCAATGCATTATCAGGTTCCAGGTCTCGGCCATCAGGTCCCAGGTTCAGGTGTTCAGCACCTGGTACAGGTTCAGGACCCGCACCCGTACCCGAACCTGAAGACCCGTACCAGATACCCGGTCACCTGAGACCCGAGACCTGAAGACGGGCTCTCCCCGCCACCCGCCACCTGCGGCTGCCACCTGCCACCCGAAACGATTCAACCAATCAAAGGGAAACCGGAGACCGGAATTAATGCTTCGGCCATATGCCCCTAGCCAATCATCCGGTTTCCGGTCTCCCGTGAATCTCTGTCGCTTGCCCGCCACCCGCCACCTGGGTCCGCCACCTGCCACCTGAAACGAGCCGCTCTCTGATCCACTAAGCCTCTGAGCCTCCGGGCCTCTAATGTATGCCCCTTGTCCCCGTGTCACCATGCCCACGCGCCCCCTCGTTTCACTTTGCACTGCCTCTCGTGTCCTCGTGCCCTCCGGCCCTCGTGCCCTCGTAGCCGCCTCCGCCCCCTCGCATTTCCAAACATTCTTGCGGCTCAGCCGATTTGCTCCTCTTGTCCTCGTGCCCTCCATTCCTCATGACCTCGAATCTGCGCCCCCTCCTCCCTCTCTTCCTCGCCGCCGCGGCTTTCGCGGCTCCGACCATTCCGGCCGAATCCATCGCCAAGAAAGGCGAGCTGCTTTTCGCCGATGACTTCTCCGGCACGCCGGACAAGCGCTGGGTCAAGATGGTCGTCCCGACCTTCACGGTCGAAGACGGCGTACTCAAGGGCGTGCAGACCCGCCTGAAGGATGAGCCCACCAAAGACGGCAAGGGCGTCATCAAAGCCCACGCCGCCGTCCATGGTCTCGAAGTCCCGACCAAGGATTCCATCGTCGAAGTCCGCATCAAACTCGACGGCGCCTCGATGGTGGACGTCGAGCTCGACGACCGTAAATACACCGCCGCTCACTACGGCCACATCTGTCGTGCCCAGGTCCGTTTTGACGCCAAGACCAAGAAGGGCTCTGTCCAGATCATCGACG
>JBILXR010000072.1:0-9311 GCA_044378215.1 Opitutales bacterium
ACTGCACCTCGGGTTTCGTCAAGGTCATCGCCTGCGCCAAGACCGACAAGCTCCTCGGCGTCCAGATGGTCGCCAAGGGCGCGTCCGAGATGATCGCCGCGGCCTGCGCGCACATGGAATACGGCGGTAGCGCCGAAGACGTGGCCCGCACCTGCTTCGCTCACCCGACCGTCAGCGAGTCCTTCAAGGAAGCCGCGATGGCCGTCAGCAAGTCGAGCATCCACTCGCTCTGAACGTCGTCGGAGTTTTCGAACGAAAGGGTGCGATTAGCACCCTTTCTTCTTTGGGGACAAAGCAGGACGCCCTCCCAAATGAAGGGAAGGCGTCGATTGAAAAGGAAGGGGCCAGGCTTGCCACGGCACACGGATGAACTGACTGCCGTTGCTTCCTTCCGGACCTGGCGGGATTCGTCGGCCACCCGTTGCATGGGGCCTGGCTTGCTTATCTTAATGCCTGCCTAGTCCGTTCTTTTCAATCCCCAACTTAACCCCTAATCATTCCCCTTTCCGATGGCTGAAATCCCCAAATCTTACGAACCCCAGGGCGTCGAGCAGCAGTGGTACGACCGCTGGGTGGCCGCCGGTTGCTTCAAAGGCAGGGTCGACCATTCCCGCGAATCGTTCGCGGTGATGATCCCGCCGCCCAACGTCACCGGCGTCCTGCACATGGGACACCTGCTCAATAACACGCTGCAGGACATCATGGTCCGCCGCGCCCGTCAGGAAGGTAAGTCCGCCCTCTGGCTCCCGGGCACCGATCACGCCGGCATCGCCACGCAGTCCCGCGTCGAAAAGGAACTCCGTCAGAAGGAAGGCAAGACGCGCCACGACCTCGGCCGCGAGAAGTTCATCCAGGTCGCCTCCGAGTGGCGCGACAAGCACGGAGGCATCATCCTCGGACAGCTCCGCAAGCTCGGCGCCTCCTGCGACTGGGACCGCACGGTCCACACGCTCGACGCCGGCTACTCGCAGGCGGTCCTGCAGACCTTCGTCACGCTCTACGAACGCGGCTATGTCTACCGCGGCAAGCGCATGGTGAACTGGTGCCCGGTCTCGCAGACAGGCCTCTCCGACGAAGAGGTGATCATGAAGCCCTCGAAGGGCTCCCTCTACCGGATGCGCTACGAGGTCGCCGAACTCCCCGGAACGTTCCTGGAGATCTCGACCACGCGTCCGGAGACCATCCCCGGCGATGCCGCCGTGGCGGTCCACCCCGACGACGAGCGCTACAAGCACCTCATCGGCAAGCATGTCTGGCGCCCCTTCCCGCGCGCCCAGATCCCGATCGTCGGCGACACGGCCGTCGAGAAGGATTTCGGCACGGGCGTACTGAAGGTCACCCCGGCCCACGACCGCACCGACTTCGATATCGGCAAGCGCCACAATCTGCCGGTCAACGACGTGATGAACCCCGACGGCACGATGAACGCCGACGCGGGTCCGCTCGCCGGTATCGAACGCTTCAAGGCTCGCGCGATGGCCGAGAAGCTGCTCGAGGAACTCGGCGCCTTGGTGAAGACCGAGCCTTACGAGAATACCGTGGGCTACTCCGAACGCGCCGACGTGCCGATCGAGCCTCGCCTCAGCGAACAGTGGTTCATCCGCTACCCGAAGATTGACGAAGCGAAACGCGCCGTGACTTCGGGCATCATCAAGTTCCACCCCGAACGCTGGACGAAGACCTACCTCCACTGGCTCGAGAACATCCAGGATTGGTGCGTCAGCCGCCAGCTCTGGTGGGGCCACCGTATCCCGGTCTGGTATCGCAAGGGGGCCGACCGCAACGACCCGAAGAACCTGCACGTCTCCCTCACGGCTCCGGCCGATGCCGAGAATTGGGAACAGGATAACGACGTGCTCGACACGTGGGCCTCTTCCTGGCTCTGGTGCCTCGCGACCATCGGCTGGCGCAAGCCGGGCGAGACGACCGAAGAGCTCAAGCACTGGTATCCGACCGGCGCCCTCGCCACGGGACCGGACATCATCTTCCTCTGGGTCGCCCGCATGATCATCGCCGGCCTCGAACTCCATGGTCCGGAGAAGAAGACGCTCACCGACGACGAAATCCGCCAGCGCATCCCGTTCAAGCGTGTCTACTTCAACGGCATCATCCGCGACAAGCTCGGCCGCAAGATGTCGAAGTCGCTCGGCAACTCGCCCGAGCCGCTCGACCTCATCGCCAAGTTCGGCGCCGACGGACTGCGCTTCGGCCTGCTGTCCATCGCCCCCAAGGGCCAGGATATCCTCTTCGACGAGGATCGTGTCGGCCAAGGCCGCAACTTCTGCAACAAGCTCTGGAACGCCGCCCGCTTCCGTCAGATGTCCGGCCCGATGGCCGACAACTCGACGCTCGCCGCCGTGGTCAGTCGCATCAAGGCATCGCAGCTCGACGACGACGACTTCGCCATCCTGCAAGGTCTCGCCGAGCTGACCGACAGCACGACCAAGAACCTCGACGAACACGAGTTCACCGCCTACGCGCAGGGTCTCTATTCGTTCTTCTGGGGCGACTTCTGCGACTGGTATGTCGAAGCCTCGAAAGCCCGCCTGCGCGATGCCGCCCTGGTCGACAACTGTCTCGCGGTCCAGGACCTCGTCCTGCGCCAGTTCCTCCTGCTCCTCCACCCGGTCGCGCCGTTCATCTCGGAAGAGCTCTGGCACCTCCTCGGTTACGGCACGGAGAAAGACTTCATCCAGAACCATCATACCGGCACCGGCGGCGACCTCCTCCGCGTCCTCCGCGAGAACGGCATCAAGCTCAGCGCCGCCAAGGTGGCTGACGTCGCCCTGCTCCGCGAGTTCGTCGCCTCCGTCCGCGGCCTGAAGTCCCAGGCCAACCAGGCCACACGCCGCGACGCGGTGATCACGGTCATCGCCAAGGACGCCACGGCCAAGGCCCTCCTCACCGCCAACCGCGAAAAGCTCAGCAGCCTCGCCGGCCTCGCCGAAATCGGTTTCGCCGACGACGCGGGCGGCCGCACGGGTTCGCTCACTTCGCTCGGCACGGTGATGCTCGAACTCTCCGGCATGGTCGACGTGGCCGCCGAGAAGGTCCGTCTCGCCAAGGAACTGGCCAAGCTCGAACAGGCGGTCACCGCCGGTGAAGCCAAACTCACGAACGAGGCCTTCATCTCGAAGGCTCCGCCGAAGATCCTTGAAGGCGCCCGCAAGCAGCTCGACGAAGCCAAGGCGAAGCGTGATGAGATCGCGCGCATGCTCACGACGCTCGGCTAAGATGATCTCGACCCGGCTTCACTCCGACAAGCAATCCGCCGCACAGGCGATCGCCCGGGAGATAGCTGACCTGATTCAGTTACGCCTGAAATCGGGCAAGGCGACGGTGCTGGGCCTGGCGACAGGCTCCACGCCCCTGCCCCTCTACGCGGAGCTCATCCGCTTGCATCGCGAAGCAGGTCTGAGCTTCCGCTCGGTCATCACGTTCAATCTCGACGAATACGAAGGCCTCGGCCCGGACCATCCGCAGTCCTACCGGTCCTTCATGGAGGAGAACCTCTTCCGTCATCTCGATATCCCCGCGGCCAATATCCACATCCCGGACGGGATGGCGAAAGACCCGGCGAGTCATTGCGCCGAGTATGAAGCGGCGATCCGCGCTGCCGGCGGCATCGATCTCCAGATCCTCGGCATCGGTCGCACGGGACACATCGGCTTCAACGAACCGCCCTCGGCCGCTGACTGCCGGACCCGCTGGGTGCCCCTGGACGCCGTGACCCGTAAAGACAACTCGGTCTTCTTCGGCGACCTCGCGCAAGTCCCGCACGGCGCCCTCACGATGGGCGTGGCGACGATCCTTGAAGCCCGCCAGGTCGCGCTGCTCGCCTTCGGCGAGGCGAAGTCCGAGATCGTGGCCCGCGCCATCAAGGAAGCCCCGTCCGCCGACTGCCCGGCGACGTGGTTGCAACGTCACCCGGCCTGCACGTTCCACCTCGACGCCGCCGCGGCCAAGAGGCTCTGAAACCGAAGATGGACGTCAACCCACGCCATCGTTCCATCATCGATCCGAACCTGGTACCGGCGTCCCTCTGGACGCGTGCCTACCTGCGCCGCTGCGCGGCTACCCCCGGCTCGACGGAACTGACGATCGCCCTACGACGCTCCGATGGCACGGCCTCCCTCTTCCGCACGCAGGTCCTAGCCGGCGGCGTCGACGACGCCACCACCTATCAGCATGTCGAACGGTCGGTGAAGTTCCTGCTTTGGTCTCGTGGCGGCTCCGAAGTCCTGCTCAGCGGGCCGGCCGCTGAGCACCTGAGCACGAAACTCCGAACCGACTACGCCCCCTCCGGACGGCGAGCTTTCGACGCTGACTTCTTCCGTAAGGTCTTCGAAGCCCCGCTCTCTTTCCGCAGCGTGGCCGCCGCCGAGCTTCCCGCCGCCGCCGCTTCGCATCTCCCCCTCGGCCGTCACCTGGACGGCTGCCGTATCGGCTTCGACCTCGGAGGCTCGGACCGGAAGTGCGCCGCCCTCATCGACGGCCAAGTAGTGTTCTCCGAAGAGGTGAAGTGGGATCCGTACTTCCAGTCCGACCCCGACTACCATCTCAACGGCATCCGCCATTCGCTCGAACTCGCCGCCCGCCATCTTCCGCGTGTCGACGCCATCGGCGGCTCCTCCGCGGGGGTCTATGTCAACAACAAGGTCCGTATCGCCTCGCTCTTCCGTGGCGTGACCGCTCCGGAGGTCTTCGACACCCGCGTCCGGGACATGTTCGTCGACCTAGCCAAGCATCACGGCGTGCCTTTCGAGGTGCTTAACGACGGCGACGTCACCGCGCTCGCGGCTTCGATGTCGCTCGGTCGCAACGCCGTCCTCGGCGTCGCCATGGGCACGAGCGTCGCCGCCGGCTACGTCGACCAGGCCGGCAACCTCACCAATTGGCTCAGCGAGCTGGCCTTCGTGCCGGTCGACTATCGCGCCGATGGCCCCGCCGACGAATGGTCGGGCGATCGCGGCTGCGCGGTGCAATACTTCAGCCAGCAAGGCGTCGGGCGGCTGCTCCCGCCGGCCGGCATCGACCTGCCGCCGTCCCTTAAGCTGCCCGAGCAGCTTGAGGAACTGCAGCGCCTCATGCTTGCCGGCGACCCGCGCGCCCACCTGGTCTACGAGGCCATCGGTATCGCCCTCGGTTACTCGATCGCGCACTTCGCCAGCTTCTACGAGATGAGCTGCCTCCTGATCATGGGCCGGGTGACCTCCGGCCACGGCGGCGACATCATCATCGAACACGCCAAGGCTGTCCTGTGTGACGAATTTCCTGAACTTCGTATCGACCTCGTGGTCCCTTCCGAGAAAGATAAGCGGCACGGACAGGCCGTCGCCGCCGCCTCCCTCCCTTCCCTCCGCCGATGATCACGCTCAACCCGCGCGCCCGCCTCATGATCCCGGACGGACTGGCCGCCCCGGAGGCCCTTCGCCGCACCACCCACCTCGGGATGGGCGCCCACCAGGATGACCTGGAGTTCATGGCCTTCCATGGCATCCTCGCCTGCTACGACCACAAGGACCGCTGGTTCGGAGGGGTGACGATCACCGACGGACGCGGGAGCTCCCGCGCCGGCAAGTTCCGCGACTGGACCGACGATCAGATCGCCGCGGAACGCATCCGCGAGCAGGACGCCGCCGCGGTCATCGGCCAATACGCCTTCATGGCCCAGCTCGGCCATCCGAGCAAGTCCGTGCGCGACGCCCGCGAGACGGTCGTCCGCGATGACCTCTTCCGGATTCTCGAAGTCACCCGACCCGAAGTCGTCTATCTCCACAATCTCGCCGACAAGCATGATACGCACGTCGGCTGCGCCCTCCGTTGCCTGGAAGCCCTCCGCCGTCTGCCCAAGGCCGACCGCCCGCAGAAAGTCTACGGCTGCGAAGTCTGGCGCGACCTCGACTGGCTCGTGGATTCCGAGAAGACCCCTATGCCCGTCTCGGCTCGCCCCGAGCTCGCCCGTGCCCTGAACGAAGTCTTCGCGACCCAGATCGCCGGAGGGAAACGCTATGATCTGGCCGTCATCGGCCGCCGCATGGCCAACGCCACCTTCGGCCAGGCGCATACGACCGACCAAGAATCCGCCATGCAATGGGCGATGGATCTCACCCCTTTGGTCCACGAGGAGTCGCTTGACCCGATCGACTATACGACCGGCTTCATCGACCGCCTCAAGGCCGACGTGACCACCCGCCTCCGCCAATCTCTCTGACATGAAACCGACCCTCCTCGTCCTCGCCGCCGGCATGGGAAGCCGCTACGGCGGTCTCAAACAGATCGACCCGATGGGCCCCTCCGGCGAAACCATCCTCGATTACTCCGTCTTCGACGCCCTGCGCGCCGGCTTCGCTAAAGTTGTCTTCATCATCCGACCGGACTTCGAGAAAGATTTCCGCGAGCGCATCGCCGCGAAGTTCACCGGACGCATCGACGTCGGCTTCGCCTTCCAGACCATCGACCAGCTGCCGGCTGGGTTCTCCGTGCCCGCCGGACGCGAGAAGCCCTGGGGCACGACGCACGCCATCCTCTGCGCCCGCGACGCCGTCGATACGCCTTTCGCCGTCATCAACGCCGACGACTTCTACGGTCAGGACTCCTACGCCGTCCTCGCACGTCACCTGCAAAACCTCGACGTGCGCTCGACCGACTACTCGATGGTCGGGTTCACGTTGAAGCACACGCTCTCCGAACACGGCACCGTCGCTCGCGGCGTCTGCCAGACCGATGCGTCCGGCCGCCTCACCGACATCCAGGAACTGACGAAGATCGCCAAACTACCCCGTGGCGCTGAACACCGCGGCGAGGACGGCTCGGTCGTCAGCCTGACGGGCGAAGAGCCGGTCTCGATGAACATGTGGGGCTTCACGCCCGCCATCTTCCCGCAGCTCGCCGCGGACTTCGACGCCTTCCTTCGCGCCAAGGGGACGGAGATGAAGAGCGAAGCCTACATCCCGCTGTCGGTCGGCAACCTGATCCGTGCCGGTCAGGCCACCTGCCAAGTCCTGCGCACCGACTCCGCCTGGTTCGGGGTAACCTACCGCGAAGACAAGCCCGTCGTGCAGGCCAGCATCCTGCGTCAGGTGCAGTCGGGCTCCTACCCGGCGTCACTCTGGTCCTGACATGGCCGCCACCGCCGCCGATGCCTTGGTCGTAGCTTCCGAATTCAACTTCGGAGGGACGATCGTCTCGGCGGCCCCTTATGGCAGCGGCCACATCAACGACACTTTCCTGACGCTAATAGAAATCGCCGGCCAGCAACGGCGCCTCATCCTTCAGCGCATCAATCATCAGATCTTCAAGCAACCGGACCTGCTCATGGAGAACGTGGCGCGGGTCTGCGCCCATGCCCATGCAAAACTGAGCGCCGCCAGGACGACCGACGCCCATCGTCGCGCGCTCCGATTGATCCCGACCCATCAGGGGAAGGCCTGGCATGTCGACCCGAGCGGCAACCGCTGGCGTTGCTATGATTTCATCGAAGGCGCCACCGGACACGACGTGGTCCGCTCGCCCGCCCAAGCCGAAGCGGCGGCCAAGGCCTTTGGCGCCTTCCAAGCCCTGCTCGCAGACCTGCCGGGAGAGCGCCTCCATGAGACGATTCCGGATTTTCACCACACCCTGTCCCGCTTCGCCCGCTTCCAGGCGGCGTTGGTCAAGGACAGCCACGGCCGGGCCGCCGCCGCCGGGCCGGAGATCGCCTTCGGCCTAGCCCGGGCCCACGAGGTAGGCGTGGTCGTCGATGCGCTCCGCGACGGCACCCTGCCCGAACGCGTCACGCACAACGACACCAAGCTGAATAATGTGCTGCTCGACGACGTCACCCAGGAGGGCGTCTGCGTCATCGACCTGGATACGGTGATGCCCGGTTCGGCTCTCTACGATTTCGGCGACCTGGTGCGCACCTCGACATCCCCCGCGGCCGAAGACGAGACGGACCTCTCCAAGGTCACGATGCAGCTGCCGATGTTCGAGGCGCTGGTCCGCGGCTATCTGGCTTCCGCGCGAGGTTTCCTGACGCCCCGCGAGAAAGAACTCCTGCCCTTCGCCGGTAAACTCATCACCTTCGAGATCGGCCTGCGTTTCCTGACCGACTGGCTCGAGGGCGACACCTACTTCAAGATCAAGCGCCCCACGCACAACCTTGACCGCTGTCGCACCCAGTTCAAGCTGGTCGCCTCGATCGAGGAGCAGCTGCCCGCCATGAGGGAAATCGTCGCACGCATATGAGTAAGCATGTCCTCATCACCGGCGGCGCGGGCTTCATCGGCTCCCATCTCGTCCGTCATTTCGCCGGTCAGGCGGAGGTCACCGTCCTCGACGATCTGCGGAGCGGCTACGCCCGGAATCTGGAGGGCATCGCCTGTCGCTTCGTGCGCGGCTCTATCCTCGACGACGCGGCCTTGCGTGAAGCGATGGCTGGCGCCGAAGAGGTCTACCATCTCGCCGCCATGATCTCGGTGCCGGAATCCGTCGCCAAGCCGGCGGAATGCGCCGAACTGAACACCGAGGGCACGCGTCGCGTCCTTGCCGCCGCCGTGGACGCGGGCGCCCGCAAGGTCGTCCTGGCTTCCTCGGCTGCCATCTACGGCGACAATCCGACCGTGCCCAAGCTGGAGAGCATGCCGCCAGAGCCGAAGTCCCCCTACGCGGAGACCAAGCTCGCCGGCGAACGCCTGCTCGAAGCCTACCGCCAGACCCACGGTCTCGGCACGACCTCCTTACGCTTCTTCAACGTCTTCGGCCCGCGGCAGGACCCGCGCTCGGCCTACGCCGCCGCCGTGCCGATCTTCATCGCCAAGGCCCTCCGCCAGGAGCCCATCGGCATCCATGGCGACGGCGGTCAGACCCGTGATTTCGTGCACGTGACGGACATCGTCGGCGCGCTGGCCTACGCCGGAGCTTCGGCCGACATGGCCGGCACCTACAATGTCGGCTACGGCCGCAGCCAATCCATTCTCGAACTCGCGCAGGAGATCCTGCGTCTCACTGGCTCGAAGTCGGCGATCGAACACCTGCCTCCGCGCGCCGGCGACGTACGCCATTCGCTCGCTTCGACCGAACGTCTGCTTTCCGCCGGGTGGAAACCCAAGTCCTCGGTCCGGTCGGGCTTGGCCGAGACGGTGGACTTCTACCGCCAGCTCAAGGGCTGACGACCAACGTCGCGCGGAGGAGCTCGTCCTGACCGTCGTTGAGATTCAGCCAGAAGTCGTAAGTCCCCGGAGCCGGTAAGCGCAGGCGGAAAGCCAACGTCGGATTATCCGCATACTCTCCGCCCTCGAGCGTCGGATGCATGTGCGCGTAGCCCGCTT
>JBILXR010000073.1:0-9273 GCA_044378215.1 Opitutales bacterium
CGCCTCTTTCCTGCAGGTGGAAAGCCGCCTGGCGCAGAGCCATTCCGGCTACCTCCGTGCGCGTTTGAACGCCCTTGCCTCGGCCCGCATCGCCATCGGCCAACTGCAGGCCACGATGGGCCCCGACCAGCGCGTCTCCATGCGCGCGGATATGTTCTCTGCCGAGGTCACATCACCCTCCGGCGACATCGCGCCCGCCGCCGCCAAGAATCCGAACAAGCCTGCAGGCGGTGTTGCCCACCAGAAACGTTACTGGACCGGAGTCTGGTCGACCGGCGGCGCCGACACCTCGAAGCCTCGCGACTGGAACGTGGCCGACCCGCATGACACGCGCCTCTTCTTGGGCTGGCTGACTTCGCCTATGTCAGTAGCGGGCGACCCCGAACTCGTCAACCCATCGGTCACCTCGCTGAACTACTACCTGCCCAACCGAAAAAATTTCGGCGCCGATGGCAAGGCGATCGGCGACGGCCAGGCCCTGATCAACTCCCTCGGATCGACGCTCGCCGGCGACTTCGTGCGACTCGTCGGAGGATCCTCCGCGGTCTCCTCCCAGCCGGCTTCCGGAAGCATCCAGTGGCCGACCTCGGCGACGACGCCAAGCCAGCAGCGGTTCTACGGGGCGATCGACCTGCCGGCGATGCCGATGCCGGGGCCTTCCGTCGCCAGCGGCGGCGGGCTCGGCGTGAACGGAAGGTTCGCCTATTGGATCGGCGACGAAGGCATCAAGGCCAAGGTCAACCTGCCGGATGTCCACGCCGTCAGCAACAGCGGCACGGCTCTCCCCGGCCTGACGGATTGGGATAAGGGCTTCGCCGGAACCGCCGCCCAGCGGAGTTCCTTCGAGTCCGTGACACCCTCATTCAATGCCACGGCCGCGCTGATGCCCGGCAATTTCGACAGCAACTACCTCAGCCTGCGCAATCAGGACATCCTCGCCACGATCGGCAATCCTGGGGCCACCTGGAAAGACCTCGGTTTGACGAGGACGCGCAGCCGCAGCGAAATCAACGCCTGGGCGAAGAACCTAGGCAGCGACGCGGCCGGCAACGCCATCACCACGGCGAATCGCCTGCTCTGGCATGAGATCACGCCTTGGTCCTTCTCGGTGCTCAGCGACACCCTCAACGGCGGCGTGAAGACCGACCTCTCGACGGCCTTCGAGCTGCCCTACTCCGTCTTCCGCACGCTCGAAGTTTTCCCGGGGCAGAAAGCCGGTGCGACGAATGACCGCAGGCCGTCCTTTTTCCATGGAGCGCCGAATGCGACGACCGTCGCCGGCTTCGCGTCAGATTTGGACTACAACCGGCCCAACCTGATGGACAAGATCGGCAGCCCCTCAGAGGTGCTCATGGCTTCCCCGCGCTCTCCAGAATGGGCGCCACGCTACCTGAGCCAGATCGCGAGCATCGGCACCACCGTCACACTCATCAGGAACCGCAACGGAGGAGAGACTCCCGAACGCCTCGGCTTCGCCTACGAAGTCCCGCTTTCATCGAAATTCTTTAACCAGACCCGCAATGCGGCCAACGTCCAAAGCGGGGCCGCCAACGCCCCCAGCGACGTCTTCACCTATCCCAATCACCCCCTTGGCGAGAATCATGCGGACAACTGGACCGCTCGCATCGTCCGCGGTCCCACCTGGGACCTCTATCGCAACCATTACCGGATGTATAAGCGCGAGATCGAGGCGGCGGCCGCCACCAGCGGCGCCCTGCGCGGCCAAGGTGCCCCCGCCGACTCCTTGGGCTACGTCGCCCGTGGTATCGAACCCCTCACCTACGCGACCGGCCACCGCGACTTCCCCGTGCGCCTGGCTAATACGGTCACGGGAGACGACCATTTCGCCCCGCTCCACCCAAGGCCGAATAATTTCTTCGCCGACGGCAGCGGACCCAAGAACTACCACTACCGGAACAACCTCGCCGACGGCGGAGTGGGGCCGGACTTCCTCGCTCAACGACGTTATCGTGAGCCTTTCACCACGGCTTATCGAATCAGCCCGAGCGCTCCTAGCACGACACCCGTTTCCACGACGCCTAGTAACGTTTACAATATAACTGCCGCCGGGCTGGGCGCCCCCACCACTGCCGGAACGCTCGCGGGTCTTCCGGCCACCGGGACGGACAACCGGAAGACCTCGACGCGCACCTGGCCTACCAGTCCGGTCCTCGCCCCGACGATCCTGCGCTTCTCGACCATTTATTCGGCAGTCCGCGAAGCCGGAACCATCGGAAAAGCGAATCTCGGCATGACGATCAACCCCATGGTCGTAATCCATAACCCATACGACGTCGCACTGGAATTCGAAGGCCTGGCGATGGTCACGAACGGTGCCAGCAGCCCATTCCGCTTCCTCTTCCGCGTCATGACCAGTTTTCACTCGACGGAATATCAATATGAGCAGGCACCATGGGCCACGGGTGAATACCCCATCGGCTGGTGGCCGAACCCGCCTGCGCCGACGCCGGCTGATCCTAACCGCAACAGGTTAGTCAACAGGCTGGTAGACATCGGTGACGTTGTCATCGGCGGAGGCGAGAATGACAATCGCTCGATGTCCTTCCGCATCGTCGCCGGCCCTGGAGGCACGACGTCAGCGGGAGGCAACGTGATCCGACTCGAACCCGGCGAGATCAGGGTCTTAGGCGCCGCGCCCTCGGCCGGCGGACTCGTCAACAGCACCAACACCAACGTCTCCATCCCGGGCGCGATTGGTTTCACGGATGAAAACAAGGCCTTCTACAAGATGACGCCTTTCCACAACGTCCGCTCCCGCATGGGCTCGGGTGACCGCAGCGCGGAACGCGTACTTTGGACGCTCGACTTCGAAACCTGCAAGATCTACGCAGAGTATGAAAAGAACGGCGCGATGGTCACCTGGGGCAGCGCTGGTGGCGGCCTCGACGACAAGGAATACGCCCGCCGGCTGTACGACCTTTGGGATTTAGTCCAAAGACAACGGATAGTCCATGACGCCATGGTTTCACCAAGCGGCGAAGCCTGGGACGGATCCGGCGCCAGCTTGAATCGGATACGCCCGCAGGCGATCAGAATCCTGCCCCGCAACTCAGGGTGGCTGAACTACAATGGCTATGTGGTGGGCGCGGAATGCGAAAAGGTCGAAACTTCAATAGGAACAGACGGGAAATGGGGGACGATGGACGACAATCCAACCTACACTCCGACGGACCCCGCCAATTACCAGGCCCCCTTCAAGCGCAACGGCAAGATCGCCTTGGTCGGCAACCAAAGCTGGAATTTCTACCTCATAGGCAAGAAGAGCATCGATGGTGGTGCGGAGCTGAATACTCATCGCCGTTGGTTCGGGACGCCGGATGAAGACGCTTCCTCCTATATCCCGGAGACCATCGGTTCGCCTCGTCTCATCAAGAAATTCGCCGAAGGCACGCAGACCGTCCGTGGCTTCAACTGCGTGGACGAAAGCCTGCTCCTCAATTTCCAGGCGATGACCGGCGGCTGGCCGATGTATAGCAACAGCAACCACGACTCCGCTTACTTCACCGTACCTGACCTGAAATGGACCGGCAAGACGGACAAAAAAGACCCAGACTTCCGCATCGAAGGCAGTACGGGGCTGACCACCTCCGATGGCGTTAAAATGGATCCGTTCCAGAAGGACCCAGAATTCAACGACATCGAACCCACGGCCTCGAAGGCGGACACCTTGTTCATGGCGGAAGAAAGCAGCCTTAGCGCCAACGGCCTGATTACGCCGGTCTTGGGCGTCGACTTCGTCCTACGCGCCGCCAACATGACGGGGAATACCAGCAAATGGTACCCCACAGGCAACAATTCCGCTGCCAGCAATTTCGGCATGCAGCCGAGCGCCACGGATCCCAATTACGGCGCGGGTTTCATCTTCCAGACGCCCGCAGAGATGCGTAATGCGCCCATGACGCCCTACTTCCTCAGTTACCGAGCCCAGCAGGCACAACTATTCGGCTATGACGGCAAGGCCCATACTCCAGTCGGCTGGATTCAGTCCCAGCGCAGCTTCGGCCTCGATAACACAATCACAGAGTTTCCGACGACCTCCGATGGACGTGCCTTCTGGGGTGCCAGTATCGACGACGCCACCGGCGGAAAGAGTAATGTCATCCTCTACTCGATCCCCCGCCGCCCGCTGCTCTCGCTCTCGCAGCTCGGCACGGTCGCCTTCGCCGAAAAAAGCACCGATGCTGACTTCACGGTGGGCTCGTCATTCGCCCACCCGGGCATCGGCGACCTGACCCGCATCGTCGAATGGCCCGGCCCGCGCGATCTCTTCCCGAGCGAGTCCTCCCTACCGGCAGACGTGAAAGGCCCGGTACCGGAACTCGGCTACGTCGCCAAGCACGTGGGCTCGCTCGTCCTTCGCAACCGGACCGATATTCGGACCGACCATGCCTTCGCGGCGAATTATACGCTCTGGGATAGCTACTACTTCAGCGGGCTGAACCTCCAAGCGAACTCATTCTCGCACCGCGACGGCATTCAGAACGCCTGGCCGAACTCGGGCGCGGACCTGCCGCTCGACGACGACGTGCGCAAGGCCCAAGCCGCGGCGCTCGCCGCCGCCGGACTCGCCAACCCTACCCGGTTCGACGAGTACAAGGTACAGCTTAACGCCGGTCAGGCTCTCTTGGCCAACCGCCGCATCAAGTACCTGCCTGACGGCAAGCCATCATACACCACGATCGCCAACTACAACAGTTCCCTTACCCTGCCCGAGAGCGAGTTCCCCCATCCGAAATACCTGGCACGAAACTCGCTCTACGACGGCGGCTTCAATGTGAACTCGACCTCGCGAGCGGCCTGGAAGGCCTTGCTGGCGGGACTGCGCGGGCAGACCCTGCCCGATGCCACCAACAAGGCGACCGGCACGGCCCTGACCAAGTTCGCCCGCGCCTTTGGTCAGCCTGCGGACAAGACCGGCAACGATCCTTGGACAAGCTATCGCGAACTGGATGACAAGCAGATCGACGAGCTCGCCGGAGCCGTGGTCGAGGAAATCCGTTCCCGCGGCCCGTTCATGTCACTGGCTGATTTCGTCAACCGCCGGCTGATCAATGACGATAACTTCGGCCTGAAGGGCGCCCTCCAGGCCGCGATCGACAAGACCACGATCAATGACACCGCTATCGCCGCCGCGGGAGGGATTTTCAACGCCCCGGCAAGCACGACCCCCGAGGACCCGAACAACCTTCTGTTCGGAAATTTGCGGGTAAGCTCACGCAGGGAATGGTGGACCCAAAGCAGCGCCTACCCTCCGATCCCGGCCAACCAGCGCTTCCCCTCGCTGCGGGCGATGAGCAAAAATCCTTCCGCACCGAAACCAGACATCATCGCTGGCCTCGGCGCCCCGGGTATCGTCACCCAGATGGATGTGCTGAATTCCATCGGGCCCAACCTGACCGCCCGCTCCGACACCTTCGTCATCCGCGCCTACGGCGAGGCCCTCGACGACGCGGGCAACGTCATCGGCAAGGCCTGGGTCGAAGTCGTCGTCCAACGCACCACCGAATACGTCGCTATGGCGGTCGGCCAGAAATACCCCGACTACGTTGAACCGACCCGCCGTAAGTTGGCCTACCGTGAAAATTCGAGTTCCCTCAAGGAGTATGACCGCCAAGTGCTGCCCGAGATGTATGAAGTATATAAGTCGTCGGACATGCCGCCCGGGTCCAACGGTCCGGAAAAAACCGCCCTGCTCGAAGAAAGAAGGATTAACCGTATCCTTGGACGCCGCTTCCGTCCAACCTCCCAGCGCTGGCTTGCGGCCAACGAAATCTGACATGTCCTTGCGTCGAATTCTACCCGCCGTGCTTGGCGGATACTTACTCCTGCTCAGCCTGGCCCAAGCCCAGACGAAGCGCGAACCTGCCGCCGCGGAAAAACCGGCATCCAAGGAATCACGGCCGGCCCAAGGCCGCCCGGCGGCTAAGCCGCTGCGCAACTGCAAACTTCGCCTGGCTTGGTGGAGCGCACCCGAAGAGTTCCCGGAACTCGCGCTGACGATGGGCAAGGAACGCGTCCCGGTCTCTCCAGACATCATGTCCCTGAGCTATGCAATCGACTACCAAGGCGACCCTGATGCCGTGATCGTTCGGAAGACCGTCACGCCGGAAATCGACAAGGCCGGAAAGCCCATCTTCGCCTGGGTGCCCTATTGCACCATTCCGATCGGCGAGCAGGACGTCGACCTGGGTGTCCTGCTCTTCTCGGACGAGAAGCGCGGCATCGCCCAGACCAAAATCCTAGATTTCAGCCCCGAAGGATTCCCTTATGGGACGGTGCAACTGATGAATTTCACCACCTCCCGGATCGCGGTCTCCATCAATGGCGTTTCATTCACCGCCAACAGCCGTGGCTCGGCCCGTTACCCGAAAGCCTTCGAGAAGACTTCGCCTTGCCGCTTCTTCATGGCCGCCGCTGAAACCAATGGCGAACAGAAGCTGATCCGCTCGACCACGCTCATTTTCCGCCCGACGAGCCGTTATCTCATCTTCGTGACCGAGAACCTAGCGGCGACCGAAGACGCACGCTACCGGACGGCGGTCATCGTCGACAACCTGGTGGCCCGCCCGACGGCGACACCTGAGCCGACGCCGGAACCGAAGACCAAGGCCAAGGCTAAGGCTAAGGCTAAGCCCGCGTCTGAGGCCGTCGGCGGGGCCCGCTGAGGCCACGGCTGAGCGGTCAGGGACGGACCGCCTCAAGCCGTAGCCAGCACCCTGCTCAGAGCTGAGCCGCCGCTTCCCGATCCGCCAGCCAAGTGACGCGTGACGCGAAGGCACGCAGCGTCTGGCCAGGGTGCAGGGCGGGCTGGAAGTCACCGCAGGCGATCTCGCGCAGGGCGGACGCCTTGGCGGCGCCGCCGACGAGCACGACGATCGAGGCGCATTGGGCGAGGCCGGCTTCGGTGATGGTCAGGCGCCAGCCGCGTCCCGGCCATTCGGTGGCGACGAAGCGGGGACCCGACGCGCGGCCGATGAGCGGACACTGCGGCCAGAGCGAAGCGATATGGCTGTCGTCGCCGAGACCGAGCACGCAGAGGTCGAAGGCCTTGGTCGGTGAGCGTGCGGCCCAGGCGGCCTCGTAGGCGGCCGCGGCTTCGAGGGGCGGCCGTTCGACCGGCCAGGGGAAGCGGCGGGCGGAGGGCACGCTGAGCGCGTCGAGCATGCCGCGGGCGGCATGGCCGAAGTTGGAATCATCGGACGAAAGCGGCACGCAGCGCTCATCGCTCACGTGCCAGTCGATGCGGGCCAGGGCCTCGGCCGTGAGCGCGCCGGTGCGGACCACCCAGGCGTAGAAGGCCTTGGGCGTGGAACCCCCGCTGAGTCCGACGGAGGCCGGGCCGCGGGCGGCGAGGGCGTTGATCCGGCGGGCGAGCTCGGCGAAGGATTCTTCGCGGGTCAGGATCTCGACCGTACCGGCGGAAGTGGCGAGGGAAGGCATGGGTGCGAGGATAGACGATGAAGGATGGAAGATGGAAGAAAGATGCGAAGAGGACCCGAGGACAAGCGGGCCGGAGGACCGGAGGAAGCAAAGGTAGGGGCAGCACCGCGTGCTGCCCTAGCTGCGTTCACTTTCAGGTGGCGGGTGGCAGCTCCGGGTGGCAGGTGGCGGGATGCATCAAGGCAGGGACGTGATTGCCATCACGACCGTGGGCGGACGGACGTCAGGAGGGTCGATGATCTTGCCCGGCTATACGCACGTGCCGCTACGAACGGCGGTCATGGCAATGACCGCCCTACCCAAGGCAGGTGGGAGCGGTTGGCGGTCAGCGGTTAGGCGCTCAACCCTATCCAAGACAAGGATACCGAACACAAAGGGAAACCGGATGTTTGGCTGGGGGCATATGACCGTAGCATCCTATCCGGTTTCCGGTCTCCCTTTGCATCGAGGCGGAACGGGCAGCTAGGGCAGCACGCAGTGCTGCCCCTACCCGGTAAACAAGAAGGGCGTCCTGGCGGACGCCCTTGATTTTCCGGCCCTCCGGTCATCAGGCCCTCGAGCCCTCGAGTTACGCTTACTGGCAGGCCTCGCAGGTGCCGCCGTTGCGCATGGCCTCGATGGAGCACGCGTTCTTCTCTTCGGCGGTGTATTCCTTCTTCTCGGCCTTGGGCGCCTTCTCGACCGTGGCCTTCTCGATGTTGGAAGCGCCGAGGGTGCGGAGGTAGTAGGTGGTCTTGAGACCGGTGCGCCAGGCGTACTGGTACATGTGCGAGAGCATCTTCAGGTCCGGCGTGGGGAGGAAGAGGTTCAGCGACTGAGCCTGGTCGATCCACTTCTGGCGACGGGCGGCGGCGTCGATGAGCCACTTGTTCTCGATGGTGAAGGCGGTCAGGTACTTGTCCTTGATGGCCTGCGGGATCTCCGGGATGTCCTGGAGTTCGCCGTCGAAGTATTTCACCTGCTGCATCATCTCCTGGTTCCACAGGCCGAGCTTCTTGAGGTCGCGCACCAGGTAACCGTTGAGCTCGGTGAACTCGCCGGACAGGTTGCTCTTCACAAAGAGGTTCTTGTAGGTCGGCTCGATGCAAGGCGAGCTGCCGACGATGTTGGAGATCGTGGCGGTCGGGGCGATGGCGAGGACGTTGGAATTACGCATGCCGCTCTTGGCGATCTTGGCGCGGACCGGAGCCCAGTCCATGCGGCCGCCACGCTTGACCTCGATCGGCTCGCCACGCTCCTGCTCGAGGAGATCGACGGTGTCCTGCGGGAGCAGGCCGCGGTCCCACTTGGAGCCCTTGTAGGTGCTGTAGGTACCGCGTTCGGCGGCGAGGTCGGCGGAGGTGTCGTAGGCGTAGTAAGCGACGGCTTCCATGATCTCGTCGTTGAACTCGACGGCGGCGTCGGAGGCGAAGGAGATGTCGCGTCGGTAGAGGCAGTCCTGCAGGCCCATCACGCCCATGCCGACCGGGCGGTGGCGGAGATTGGAGACCTCGGCGGCCTTGGTCGGGTAGAAATTGATGTCGATGACGTTGTCGAGGGCGCGGACGGCGACCGTGACGGTCTCGCGGAGCATCGCATGGTCGATGCTGCCATCGGCCTTGAGGTGCGAGTCGAGGACGACGGAGCCCAGGTTGCAGACGGCGGTCTCCTCGGCGCTCGTGTTGAGCGTGATCTCCGTGCAGAGGTTGGAGGAGTGGATGACGCCGACG
This sequence comes from Opitutales bacterium, assembly GCA_044378215.1. Classification (GTDB taxonomy): domain Bacteria; phylum Verrucomicrobiota; class Verrucomicrobiia; order Opitutales; family UBA953; genus UBA953. The sequence goes on from JBILXR010000073.1 coordinate 9,171, forward strand.
TGGTCCTGCGGGGAGCGGACGTTGCACGGATCCTTGAAAGTGATCCACGGGTGGCCGGTCTCGAAGATCATGCCGAGCATCTTCTTCCAGAGCTCGAGGGCGG
>JBILXR010000146.1:0-4830 GCA_044378215.1 Opitutales bacterium
TGCGTGCACGTCACGATGGATCTCTTCAAGTGGGCGATGAAGGCGCAGCCGTGGGTCTCGGCGGAGCTGGCCGCGGATGCGTTCGAACTCGCGCACGTCGCCCGGTCGGTCGACATGCGTGCCAGCCCTTACGACTTCTCCGCGATCGGCCTGAAGCCTATCACGATCGAGACCGCCGAAGGCCGGAGCGAATACGAAGCCGAGCAGCGGCGGTTGTCGGCTCTGGCGGAGCCCGTGCGGGCAAGGCTCATCGTCGAGCTCACGCGCGCGCTCGCCTGACGTGTAAGCACGAAAAAGGCGGACCGTGCGGTCCGCCTTTCGCTTTCATCGCCCGTCCGCTCAGAGGCGCTCGACGACGAGGTCCTTGTAGTCGACCTTGCAGCCCGGGTCGTGGGCCTGGATGGCGAAGGTGCCGTGGCCGAGCTTGCGGCCGGGCATGCCCTTCGGCGGGGTCCAGTCTTCAGGCTGGGTGAAGTCGACGGTCTGCTTGCCGTTGATCCAGATCTGGATGCGCTTGCCTTCGACGCGGATGCGGTAGTCGAACCACTCGTTGTCCGGCGCGGCGGGAGTGTTGAGGACGTCGCGGACGGCGTAGAGGCCGCCGGTGCGCTTGATGTCCTTGTGGCTGCCGTTGACCTGGCACTCGTAGCCCTGGGAGGGCCAGCCCTTGTCTTCATAGGCCGTGTGGAAGTAGAGGCCCGAGTTGGCGCCCGGATAGGTCTTCACCTTCGCCTTGAAGTCGAAGTTCGTGAAGCTGGCCTTGCCGTCGGCACCGACGAAGAAGAGGTGGCCCTGGCCGCCGCGGATCTGGAGGACGCCGTCCTCGATCTTGTAGGTGCCTTCGGGGGAGTTCTTGGAAGCCTTCCAGCCGGCGAGGGACTTGCCGTCGAACATCTGGATCGTTTCACCAGCGAAGGCGGCGTACGAGCTCAGGAAGAGCGCGGCCGTGGCCAGCAGCGTGGTACGGAGGGGGGAGGAGGTGCTCATGGGGTGAGCCTCCAACCAATCCTTTTCCCGTCCGGTGGCAAAGATTAAGTGAACACCTTGATGCCGGCCTCGCGCATCTCGAGCAGGCGCTTCTTCAGCGTCGAACGGTTGATGCCGAGGATCATCGCGGAACGCAGCTGGTTGCCGCGCGTCTCTTCCATCGCCCGCTTGATCATCTCCATCTCGATGGCCGTCAGAATGGACTTACCGTCGCCGGCGCGGCCATGCTTGTAGATGGCGTCGTAGGCGGAGCTGACGCCCAGGGAGGCTTCGGCCGGGGCGCTGGCCGCGGCGGCGGGGCCGACGGCGGCGACGGTGGTCGGGGCCGAGGCGGCCGGCTTGCGGGGATTGAGGACGTCCTGCGGCAGGTCCTTCGGCAGGATCGTCTCGCCCTTGGCGAGCACGTTGGCGCGCTGCACGACGTTCTCGAGCTCGCGCACGTTGCCCGGCCAGTCGTAGGCGAGCAGGGCGTCGAGCGCCTCGTCGGAGAGCCGCTTCGGCTTGAGCTTCTTGGCGGCGGCCTGGCGCTGCAGCATGTAGTCGACGAGCAGGGGCACGTCGCCCTTGCGGTGGCGCAGGGCGGGCAGGCGGATCCGGAAGACGTTGAGGCGGTAGTAGAGGTCTTCGCGGAACTGGCGCGTGGCGACCATGGCTTCGAGGTCCTTGTTGGTCGCGGCGACGAGACGCACGCTCACCTTGAGCGTCGTCGTGCCGCCGACGCGCTGGATCTCGCCTTCCTGGATGGCGCGCAGGACCTTGGTCTGCGTGGGCAGGGACATATCGCCGATTTCGTCGAGGAAGATCGTGCCTCCGTCGCAGAGCTCGAACTTGCCGGGCTTCTGGTTGGTCGCGCCGGTGAAGGCGCCCTTCTCGTGGCCGAAGAGCTCGGACTCGATGAGGTTCTCGGGAATCGCGGCGCAGTTGACGGCGAGGAACGGACCCTTGGCCCGCAGGGAATGCTGGTGGATGCAGCGCGCGACGAGTTCCTTGCCCGTGCCGCTTTCGCCGGTGATGAGCACGGTGGCGTCGCTCGCGGCGACCTGGCCGATGGACTTCAGGACTTCCTGCATCGGTTCAGAACTGCCGACGATGCCTTCCTTGTAGTCGGCCGGGTTCACGAGCATGCGCGTCGAGCGCGTCGCCGACGCGAGGTCGCGGCGGGCGGAGAGGGCCTTGTCGACGAGCGCGATCAGCTTCGCCTGGTCGAAGGGCTTCATCACGTAGTCGTAGGCGCCGAACTTCATCGCCTCGATCGCGGTCTGCGTCGTGCCGAACGCGGTCATGAGGATGACCATCGCCTGCGGCTGCGCACCGCGGAGCATCTGCAAGGTCTCGATGCCGGTCATGCCGCCCATGCGGTTGTCGAGGAGGATCACGTCGGGCTGGTCGCGCTTGGCGGCGACGACGCCGGTCTCGCCGCTGTCCGCTTCGATCACGTTGTGGCCGAGTCCCGCCAGGGCGCGACGCAGTGAATAGCGAAGGTCCTTGTCGTCATCGATGACCAGGACTTTGGCGTTCGGGGCGGCGGGGTTGGCACTCATGATGAGTAAAAGTAGGCAGAATCCGTGCCATTGGCTGTGCTTCCCATAAAATGACCTAATACGGGCTATCGGCAACCTATTGATGCTTAAATTTAGGCATAACCACCCTGATAGACCCCTTGCTTACGAAAAGTTGGGCGTTAATTCCTATTTCGTGGCTAAATGGCTTAAACGCGGGGTGTGGTGGGTTTTCGCCCTCTTGGCGTTATTCTTCGTCGGCTCCAATGCCTGGCTCTGGTCTGCCGGGTGGGGACGGCTCGCCGCGACGCCAGATGAGATTCCTGCTGGTGCGGTCATGGTCCTCCTCGGGACGAACGAGTTCGTGCAGGGAACGCAGGAGCACTCCGGCACCTTCCGGCCACGGATCGCCGCCGCCGCGGAACTCGCCCGCTCGGGCCGGGTGAAGCTTGTCGTCTCATCCGGCATGGCCGTCCAAGCGCGCGAGATGGCCGAACGCCTGCGCTCGGCGGGCGTGACCTGTCCGATCGTCGAAGACCCTTACGGCTGGCGCACCTTGGATTCCGTCCAGCGCGCGAAGGCCTATTATCCGGACGACCAGATCGTCTTCGTGTCACAAGGCTGGCATTGCGTCCGCGCGCTCTGGCAGGCCGACCGAGCCGGGCTGAGCGCCACGGCTTATCCGGCCGCCTTCGGCGACGGCTGGCGTCCGGTGGTCAGCAGCCTGCGCGACTGCCTTGCGAAGCCGAAGGCAGTACTCGATTTCTGCCAGGGTAATCCGCTCACCGCGCCGGTGCCGGCGGACCAAGGCAACGTGCCGCACCGCTGAGTCAGGCGCGTTCGTGGCGGCCGTCGGGTCGGCGCGTCAGCACGCCGCGGATCTCCATCATCGTCAGGGCCACCGCCGCCTCGGCGATGGCGCAATCCGCGAGCGCGGCGAGGCTGTCGGCGTCCTGCGCGGCGCCGCCGGCGAAGTGCGGAAGCCATCGGGCGAACTCCGGCGGGTCGGTCACCAACGCCAAGGCCGGCTGGTCGCGGCTTTCGCCCAGTTCGGTCAGGATATCGTCGACCGACGACACGAGCGTCGCGCCGTCCCGGATGAGCGCATGACAGCCGCGGCTCGCGGGGCTGTCGGCGCGGCCCGGCACCGCGCAGAGCGTCCGGCCGAGGTCCCCCGCGAAGCGCGCGGTGATCATGCTGCCGCCGTCGACGTCGGTCTCGACCACGACCATCACGCGGACGAGGCCCGCGACGATGCGGTTGCGCTGCGGGAATGTCTGCCGGTCCGCCGGCCGGCCGAGCGGAAACTCCGAGAGCACGCAGCCGTCAGCCTTCATCCGCGCCCGGAGGCGGATCGCTTCCGGCGGGAACGTGAGGTCTAGTCCGTGGCCGACGACCCCGGCGGTACGTCCCGCGGCGTCGAGCGCGCCTTCGTGCGCCGCGGTGTCGATGCCGCGGGCCAAGCCGCTGACGACCCACCAGCCTTGCTTCGCGAGATCGCGCGCGAAACTCCGCGCCAGCGAGGCGCCGTAGGTCGTGCAATGGCGCGAGCCGATGATGCCGACCGCGCGCTCCGTCGGGAAGTTCTGTCCTTCTGCGTAAAGCACCAACGGCGGATCCCAGAGTCGCGCCAGCGGCACGGGCCAGACGTCATCGGTTTCGCTCAAGAGCCTGAAACCGAGGTCACGGACGCGCCCCATCTCCGCCGCCCAGTCGAACGCGCGCGCGGCGATGGCGGCCGCCACGGGACGGCTGATGCCCTCGACTTTAGCGAGTTGTTCGGCAGGGGCGCCGAGCGCCACGGAGAGTTCGCCGCCGAAGGCCTCACGCAAGCGCCGGACCGTGACCGGGCCGACGCCCTTGAGGCCGTTGAGCAGGACGCGTTGCGCGAGCGGGTCGGTCGGGATCGGCTGCATCCCGCCAGCCAGTCGGCCCGGTTCAGTCGCGCAAGACCGGGGATAGCCCAGCGAGGAGCTCGGTAGTTCTCACCGCTTCCTCCCCTCGATTATCCCTTAGCCAGTCGGCGGCGCGCGCATGCCAGGTCGTCGCCAGCACCACCGCGTCGAAGGCCGTCAGGTCGAGCGCAGAACGGCGAGCCAGCACTGAGGCGACAATCCCCGCGAGGAGATCGCCGGAGCCGCCGCGGGCGAGCACCGGTCCGCCGAAGGGGATGTGAAGCCCGCGCAGTCCGTCGGTGACGCACGTCAGCGGGCCTTTGAGCACGACGATGGTCTTCGTGCGACGCGCATAGGCACGGGCCGCGGCCACGGACGCGACGCGACCGCTGAGACGTTGGAATTCGCCGGCGTGCGGCAGGAGCACGCGGACCTTCGCGCTTTGCGAG
>JBILXR010000163.1:0-4414 GCA_044378215.1 Opitutales bacterium
GCGAGGCCTTGATGACCGCCGGACGGAGCGCGTCGGCGTCGAGGACCAGGGCCGGCTTGGTCGCGCCGGCGAGCGCCCCGATGAGCTTCACCGCTTTCGCGCCCATGCCTGAGCCAATGAGGAGCACGTCTTTATCGACAAGGAGCGGACGTAGTTCCTTAAGGTTCGTCGGAGCGAGCGAGCCGTCCTTTCCGGTGCGCAGGCCACGCCACATCGCTTCGGGATAGGCGACGGCGGCTTTCGCCCGCACGGATTCCGGCAGGCAGGTCGTGACCAGTGCCGCGCCGGCGCTCAACGCAGCGGCGGTATTCATCAGCACCGCGCCAGGCATGCGGTCGGAGCCTCCGACGATGAGCAATCTTCCTTGGTGACGTTTGTCGCTGCGGGCGCGACGCGGTTTTGACAGCGGCGCGAGGGCGGCGGCGGTCACGCAGGCTTCCTCGGTCTCGCCTAGGGGCAGGCCGATATCGAGGACGCGGAGGCGGCCGACGAAGCGGGCGGCCTTCGGCGCGAGCAGCGGGCGTTTCAGGCAACCGATCGACACCGTCAGGTCGGCGCGGAAGGCCGGGCCGGTCGCGTCGTCACCCAAGCCGCTCGGCAGATCGACCGCGATGCGCAGACCTTGGAGCTTATCCGTGTCGCGGAGGAACCGACGTAGGTCGGCGGAGAGCGGAGCCTGGAAACCTTGGCCGAGGATGCCGTCGAAGATCAGACAGAACTCGCGACCGGCGAGCTGGCGCAGGTTGGCCGCGGCGACGAGGCCGATGCGGACCCCATGTTTGCGGACGGACCATGCACGCTGCGCCTGCGTGCGGGCCGGGCCGCCTTCGGCGAAGACCGCGATGATCTCCGTGCCGGCGCGGGCGCAATGCAGGGCGGCGAGGTAGGCATCGGCGCCGTTGTTACCTTTGCCCGCCAGCACCAGGATGCGCTCCGGTTTATGGCCGAGGAGCGAGAGCGCGGCTTCACCGACGCCGCGGGCGGCGATATTCATCAGTCGCCAGGAAAGTTTCGCATCGCCGGCGAGGAACGCCGCTTCGGCCGCCGCGGCTTCGGCGCAGGACAGGACCGGCAGGCGGGCGGAAGCGCTCATGCGTCAGCGGACCAGCACCGCGAAGGCCTGGGCGAGCGTGTCGGTATGCGTGAGCGAGATCAGCAGGCGGGAGGCGTCGCGTGCGGCGAGGAGGGCGCGGGCCTTGTCGTCGAGTTCGACGACCGGTTCGCCTTCCGGCCCGTTGAGCACGCCGATGCTCGTCAGGGAGAACTCCGCGCCGATGCCCGTGCCGAAGGCCTTGCTGGCGGCTTCCTTGGCGGCGAAACGGGCGGCGAACGAAGGATAGGGATTCGCTTTGGCGAGGCAGAGCTCCTGCTCCGCGGGCGTGAAGATCTTATCGAGGAAGGCGGCGCCATGCTTCAGGTGAGCCGAGCGGATGCGATCGACCTCCGTGAGGTCCACGCCGACGCCGAGCACGTTGCCGCCTTCGAGGTTCATGCCTGCTTGGCCAGGTGGGCCTTCATCTCGGCCACCGCGCCGCGGATGCCCGCGAAGAGCGCGCGCGCGACGATCGAGTGGCCGATGTTCAGTTCGTGCAGGTGCGGCAGCGTGAGGATGGCGCGGATGTTGTCGTAATTGATGCCGTGCCCGGCGTTGACGATCAGCCCATGGCGATGCGCGAATTCGCAGCCGGCGCGGAGGCGTTCGAGTTCGGCGGCGGCGGCCGGAGATTTCCATGCGTTGGCGAAAGCGCCCGTGTGGAGTTCGATGACCGGCGCGCCGACGGCGACGGCGGCTTCGATCTGCGGGGCGTCGGGCCCGATGAACAACGAGACCTCGATGCCGGCGGCCTTCAGCGCGTGGGTCGTCTCGCGGACGCGGGCGAGCTGCCCGGTGACGTCGAGGCCACCTTCGGTCGTGACCTCTTCGCGGGATTCCGGGACGAGGCAGACCGCGGCCGGCTTCAGCTGCAGGGCGAAGGCGGTCATCGCCGGCGTGCAGGCCATCTCGAGGTTGAGGCGGACGCCGGGGATCGCGGCGATCGCATGGACGTCGGCGTCCTGGATGTGACGGCGATCCTCGCGCAGGTGGAGGGTGATGCCGTCGGCGCCGCCCGCGAGGGCTTCCCGCGTGAAGGCGACCACGTCCGGCTCGGCGTGCGGGGACAGGTGGACCCCGCGGTAACGCGCCTGGCGGAGCGTCGCGGCGTGGTCGATGTTGACGCCGAGGAGGAGGGGACGGGAGGGGGTCATTTCTTCATCTTGACGAGGGCCTTCTGGATCTTCTCGGATTCGAGCCTCAGCCGGCGGGCCCGTTCGACGTCATCACATTTTTCGAAGTACCCTTGGATAAGGTCAAGCAGTCCTGCGAGGGCCTTCAGGCGGAAGACGTCCGCGCCGGCGGTGCCGCCGAGCTTGCGCCGATAGACGCGCTCCATCTCGGAGAGGAAGGCGGCTTCCATCCGGCTGTCGCCTTTCACGGCCTGATAATAACCTTCGAGCAAGGCGCGGAACGTCGGCAGGTGGTCGGCGTTGTCCTCCAGGGCGCGCCGATGCATGCTCGCGAGTTTCTCCGCGTTCTTGGCCCGGTCGGCCATGAGGACGCCGGATTCCCGCTCGACGGCCTTCTGGATGAGGTCATAGCGCGTGCGGTCGTAATCGCCGCGCCGCTTCTTCTCGGAGATCAGTCGGTCGTAGGCCCGCTTGCAGCTCAGGAAGATCTCGTCCTGGGTCATCTTCGGGAAGAGGTGCTTGGCTTCCATGTCGTCGGCGAGCTCGCGCATGTCGGGCCATTCGTCGAAGGCGCGGCGCATCTCCAGGACGAAGAGCTTCCACTCGTCGGTCTTCACCTTCGGGCCGAGCGCCTCCAGGCAGGCGGCGTAGGCGCGCCAGGCTTCAAGGCAACGGTTGGCCGCCAGGACGGCGAGCCGCAGGCACTCGTGCTGGGCTTCGAGGTCGCCGCCGTCGCCGAAGATCTGGGCCGCGAGCTGCAGGCGCTGGGACTTCACGAAACGTTCGGCGCGGCGCTGCGGGTCGCCGAGGATCTGCACCTCGAACTCGCCGATGCGGCGGCCGGTCTGCGGGTCGGTCGTCTCGCCGCAGGCGTAGCCGTCGTTGTAGCGTCCGGTGTTCATGTTCCACTCCTTGTCCTTCCGCTGATAGGCGAACCAGGCATGCCCGCCGCGGTTGCCGTCGCCGGTCACGAAGGCGGCGGGGATGCCGAACGCCCGGGCGGTGTTGGCGGCGAAGTGGGCCTGATGCATGCAGATGCCGCCGAGTTCGAAGATCTCCTGGAGCGTACCTTCGGTCGGTTTGGCCAGCTTCGTCTTCTCCTGAGTCACGTAATCCATGCGGTAGCGGATCAGGCCGTAGCTCGGCGACCATTCCGAGAGCGAGCGCAGCTTCGGGTTCGCCAGCGCCCAGCTCATCTCTTCCTCGGTGGCCTTGGCGCCGACGACCCAGACGAGGTCGCCCGGCGGAGCCTTGCGGATGTCACCGACGAGCCGGCCCGCCTCGGCGGCGGTCTTGTAGTAACGGTAGCGGGTCAGCGCGTCGGCTGAGCAGGCTTCGCCGCCGTCGAAGCGGGACCAGCGGAGCGGCTGGTCGAAGACGAGCGCGCAGGCGATCTGGAGGTTGTCGTAGCGACCCAGCTGGGCCGGGGTGTCGTCGGCCGCGAGCCGCGCCCAGACGCGCAGGCCTTCGGCCGTATCATCCTCGGCCTTGAGCGTGAGCGCGAATTTCTCGAGCAGGTCGGGCCGGCCGAGCAGTTCCGACAGCAGGGCGGGCAGCTGCTCCCCGCCTTGGGCCGCCGTGCGCAGGTTCTCCGCGCCGACGCGGCGGATGAAGAGGGCTTGGGTCATGCCGAGCGCGAAGGCCCGGCTCTCCCAGAGGCGGTTATGCCGTTCGACTCCGTCCGTCGAAGCAGTCGCCGCGAGTGCCGGCAGCAGGCCTTTCTGCAGCCGAACCAGATGGTCCTCCCACTTGCCGTCCTTGAGCCGCTCCCGCGCGTCCGCGACCAGGAGAGCCGGCAGCTTCGGATCGTTCAAGGCCACGCCGCCGAAGACGTAGGGTTTGCTTTCGACGACCACCGGCGCGACCACCGGCTCCGCCTTCGGGACTTCGACCATCTTGGGCGGCGCGACGGACGTGACCGGCTTGGGCTCGACGACGGCGACCGGCTTCGGCTTGGGCTCGACGACCTTCGGAGGTTCGACCGCTTTTGGAACTTCCTTCACCACGACGAGCTCGGGCGGACGCCGCGTGTTCTGCCATACGAACCATCCGACCGCCGCTAGGACGGCGCCACCGATGAGGAGCAACGGCCAGTTCGTCTGGCTCCGACGATGGGCGAGGATGGGCGTGGGTTTTTTGGGTGGAGTGGGTTGGCTGGCCATCGTGGGAACGGCCAGAGGATGCCGCC
>JBILXR010000074.1:0-9211 GCA_044378215.1 Opitutales bacterium
GTGGGATATGCCGACAGACGAGCCAGTAGCCTGGCGAGCAAGCCTTCCAGCTTGGACACCCTGACATGCCTGATTCGTTTGCCGACGAAGCGGAAATAAAGCGTCTTCTCCTTGGCCAGACGTTCGAAGAGCCGCCCGTAAGAAGGCCCGCGGACCCCCCGCTCAGTCACATCGCCCAGCCGAGCCTGCTTTTCTCGTAGGTGTCCCCAGTATTCGGCGTAGATTTCCGCCAGGATCGGACATGGCCTTACGCGGTAAAGGCCGAAGCTGTTGCCCGCCAATCTTGGAGAGAATGGCTTGAATCCATGGAAATGGACCAGCATCAGGGGCTGGCCGTCGACGAGGTAGCCCGACTCCCCTTTGCTCAGCCTGAAGCGATTGAAATTCCAAGCCGCTAACCCGACTCCGGGCCGGCTAAAGACATGCAGCCGGTCGCCCAGCAACGAGGGCCAGCCGTCGAGGTACTTCTGGTCGGCGAAGCGCCCGCTGGGCTCGTCATATTCGTCCTTGCACCAGTCGAGGCATTGCGATCTCCAGCGCTCCAGGCAACCGCGGGCGACGTCGTCATGCTTGAAGATCTGGAAGCTGACGTTGTACGCGCCGTATTTCCGGAACTCCTCCAGGCCAGGTGAGAAATCGTGGGCTGTGATCAGGACGGAATGATCCCGCAGCAGGCCGAAGAGCGGAGTCGGATCGGAAAAGAACAGCTGATCGGCGTCCAGGGTGCAGACATGGTCCGGTCCATAACGCTTCAATACGTACAGCGGCAGGCATGGACTGAGCGTGAAATAGTATTCGATCAGAGACCGGTCGGTGCGGGCGGCCTTCAGCGCCGGGTCGTGGGCTTCGATTTCCCGGAGATGGATGGGGACGATGCCGGGCCGTCTTGCCGCCGCCGCGGTGATCTCCTCATGGCTGGCGTCGTCGAGGCAGAGCACGTATAACGTGAAAACAGGGCAATGCCGGTGCAGCGAATCGCAGAGGGCCATGCCTCGGGCGAGGAAGTTACGGTCGAAGAGCGTCGCGAAGTGCAACATGATCGGACGGTCGGTCGGAGGACTCAGGCCTTCGCCGGTTTCCTGACGAAAATAAGGCCATCCCACGTGGCTAGGTGCTCATGGTTGATATGAGCCGGCGGGTCGCACCACCAGGGGGTGCGGGCGAGCAGGTCATAACCGGCGGCGAAAAGGGCCTCGACCTTGTCGCGGGAGAAGAACCAGGAGGGGTAGCTCGCCTGATAGATTTCGGCGGGCACGGTCTGCACCGTCAGCACGTCCCGCCGCCCGGAGATGAACGGCGTCCGGTCCAGGATCACCACGTCGAACCCGTGCCCGATTATCTCTGCGAGCAACGCATGCGGATTCGGCATGTATTGAAGGGAGCCGCTGACGACGACCACGTCAGGCTTTGTCGTGAGGAGGCATTCGGCGACGGACCGATGGAAGCGGAGCTGTTCGTCCTGGAATTCGGCGCGGCCGACGTCCACGAAATCAGGCTGCTCGACGATGTTCCAGGAGCAGGCCGGCAGCCGGCGGAGGAAAGCACGGTTCTGGAAATAGGTGCTTCCCAGGCTGCCGCCGAAATCCAGGACCGACAGCCGGCCGGCATGTCGGGCGGCGGCGAACTGCAGGCCGGCGAGGAGGCCCCAGCTGTACTGCACTTCCTCGAAGAGCACGCTATCGCGCTCGTAGGCGGCTTCGCCGCTTTTCACCCGGAGGACGGCGGCGCGGCACTTCTGCACGATATGGGCGGAATCATAGCCCTCGCTGGCGGCTTCGGCGGCCTGCCATGTGGGATAATCTCCCTTCCAGACTTCGGAGCTCCGAGGTCCCCGGTCACCCTGCAGCAAGGAACGCCACGCCGACTTCCATCGGTGCCGGAACCTGCCCCAGGCCGACTTGCGGGGAGCGGGAGGCGATCCCGGGTCGGAAGTCGGATCAGCCATGGACGGGCACGTCTGCGACGAGAGCTTGGATGAAATCCTTCAGGTTGTCGATTATCCGGAAGAACCATCGGGTCGACTTGCTCCGACAGACGGTCGGCTGGGAGATTGGTTTTAAGGCTGTGCGCATGCTCTCGCGATGGCACCCTGCGTATCGTCTGCCCAGACGGAGGGAAGCAGTAAGAGGCCCTTCCGGATTTTTAGTCCCCTGACGCTCCTCGCGCGAGCTCGCCCGCAAAGCAGTCCTACAAGAAAGTCTTGGCCTGGCCGGAAAGCAGCGTGGTCGAGGCCGGCTAAAGGCTTGATCGGAACACCCGCAATAACGCCCTGCTCGTCCTCGCTAAGCGGGCCTGTTATCCGTTGACTTCACCGGGGCCTGGCGGAGCCTCAGACGCAGGCATGGTCTCCATCTTCATCCGGACCTACAAGCGTGACATCGCATGGCTGGACTTCTGCCTGCAGTCGATCCACCGCAACCTCAAGGGCTGGGATGAGATCGTGGTCGGCGTGCCCGAAGGCCAGGAAGATCATCTCCGCTTCCTAGAATCCGAGCGCAAGGTCTCCTGCCCGCGCTTCCGCGAAGACTACGTCGGTCAGCAGGTCGCCAAGCTCCAGGCGCACCGCCACGTCCGCGGCGATTTCGTCTTCTTCGTGGATTCCGACGTGATTTTTCTGCCCGGCGCGGATGTCCGCGACTTCTTCGAGGACGGCATGCCCTTGATCGGCAAGGCCAGCTACGCAGCCCTCGCGCGCCGCGGAGAACCAGCCGTCAAATGGCAGGCGGCGGTGGCAAACCTGTTCGGCGAAAAGCCCGTGTGGGAGTACATGCGCAGCCAGGGGAGCCGGCTCTACCACACGGACACCCTCCGCGCCCTCGCGGTCCGCTTCCCCAAGCTCGAAGAGTATGCGCGCGGCGTGCCCAAGCGCCTCTTCAGCGAGTTCAACATCCTCGGCTATTTCACGGAGAAGCATGAGGCTGACCGCTATCGCTTCACCGACACCGACGCCAAGCCGATGCGCCCGGCCTGCGCGCGTCAGTTCTGGACCGTCGACGGACTCACCCCGGCCAACCTCGCCGAGCTCGCCGCCATGGGCTTCCACTCTCGCTGGCCCTCCACGCTTTCCCCGCTCGATAAGCTCAAGCGCTGGCTGTCACAGACGACCCGCCACACGAAGCAGTGGCTGAAGTCGCGGAGACCCTTCTGATCATGCGCCTCCTCCGGATCGCCTTCAGCGACTTCATCTTCGGCCGCAACGACCGGGACCGGATGGCCTCGTTCGACCCCCGGGACAACGTCTTCACGCGCCTGCTCGCCAAGGAATATGACGTGCGCGTCGTGCCGATGGGCGAGGCCGAGGTGCTCGTCTATTCGACCTTCGGCGAAGCCCACCGTGCTTTCCGTGGCCGTAAGATTTTCTACACGTCCGAGAACGTCCTGCCCGATTTCGACGCCTGCGACCATGCGATCACGTTCTGTCATCTGCCTGACGATCCACGCCACTTCCGCTTGCCGCAGTATGTGTTCTATGTCGACGATGCCCGCCGCCTGACAAAAGGACGGGGCTTCGACGCCGCGGCGGCTTTGAAGGCGAAGACCCGGTTCTGCAACTTCGTGGTCTCCAACCCCCGCTGTCCGCAGCGCAACCGCTTCTTCCGGATGCTCAACCGCCGGAAGCCTGTCGACTCCGGCGGCCGCCACTTCAACAACCTTGGCCGCCCCATCGCCGACAAACTCGCCTTCGTCCGCGATTATAAGTTCACCCTGGCCTTCGAGAACTCGGTCTCCGACGGATACACCACTGAGAAACTCGTCGAGCCCATGCTGGCCGGCAGCCTGCCGATCTACTGGGGCAATCCCCAGGTCGCGCTCGATTTCAATCCGCGCAGTTTCATCGACGTCTCGGCCTTTCCGGATTTCGACGCCGCGATCGACCATATCCTTGAGGTTGATGCCGATGATGAGCTGTATCTTTCGTATTTCCGTGAGCCCTGGCTCAACGGCGACACCCCGCCATGCTGGTTCGACGAAGGTGAGCACCTCGCCGCCTGGCGCCGCTTCCTCGCCACGCCCTGGGTCGAGCGCACGCGTGTCTACCGCGACCGCGGCCTGCGCGACCATGCGCTCGGTACCGGCCTTGGCCGACACCTTGCGAGCATCGGAACTAAGCTGGACGGCCTCCTCTGGAAGGCAGGCTGGCGTTTCTGATCAGAGTCGCCGTGGGACATGCTCGAGCCAATGTCGGCCAAGGCCAAGGGGCGCTAGCGGAGGGACTACCAGATACGCATCGGGTATGAACTCTTGATAAAGGTCAGATCAGGATTATCCATTCAATTCAATAGCATGCCCCCCATCTTCGTGATCAACCTCGACCGCGATGTCGAACGGATGGCCTCGCTGGCCGGCAGCCTGCGGTCGCTGGGACTTGACTACGTCCGCGTCCCGGCGGTCCTCGGCAAGGAAGTCCCCGGATGGGAAAAGCTCGTCGACGCCAGCCTCTACGGGAACCGTAACCGGAATGTCATGCCTCGCCCAGGCGAAGTGGGCTGCTACCTCAGCCATCTCAAGGCGATGGAAGAATTCCTGCGGACGGACGCCCCTTGGTGCGTGATCCTCGAGGACGACGTCGAAATCCTGCCGGCGTGCTTGCCCGTGCTCGCCGCCCTCGGCGAGAAAGACGACTGGGATCTCGCCAAGCTCTTCTGTTTCCACTCCGGGATGCCCGTGCGTAAACGCGCGCTGACGCCGACGCACCAGCTCGTCGTGCACCTTACGCGGACGACGTCATCGGCGGCCTACGCCGTGAATCGCCGCGCTGCCGAAAGCTTGCTGCGGTCGATGCTTCCGATCTCCGAACAGGTAGACCATGCTCTGGAGCTACCTTGGGAGACAGGCCTGCGCGTCCGCGGCGTGCGACCGATGCCCGTCACGCTAGCCCCCATATCGGCCACCTCATCCATCGGCTACGCCGACCGAGGTGACCGTAGCCTGCCCTTGCGCCGGGCCATGCGCCTGTTCCTCTACCGAACCGCGAAGGAAGTCCGACGCTTCAGCCACGGAGTCGCCGAAGGCTTCCTGCGCTGAAGTCCGGCGGGACGATCAACAAGGCTGCGCCACCTCGCGGAAGTGCTTCGCGACGTACGCGATGTCTTCCGGCGTGATGTTGGCGTGATTGGGCAGGTAAAGGCCGAAGTCATGCACCTTGTCGGCGACCGGTAGCCGCGTGACGCCGTGTTTCTTGATCCAGAAGGGTTGACGGCCCATCGAGCCGCAGACGAGCGGACGGCACTCGACGCCTTGGGCGAGAAGATGCTTCGAGACCTCGAGGCGGTTGCGGGCGAAGGTGCCGAAGGAGAAGCTCGAGACGAAGCCGCCTTCGCTGGACTGGGACCAGAATTCCGGGAGGGCCTGGCGGTAGAGTTCGAAATTGCGGGCGCGGAGCTGGGCGATCTCGGGCAGGCGCTTCAGTTGCAGGCGGCCGAGGTAGGCGTTGAGGTCGGTCGAGCGCAGGTTGTAGCCTGCGTAGTAGAAGCTGTAGAACTCGCGGAAGTCATCGATCGCGAACTCCTGCTTCCAGGCCTGGCGCTCGGCCTCCGGGACGTCGCGCGACCAGCCGTGCGACCTGATGGAGAGCATCACGCTGTAGAGCTTGTCGTCGCTGGTGGTGATGGCGCCGCCCTCGATGGTCGAGATATGGTGCCCGTAGTAGAAGGAGAAGGAGCCGGCGAGGGAGAGGGCGCCGGTCTTGATGCCCTTGTATTCCGACCCGAGGGCTTCGCAGGCGTCCTCGATGACCAGGCAGCCGTGCTGGGCGCAGAGGCGGCGGATGGCGTCCATCTGGTTCGGATGCCCGAGGATGTGGACGAGGATGAGGAGCGCGGGCTGCTCCTTCTTCAGGAGCTGCTCGAGATGGTTGAGGTCGACGCCGAGGTCCTTGGCGTCGGAGTCGCACAGGAAGCACTCGAAGCCCATCTGCACGAACGGCGAGAGGGTCGTGATCCACGAGACCGCCGGCACGATGACCTTCTTATTCCGGAGATAGCCTGCTTCGAGGAGGCTGTAGGCCATGAGCAGATTGGCGGAGGAACCGCTGTTCACCATGATGCTGTGCTTCGTGCCAGTGTAAGCGGCGAACTCGGCCTCGAACTGGCGGGTCAGGGGGCCCTTGGTGACTTGGTGGCCCTCCTTCAGCCAGTCGGCCAAGGAGGACATCTCCTCGGCGGATATCGTGTTATCGGCCAACTTGACGGTGCGGCGGGTCATTTCTGCTTACGGTTGCGGGGATGGAGAAGACGGCGGCAGCCGGAGAAGAGGCTGGCCTTCAGCCTCATGCAAAACAAGGAAATATCGGCCAAGAGGTCGAGTCGGGAGACTTGGGTCAGCCAGAGGAGCGCGTAGTAGCGACGGGATTCCTGGTAGGCCCGACGGAGGGCGCGCTTCTTCTCGCGATCCTGCAGGGCGGAAACCGTGATGGATCCGGCGTGCGAAGAAAAGACGGCCAATGGTTCCGCGACGAAGCCGACCTTCGGATAGCGAAGGGTCGCCATCGCCGTCATGAGCCAATCCGGGCCGACGCCGCGATATTCGTGCCGGGCGAACGGCACCTTGCCGATGTAAAGGGCGTCAAGGATATCCCTCCGGCGCAGGATCACGGCTCCGGGCGAGACGAGCCCGCGGACATGCTTCCGCATGAAGGCTCCGGCGGCATGGACGCCCGTATCGCCGAATTCGGCGAACAACTCCGCTTCGATGCGGCCGCTTTCTTCATCGCGCAGCGCGACCCTGGAGAAGACCAGCCCGACTTCGGGCCCCATGAGCGCCATGCACTTCTCGACATAGGCCGGTTCGAGGAAGTCGTCGTCGAAGTTAAGGTGGACGAATTCTCCCTTGGCGTTGATGACGCCGTCGAGCCAGCAGAAGTGCACGCCGTGATCCACGTCGCGCCGGAGGTAGCGGATGCGGTCGCCGAAAGCGGCGGCCACGGCCGGGGTGTCGTCGGAGCTACCATGGTCGACGACGATGACTTCGCAGGCCGAGGTCTGCGCGAGGGCCGATTCGACGCACCTTCGCAGCATCGCCGATCGGTTGAAGGTCGGAATGACGATGGTGACGGGCGGGGCGGTCATCGGCCGAGAATCTGGCGGAGCTTAGCGGTGTCCGCAACCAAAGAGGTCGGGGCGCCGGGCGAAGCCGGGACGATCCGCAGCGGCCGCGGCGCGAGCGATTGCACGAAATCAGCGATGCGGGTGCCGCGACCGGAGCCGATGTTGACGATGCCTGCGGCCTGACGTTCGGCCAGGCCGATGATGGCGTCGACCAGGTCGTCGGCCAGGGACAGGTCGCGGACGTCGTCCACGCCATGGAGCGGGAACGGCTGATCCAGGTCTTCGTCCTCGAAACGACGTCGTAACGTCGGATAGAGGAACGAGCCGGTCTGCTCGGGGTGATAGAAGCTGAAGATACGTCCGACGCACCACGGTAGGCCGGCCGGACCGGCGGAGACCTCGACGACCTGCTCGCCCATGCGCTTGGACAGCCCGTAAGGGTTGATCGGTGTCACCGGCGCGTCTTCGCGCAGGGGTTCCGGCTGCGGGCGATAGACGTGGCTACTGCTTGCGTAGAAGAGCCAAGGCTTGCGCCCGCAGGCGGCCAAGGCCGAGACAAGGTTGGCCGTACCGCCGACGTTGACGCGGAAGGCGCGGGCCGGGTCGGCCTGGACGGTCTGGGTCGGGACCACCGCCGCGAAATGCAGGACCGCGTCGGCGCGGGCTTCGGCGACCCAGGCCTGCAACGCGGGCAGGTCGCACACGTCGCCGGGGAAGGCGCTGACCTCATGGCCGCCTGCGAGCAATTTCCTGCCGGCGATCCGCCCCAAGATGCCCCGCCCTCCGGTTAGACTGATCCGCATGCTTCCAGCAGAGGAGCGGCCCGCCTTCCTTTCAATCCGAAAGCCTTTTAAATGTTTGCCTCGGGCTTTCCGCCTATCGGCAATAGGCGCGTACGTCATGACAGCGAAGCCCCGACTGAGCGTTGTGCTCCCGACCTATAACTGCGCGCCGCTGATCGGGCGGCACGTTGCCTCGATGGCGAAATGGGCCGCGCTGGCGGACGAGATCATCGTCGTCGACAGCCGGTCGACCGACGGCACGTTGGACCTCATCCGCGCAGGCCTGCGACACCCGAACCTGCGCATCATCGAACGCGACCGCGGGCTCTATGATTCTTGGAACGAAGGCATCGCCGCGACCGCCGGAGAATGGGTCTACGTCAGCACGGTCGGCGACCTGATCAGCGAGGAGCATCTCCGCCGGCTCATGCGCGAGGGCGAGCGCGCCGACGTGGACGTGGTGGTCAGCCCGCAGCGGTTCGTGGCCGAGGACGGCGCGCCCTACCAAGGTAGCGACTTCGCCAATGCGGAGATCCATGACATCCTGGCCGGCCAAGGCGTCGTGGTGCTGACCCCGGCCGCGGTCTGCTACTTCGCGTTCCGGAGAGCTAAGCCGAACGCCTTGCTGGGCAGCTGGGCGAGCGACCTTTTTCGCGGCGATTTCCTCCGGGCGAGGCCCTTGCCGACGGTTTACGGGACGCATGGCGACACCGCCTGGACCCTGCGCCACTCGTCGGAAATGAAACTGTGCCTCGTGCCTGTCGCGGGAGCCGATTTCTGCATCCATGAAAAAACATCAGGGGGGGCGCCGACGCCCCTCAGCCAGTTATTAGGCCGTATGTTCGTGGAAGAGTCGGCGCGCCTCCGGGGAAAACATGCGGGGGTTCCGGCTGAGTATTACGCGCTGCACATCCTCTCTGAACGGACCAACGCGGCCGCGAGGCGCCGTCGCGAACTCTCAAGGGGGACGCCGATCTGCCCCCCTGATCGTCTTGCCTGGATTCCGGCAGCCCTCCGCTACCTCTACCTACGACTACGACTGGGCCTGGCCGAATCCTCCATGGAGCGAAAGGTGCGCAAGGGGATCCGCCAGCACGGCTGAAACCAAGTTCAGTCAACCAAGGCCGCGGGACGACCGAGGCGCGCGACCAAGCAGTGAAGCCGCCGCTTTATTTTCAGCCAGCTCCGCTGCCACTTGCCGCCTCCGGCGTGCGAGGATATCTTGTAATGCCGGTCGAAACGCTCGCAGACCTTCACCTCCGTTTCGCGAGACCAGTCGCCGCGGAAGTCTTCCGCGCGATCCGGCGCCCACCATGGCCGGCCGGCGCCGACGAAGTGCGTCCCCCCGCCCCCGAAGCCGATGTTCAGGATGAGATTACGACG
>JBILXR010000233.1:0-2625 GCA_044378215.1 Opitutales bacterium
GGACCGATCGGGGGTCGGCGGTATCACGTAGGGAAGATAGCTCCAGGTGCGTCGCGAAGGCACCGAGGTCGCGATGGTCGTTTTCGTCGAACTTGACCGCCAGCGCCAGGATCTGCTGCACGCGCTTGGCCAGGAATCGCTCCCCGTTGCTTTCGCCGGTCGGGATTCGTCCCTTGAGCAGTTCCTGCAGGAGCGCCTCGCCGCCTTTTTCGTAAAAGACCTCAGCGATCCGCAGTCTCGCCGCCTCCCAGCCGCCGCACGCGTCGACATACGCCTTCGCGCTCGGCGACATCTGGGCCATGCCCTTGCTGAGGCGATCCGTGGGATGGGCGGTGTTCTTGATCAGGGCCACGATGCCCGCCGTGAACGGGTTATCCATGGCGACTTCCGCCGCGGCCTCGTCCGCCGCTTCGATGCCCATGCGGCGCAGCTGTTCGGTGATTTCCGCCGCCTGTGAGTTCTTCGAGACCAGGATGGCGCAGGTGATACCGGGCTTCAGCAGGCCCTTGCCGTCGGTGAGCCCGGATACCTCGATGTGCTTCCCGATCCACTTCGCCTGGCTGGCGACCTTGGTGGTCTCGGCTTCTTCCTCGTCGAGCTCCTGGCCTTCTTCGCTTTCGAGATTGTTCAGTCTTACCCAGAGGGCTTCGCCCAGCTGAGGGTTGTCCTTGTTCTTGGATTCATGGTCACCCCAGACCTTGGCCCATTGCTCGGCGGCCTCGGGGGAGAAGAACGGCCCATGCGGGGTCAGGTCTCCCAGCAGCGTGTTGACCAAGTCGACCACCGGCTGGGCGCATCGGCGGGTGTAATCGAGTCGGTTGTTCCCTTCATTGGGGATCAGGCCGTCGACCTTGCGCAGCAGCTCAGGGTTGCCGGCGCGCCATCCGTAGAGGCTTTGCTTCAGGTCGCCCACGAAGAATGCGGTCCGCCACTCGGTCTTCTCCTGATAGCCGCCGATGATCTCCATGAGGTTGTCCTCGAGTACCTTCCACTGGCGGGTGCTCGTGTCCTGGAATTCGTCGAAGAGCCAGTGCTTCACGCTGCAGTCCAAGCGGTAATCGATGTCGAACTTGCCCTCGGCGTTGAGCAGCAGGGTGACGTTATCGCTGAAGGTCAGACGGCCCCGCTGGCGGATCTCCCGGTCATAGATCTCGTCATAGCGCTTCAGAAGGCGATACACCGCCTGGGTCTGCTCGAGTCGCTCTTGGAGGGCGGTCGAGTATGCTGCCCGGGCCAGCACGCGCAGCTGGTCGCACTGGGCGGGGGGCAGGGCAATAGGCTTACCTTTATCTCCCGAGGGATAGGTGATCGTGATGCCGTCGCCCATCTTGCCGAGCGCGACCGGCCTGAGGCGTCCTCCTAGGTTATCCCAGATGGAATCCTTCAGGTCCGACGCGTGCGACATCGCTCCGACTCCTTCGGCGATGGTCAACAGGCTCTTTTTGAACGTCGCGTGGAAGGTCTGCCCGCCCAGCCAGACAGCCAGACCTTGGGCGGCGTCTTGCTTCTCCGCCTCCGTCGGCGCTTGGAAGATCTCCGGGCGGCCGTTCTTCCAGATGGTCTCGGCGTCGCCCCACTTATGGGCGTCTTTGGCGAGGGAGATGAGGTCGTGGAGGCTCTTGACCGTCTCGGCGAAGCCTTTGAGCGGCGTGGCCACTTCCTTGCCTTGGTTGAGGAAGCGCAGCAGGTCCCAGAGTTCGGCGATCTCAGCCGGCTCGGTCTCCGCCATCATCTGGGCGATGACTTGTGTCCGGATGTCCGCCGCTTCGACGTCGCTGATGTTGCTGATGCGCCCGCCGTCCAGTCCGACCTCGGTCGGGTTGTTGGTCACCAATCGGGCGAAGAAGCTGTCCAGGGTTCCCAGCGTGAGCCGCTGCATCGAAAGCAGGGTCTTACGCAGCAGGTCCGTGAAAAACGCCGCATCGCGCGAGGACGCTAGTTCCAATCGGCTGCGTAGGTCGGCAGCTTCTTCCTCGCTCGAAGCCGCCTTAGCCAGCTTTTCGAGCGTACGGGCCATGAACTCGGCGGCCGCGGCCCGGGTGAACGTCAGTGCCACGATCTGCTCGGGCTTGGCTCCAGTCGCCAGGAGTTTGACGATGCGATCGGAGAGGGCGAAGGTCTTGCCGGAGCCGGCGGACGCCAGGATGACCTTATCGTCGACAGGGAATTGGCTCATTTGCGGACTCCTCCCAGCTGGTCGAGATTGAGGTATTCCTTCATGCGGCGTCCTTTGAGTGCGGCGAGGATCGGGTAGTCACTGCCGTCCTCAGACGGCTGGAAGGCATCCTTGCCGCCTTGCTTGATGGCTTCGACGACCTTGTGGATCTGGGCATCGGCCGCAGTCATGAAGTCGGCATGGTAGTGCTCCCAGACCTCTTCTCCGGTGTCGCTGACCTTGGCCGGTAGGCAAAGGTAGCCGACATGCAGGACGTCGTCCTTGCCGATTCCGACCCACGCCTGCTTCAGGGAGCGGTGGTAGACAGGCAGCTGGAGGTCCTTCCAGCAGATGATCTTGGTCTCTCCGGTATCCTCGCCTTTCTTGCTCCGCTTTCTCACCTCAGCCGTGAACGGAGCTCCGGGTTGTCCGTTGGCGGTATGGGTGCCGACGGGGTTCTTGGCGTCGTT
>JBILXR010000232.1:0-2625 GCA_044378215.1 Opitutales bacterium
CGCGAAGACGGCGAGCGCGAGGGCGCGGAGGGAGGTGCGGAGATGCATGGGAGTTTTGTGTTTTGAAATTAGCGGAGGACGAATTCGACGGTGGGATCGTACATCCACCAGAGGTCGCAGGGGCCGAGCGGCGGCAGAGCCTGGCGGGCGCGGCCATCCTGCGTCTTGCCGGCGTTGAAGCCGTCAGGATTGACTTCAAGGACGACCGGCGGCACGGCTCCGGCGACGGTGAGGGAATCTTCCGCCATGCGTTCGACGACGTCGGTCACCCAATGGCGGCGGCCGGCCTCGTCGCCGAGGATCTTCCAGTCGCCGGTGGAGGTGCCTTTATACATCTGGGCGACGAAGTCATCGACGGTGGTGCCGATGCGCGCGGCGACCTTCACGAAGATACGCTCGCACCAGACCTTGCTCCACTTGAGCTGTTCCTTGAGCTGGGTGACGTTGCCGCTGAGGCCGACGGAGGCCTGGTGGTGCAGCACGATGGTGTTCGGATAGACGAACGAGCGCTTGGCGAGGGTGGTGACAATCGCGGCCATCGAGGCGGCGTAACCCTTCACGACGACGTAGACCGGCGCCTTGGAGGTCTCCATGGCCTGCAGCATCATGTAACCCGACATCACGGAGCCGCCGGGCGAACGGTCGATGACGATGAAGATCGGGGCTTCGCTATCGAGGGCGTTGTAGAACGCGATGCGACCGCAGACGAACTGGGCGAGCTTGTCGTCGACGCGGCCGTTGAAAGGGATGCGGCGGTCGGAGATATGCAGGACGCCATCGATGAGCGGATCCTTCGGGTAAGTGAACTTGGCGCCGCTGGCGATGTCGGCGGCCTTCTGCTCGAGGCGCGCGATGGTGGCCACGGACGAGACCTTGGCATATTCGACGGAGACTTCGGCGGCGGCGAGGCGGGCCTGCACTTCGAGTTCGGCGCGGGCGCGATCCTTGTCGGCCGAAGCGACGGCGGCCTGGGCGGCGGCGAGGGCGGCTTCGAGACGGAGCTTCGACTGCTCGGCTTCGATCGGCGCGGCAGCGGCCTCGGCACGGGCGGCGCGCAGGGCGGCTTCGGCTTCGAGCTTGCGCAGTTCGAGGGTCTGATTGAGGGCGGCGAGCTTACGCTGCGAAGCGGCCAAGTCCAGGCGGGCGCGGATGACGTCCGTCTCGATCTCCGCCTTGATGACTTCGGGCGTCTTCTTGACCGGGCTGAACTGCGCCATGAGGGGCGCGGCGAGGAAGAGGAAGACGTAAGCCAGGCGCGACATGGGGGTAAGGACTGTTTTGACAGATATATGGTTCCCTTGAAGTCCATTTTTAGCAAATCTGCCCGCATGGAAGCCGACGCCCCCATCACCCTGCTCAATCGCCACACCGGCCACATGGAGACCGAACAGGTCTACGGCGAGAAGTGGCTGCAGCGCATCTACGGCAACCCGCTCGGGAAGCTGACCCTCCATACCGTCGTCAAACGCGCCCTTTTCTCCAAGTTGTATGGCTGGGCCATGGATCGCCCGAGCAGCGCACGTCGCGTCGAGCCCTTCGTGAAGGCCTTCGGCCTCGACCCCAGCGAGTTCGCCGACCCTGACCTCAAGTCCTACCGGACCTTCAACGACTTCTTCTACCGCAAGCTCAAGGCCTCGGCCCGCCCGCTGGACCCGCGTCCTGAGATGGCCGTGCTGCCGGCGGATGGACGTCACCTCGGCTTCCCCGACGCCTCTCAAGTCAAAGGCATCTTCGCCAAAGGCCAGACCTTCGACATCCCTGCGCTCGTCGCCGATCGCGCCCTTGGCGAACGCTACGCCCGCGGCACCGTCGTGTGCTCGCGCCTCTGCCCGGTCGATTACCATCGCTTCCACTTCCCCGTCGCCGGCGTCCCCGGCGAACCCGTGCTCGCCCAGGGCCAGCTGTACTCCGTCAACCCGATCGCCCTCCGTCGCAGCGCCGCGTATCTCTGGCAGAACAAGCGCCAGCGCGTGACCATCGACGCCGGCCCCTTCGGACTTGTCACCATGGTCTCCGTCGGCGCCACCAACGTCGGTACCATCATCGAGACCTACAAACCTGGCCAGGCCGTCGCCAAGGGGGACGAGAAGGGCTACTTCCGTTTCGGTGGATCGTTCGTCGCCACGATCTTCGAGCCAGGCCGCATCAAGCTCGAGGACGACCTCATCCACGCCGGCGAGACCGCCGTGGAAGTCTACGCCAAGGTCGGTTCGCCCCTGGGCCGCCTCGTGTAAGCGCTTGCCTCCGCCGTCCGACGCGCAAACCTCGACTCACAGGTTTCGCTCGGGTGGTGGAATGGCAGACACACCAGATTTAGGTTCTGGCGCCGCAAGGTGTGCGGGTTCGACCCCCGCCCCGAGCACCCTGTTCGCGCAAAGCGCGAAAGAGGACTGAGTCGATGACTGCGTAGAGGACTGAATCGAGTGCTGAGTCGATGAGAGGCATGGGTAGGGTCAGGACCGCGTCACGACATAGCTGACTTTGGTAGGGTTGAGCGCCCTCGCTCAACCGCGGCTAACTGAAGCCGCCCAGACTACCTGATACAGAAACACCCATCTCAAAGGGAGACCGGAAACCGGAATGTTCGCTGCCGCCCACAGGCAGGGGCGCGACGGCGTCGCGTCC
>JBILXR010000234.1:0-2623 GCA_044378215.1 Opitutales bacterium
GCCCGTCGCAATGGCAACATAACGCCCCCCCCCCCCCCGCAATCACATGCCCCCTGCCTTCCGCCTAGATCGCGCCCTGGTGACCTTGGCCTTGATTACGCAGATCGTAGTCCTGGCCGGACCAATAAAAAAGGTGTCAGCCACCCCTCCCAACGTCGTCGTCATCCTGGTGGACGACATGGGTCAGACCGACCTTTCCTGTTACGGCAGTAAGTTCTACGAGACGCCGCATATCGACCAACTCGCCAAGGACGGCGTCCGCTTCGCCAATGGCTACTCAGCCTGCACGGTCTGCTCCCCCACCCGCGCCGCCCTGCTGACCGGCAAATATCCCGCCCGCCTGCGCCTCACGGACTGGATCACCGGCCACGAACGTCCCAAGGCCAAGTTGAGGATTCCGGACTGGCAGAAATTCCTGCCGTTCGAAGAGATCACGCTGGCCGAACAATTCAAAGCCGCCGGCTACGCGACCGCGAGCATCGGGAAGTGGCACCTCACCCCCGCGCTGAAGGAAGGGGATGAAACCTATTACCCGGAGAAGCATGGCTTCGACCTCAACGTCGGCGGCTACGCCCGCGGCCAACCGCCAAGCTACCACGCGCCCTATAAGATTCCCACGCTGAGCGAAGGGCCGAAGGGCGAGTTCCTGACCGACCGCGAGGCGGCCGAGGCGGTGAAGTTCATCGAAGCCAACAAGGAGAAGCCCTTTTTCCTCTACCTGCCCCATTACGCCGTGCACACGCCGCTCGGCGGCAAGCCCGAAGTCATCGCCAAGTACCAGGCGAAGGCCGCGAAGCTGGCCGACCTGAAGCAGAAGAATGCCACCTACGCCGCGCTTGTCGAGAGCGTCGACGACTCCCTCGGCACGATCCGCGCCGAGCTGAAGCGACTGAAGCTCGACGAGAATACCATCATCGTCTTCACCTCCGATAATGGCGGACTGATGCCGGTCACCGACAACTCGCCTTTCCGCGTCGGCAAAGGCTCGGCCTACGAAGGGGGCGTCCGCGTCCCGCTCATCATCCACGCTCCCGGCATGGCCAAGGCCGGCACGGTCGAAAGCGTCCCCGCGATGACCATCGACCTCTACCCGACGGTCCTCGAACTCGCCGGCGTGAAGCCGCTCCAATCCCTGATCGACGGCATCAGCCTCGCCTCGCTCCTGAAGTCCGGCGCGAAACCCGACCGCGCGGAGATTTTCTGGCATTACCCGCACTACCACCCCGGAGGCGCCACGCCCTACAGCGCCGTCCGCAGCGGCGACTTCCGCTTGGTGCACTTCTACGAAGACGGCCGGGACGAGCTCTATGACCTCGCCAACGACGTCGGCGAGACGAAGGATCTATCCGCGGCCCAGCTAGAACGGGCCAGGACGCTGCGTACCCGCCTAGACGCTTGGCTGAAATCCGTCGACGCCCAGCTGCCGACGAAGAACCCAGCTCACGACCCGGCCGGCGAGGCCAACCAAGGCAAGAAGAACGCCAAGGCGAAGAAGAAATGAGGGGCGCCCTCCTCGCGCTGCTTTTCGCGGGCCAAGCCTTCGCAGGGGAACCGTTGCCCGGTTTGCCGGTCTCGCCCCGGATTCTCTTCCAAGGCGACTCGATCACGGACGGCAACCGCGGACGCAACGCCGACCTCAATCATGTCCACGGACACGGCTTCGTCTACTTGCTGGCCGCCCGCCTCGGAGCCGGCGCCCCGGAGCAGAACGCCACCTTCCTGAACCGAGGCGTCTCCGGCAACACGGTGCTCGACCTCGCCCGCCGCTGGCCCAAGGACACGCTCGAACTCAAGCCCGACGTCCTGAGCGTGATGATCGGCGTCAACGACAGCAGCAAAGGGGTCGCGCCCGAGGTCTTCGAGCAGACCTATGACGAACTCCTGACCGCGGCGCGGGCGGCCAATCCCAAGCTGCGTCTCGTGCTCTGCGAGCCTTTCCTCGGGGCCTCCGGACCGGCCATCGATAAGTCCCCCGGCCGTCGCGAGCGCCTCGCCCTCCTCGTCCCGGTCGTGCGACGTCTGGCCGCCAAGCACGGCACGACGCTCGTCGACTTCCAGAAGGTCTTCGACGACGCCCAGCGCCGCGCCCCCTCGTCCTACTGGATCTGGGACGGCGTCCACCCGACCACCGCCGGCCACCAACTGATGGCCGACGAATGGGAACGGGTCGTCCGTGCGAACTGGCGCTGAGGCCTACTTGGCCGCCGGCGCGGGGACCTTACCCTTGCCCTTGCCTTTGCCGGCGTTCTTCACCGGCACTTGGTTGACGCCGGCGCGCTTCTTCACCCCCGAGGCATATTCGTCCTCGACCTCCGGCACCTTCAGGTCGGCGCGCAGCTTGGCGAGGCGCGCCTCGAGGTCGGCCTGGACGGACTCGTACCCCGGCTGACCGAAGAAGCTCTTGAGTTCCAGCGGGTCTTTCTCGTTGTCGAAGAGGTCCGTCTTGGTCTCGCCGTTGCCATAGTAACGCACGAGCTTGTAGCGGTCGGTGATGATGCCGTAGTGCGGGGCGACGTGATGCGGCTGCGGGTACTCGTAGTAGTGATAGTAGAACTCCTTGCGCCAATCGTCCGGCAGCTCCCCGGCGAGGATCGGCGTGAGGCTGCGGCCCTGCATCTCCGCA
>JBILXR010000235.1:0-2608 GCA_044378215.1 Opitutales bacterium
CCCGGGCACTGGACGCCGTCTTCATCACGCACGAACACGCGGATCATTGCGTCGGCCTGCCCGCCCTACTCCGCCAGAATCCCCGTCTCAAGGTCTTCGCCAACCGCGAGACCGCCCGCCGCATCAAGGACGCCTTCAAGTCGCAGCCCGACTGGCAGCTCTTCGAGACCGGCACGACGTTCGAGTTCAAAGGGCTGCAGGTCACCGCGATCCCGATCCCGCACGACGCCGCCGATCCGGTGGGTTTCGCGTTCGACCTGCCCGCCGAAGACGCCCGGCCGGCGAAGCGCCTCACCTGGCTGACCGACCTCGGCCACGTGACCCCGGTCGTCCGCCACCATGTCGCCCTGGCCGATATCCTCGTGCTCGAGGCGAATTACGACGACGAGATGCTCGATCTCTCCAAGCGGCCCGTCTCCCTGAAGCAGCGCATCCGCGGCAACTTCGGCCATCTGTCCAACACGCAGACCAAGGACCTGCTCGTCGGCCTGCGCGAATGGCAGGCGACCGAGCTCTACCTCGGCCACCTGAGCAAGGAGTGCAACCGCACCGTCATCGTCGACGCCCTGATGAACGAGGTGCGCGACCGGAAGACTGACCTCCGCGTGACGGTGGTCGATCCTCTCGAGGACAATCCGGTCAGTCTCTGGTGAGGCTTACTTCGCCGGCGGAGCCGGGATATCGTCCGCGGCGGGCGGCGTGGGTACGGCGCCTTCGGAACGGATCACCGCGCCCTCAGCGACCGAACGGGCCAGCCGCTTGACGGCGGCGCCGCAGGTCGGCGAAGCGGGGTTCATGTCCTGGGCGGCCAGCCAGGCGGCGAGGGCCGCGGCTTCGGCGCCTTCCTTCTCCAGCTTCTCAGCCCGGCCGATCAGCTGGGCGTAGCCGGCGACGAGCGGGGCGATGTCGGAACGGGTCTTGGCGAGCACGAGGTCATCGGACTCGGTCTTGTAGATTTCCACGATGACATCCCACGCGAGGTAAGGATTATTCTGGGCCGCGAGCATCGAAGCTTTCTGGATATTGGCGTCGAGCTCGCCGACGCGGTTGACCACCTTGCGGAGCTTATCGGAGCGTTCCTTGTCCTGCGCGAGGGCCAGGGCGTACTCCAGCTTCTTGTTGAAGATCTCGCGCCACTTGGCCTCGGCCATCAGCCGGTCGAACTCGGGGACCTTCTGGGCGAGGGTGTCCTGGCGGCTCACGACCTGATTGGCGAACTCCTTCACGCCGGGATTCTGCGGCCAGATCTTCGTGGCGCGCTCGAGGGCGGCCTCGGCCTTAGCGTTGTCGCCGGCGAGGGCGGCGGCCTTGGCGGAAAGCAACGACATGTTAGAAGCGTTCATGGCGTTATTGACCTTCGAGAGCACCGGGGCGCTCGGGAAGTCGCGGGCCTGTCCGCGGACCTTGTTCACGAAAGCCTCGACGCTCGCGAGGTCGCGTTCATCACCGAGGCGCTGCAGTTCGCGCAAGTCCTTCCAGAGGGTCAGCATCTGGCGCTTCTTGTCCTGCGGATAAAGCATGACCGGCGGTTCAAATTCCCCGAGGAAGAACGTCTCTTGGAGGCGCTCGAAGGCGCCGTAGAGCTCTTCCTGCTTAAGCAGGTCGTCGACGGTCTGCATACCTTTGCTCACGTCCTTGATCGCCTCGCGGGACAGCAGGTCGATCGATTCGAGGGTGGGGACGAAATCCGAGACCGGGAAGAATTCCTTCACTTCCTTGGCGCCCACGACGACCTCCTGGCTACTCGCGTTGAAGACGACGCGGTAGAAGGCGCTGGAGATGAGCGCATGACGATAGCGGCGGGCCATCAGGAACGCGACCATCTGCGACTGGAATTCGATCTTGGCCTTGAGGCCGATGGCCGAAAGCTTCGTGCCCTGGGCGAGCATCTGCGCCTGCGTGCGGGCCTCGTCCTTGACTCGGAGTCCCAGCTCGGTCGAACCCGAAGACCCCTTGGACAACGCGCCGGTCTTGCTGACGGTGGCGGTTCGCGCATCGTTGGCTGCTTCCATGATGTCGGCCCGGTTGACGATGACAGATTCCTGGGTCTTGCGCAGGATCTCGAGCTGATTGAGAGTGACCTCGATGGTCTTGTATTCGGTGTTCATGCGCCAGGCCTTCTGGACTTGGGTGGCGATGGTCAGACACCCCTGAGCGTCGAACTCGAACTCCGCGGCCTTGAAGAGCAGGTTGAAGGCCTCCTGCTGGTTGCGATAGTAATTATCCTTGGTCAGAGCCTGAGGGGAGAGCAGGAACTGGATCTGGTCGAGGATCGCGACGTAGCGCTTCATGTCGCCGTTATCGGTCGGCGCCGCGAGATAGCGCTCGAAACGGGCCCGGACGGACCGGGCGTTGCCGAGATTCATCGTGCTCCCCTTCCACTGCATGGTCCCGTTTTCCAGGTCCACGGAGTCGCTGTTGACGTTGAAAAGACGGTCGGCGCCGCCTTCGGCGGTCGTGCTCTGGTAGTTGCCGGCCGTGCCGCCCGCGCCGCCCTGCCCGGGCGCGGGCGGAGGAGCCTGCGCGAAACCGAGGACGGTCAAGGCGCACCAGCCGAAGCAAGAAAAGATGAGGTGACGCATGGCAGGGAGATTCAGAAACGTTCGAG
>JBILXR010000075.1:0-8985 GCA_044378215.1 Opitutales bacterium
CGCAAAATCAATTTGCCACCCCTCGGGGGGGTGCCTAACACCCTTTGGGGAAACCGACCACTCATGGCCTCCTCGAAATCCAAGGGCCGCGTTTCCCTCGACGAACGCTTCTACCTGTCCGCGGACGACTTCTTCCCCGCCAACGCCGGCCTCGGCCTGACGTATGACGACGTCTCCCTGGCCACCCGCTACTCCGAGGTCCTCCCCCGGATGACGCGCCTTGACTCCTCCCTGTCCGACGCCCTCCCGCTGTCCCTGCCGATCGTGTCTTCCGACATGGATACGGTCACCGAGCACCGCATGGCCATCGCGATGGCCCTCAACGGCGGCTTGGGCCTCCTGCACTATAACATGGCGGAGGCCGACCAGGTCGCCGAAGTGCGCCGGGTCAAGAACCACATCCACGGCATGATCGGCGACCCCGCCGTCGTCTCGGCCGATGACACCATCGCCGAAGTCCTCGCCCGCATCGAACGCGACGGCCTGGCGTTCAGCACCTTCCCGGTCACTTCCGCCGACGGCACGCTCCTCGGCCTCCTGCCCGGCAGCGCTGTCAAGGAACGCCACGGCCAGCGTAAGGTCGTCGCCGTCATGATCCCCCGCGACAAGGTCTTCACGGTCGCCGAGAAGGACCTCGGCAAGGACCCGATCGCCACCGCCGACCGCAAGTTCTCCGACCACGTCGGCCAGAACAAGCTCCTCGTCGTCGACGCCAAGAATCGCCTCCGCGGCCTCTTCACCCTCAGCGACATCGAGCGCATCTCCGAAGAATCCCGCGCCCACGTCCGCCCGACCCGCGATGCCGACTTCCGTCTGCGCGTCGGCGTCGCCATCTCGGTGCCCCGCACGGCGGACGGCGAGATCGACCGCACCCGCCTGCTCGGCCACGTCGGCGCGCTCATCGCCGAAGGCGCCGACGCCCTCGCGATCTCCACCGCCCACGGCCATACCAAGGGCGTCGGCGACGCCCTCCGCCTCCTCCGTAAGTCCCACAAGCACATCACGCTCATCGCCGGCAACGTCACCAGCGGCGAAGGCGTCGAATTCCTCGCCGCGGCTGGCGCCGACACGGTCAAGATCGGCCAGGGCCCGGGCTCCATCTGCACGACCCGCATCGTCGCGGGCGTCGGCATCCCGCAGCTCACCGCGCTCTATGTCGCCTCCCGTGCCGCCGCCAAGAAGGGCGTGCGCATCCTCGCCGACGGCGGCATCACGAAGAGCGGCGACATCGTCAAGGCGCTCACGCTCGCCGACGCGGTCATCCTCGGCGGCCTCCTCGCCGGCTCGCGCGAAGCTCCGGGCAAGCTGATGGAGATCAACGGCAAGACTTATAAGGAATACCGCGGCATGGGTTCGCACGAAGCCATGCGCAAGGGTTCGGCCGCCCGCTACGGACACTCTGCCAACGGCAAGTTCAGCAAGGTCGCCGCCGAAGGCATCGAGGCGCTCAAGGAAGTCTCCGGCACGGTCGATCAGGTCCTCGGCACGCTCGCCGGCGGCATCCAGAGCGGCCTCGGCTATCTCGGCGCCGCCAATCTCGCCGAACACCGCAAGCGCGCCCGCTACATCCGCGTCACGCCTGCTGGTCAGCGCGAAGCCGCTCCGCACGACGTGATCGAGATCAAGGCCGGCTCCTGATTTCCATGGCCGCTTTCTTCCGAGGTCTGCTCCTCTTCCTTTTCGGCGCCATCGCCGGCGCGGCGGGCATCCTGTTCCTGACGCCGAGCTTCCAGGTCGACGTCCGGCGCGGCGACACCGCGATCAAGCCCATCGATCTCGGTACGCGCGTCGCTCAGCCGGCGCCCGCTCCGACGCCCGTTCCGGCGGCCGTCGAAACCGTCGCGTCTAAGCCGGCCGCTCCCGCCCCGACCACGGTCGTCACGGTCAAGCCCGTCGTCTCGCCTGCGCCGGCCCCGGCGACGGCCGCCGTCACGGCTGAGCCGGCATTGGATTTCGCCGCGATCTCCCGATATCTCGTCCTCTGGCCGACCGCCGTCACGGTGAAGACCCCGACGACGGTGTTCGTGAACGTCGAAGGCCAGAAGCCGCAGGATCTGGCGCTCGAGGCCGGCGCGGTGTTGCAGCTCACCCGCGTGCTGCCGACCGGTCAGCTCGAGGTCCGCGCCAAGGGCGCGAAGTTCGAGATCAAGAGCACGGCCACGGATTTCGCCGCTGAACTCGGCAAGCGCGTCACCGAGCTCGTGGCCAAGGGTACCAAGTTCGATTCGCCTTATCCCGCCGCCGCTCCCGCCGCGGAGCCCGCTCCCGCCGCGCCCGTCGCCGTCGCGGTCGCTATTCCGGTCGTCGCCAAGCCGAAGCTGCCGCCCACGCTCGCCCAGCGCATCGACGTCCTTTACGGACGTAAGTCGC
The DNA here is from genome assembly GCA_044378215.1 of Opitutales bacterium. GTDB lineage: Bacteria > Verrucomicrobiota > Verrucomicrobiia > Opitutales > UBA953 > UBA953. The sequence goes on from JBILXR010000075.1 coordinate 2,371, forward strand.
CCGAGCCGGAAGTGTCGTCTGCCGAGGCCGCTCCTGCGGTCAGCCCCGCTCCGGCCTCCCCTCCGACCGATGCTCCGGTCGTCACGCCGTCGCCCGCCCCGGCGACGCGCGAAGCCGCTAAGGCCGAAGAAAAAGGCAAAGACCTCGACCGGAAGATGAACCAGCTCTTCAAGTGATCTGCCTGTGAGCCACGCGAAGATCTTTTCCTGGAACGTCAACGGCGTCCGCTCCGCGCTCGGCAAAGGGCTCGGCGATTTCATCGCGTCCGCCGACCCGGACGTGCTCTGCCTGCAGGAGACCAAGTGCGAGACGGCCGTCGCCTCGACGCTCGGCCTGGCGTTCCCGCATCAGTTCTGGCACGAGGCCGAGAAGAAGGGCTATTCCGGCACCGCGGTGCTTTCCAAGACCGCGCCGCTTTCCGTCGCGACCGACTTCCCCGGCGATCACCCGCCTGAAGGCCGCGTGGTGACGGCGGAGTTCAACGGACTCTTCGTCGTCAGCGCCTACGTTCCGAATTCTCAGCGCGAACTCGAGCGCCTCGACTACCGCCTCCAGTGGGACGCCGATTTCCGTAAATACCTCGCGCGGCTCGCGAAGAAGAAGCCGGTCGTCGTGTGCGGCGACCTCAACGTCGCCCACGCCGAGATCGACCTGGCGAATCCCTCCACGAACCGCCGCAACGCCGGCTTCACCGACGAGGAGCGCGAGTCCTTCGGCCAGCTGCTCGACGGCCATGGTTTCACGGATACCTTCCGTGCCCAGCACCCATCTCTCGCGCAGCGCTATAGCTGGTGGTCCTATCGTCCCGGCATCCGCGCCCGGAACATCGGCTGGCGTCTGGATTACTGCCTGACTTCCGACGGCCTGAAGTATTCGCAGCCGGACATCCACGACAAGGTCACCGGCTCGGACCATTGCCCGGTATCGGTGCGCGTGCAGGCCGAGCTCTGAGGGTCAGGGTTCCGTCGGCGCGCGGAACGGATTCCCCGGCGACGCTTTCCGCCGCCGACGGAGCACGTCCAGCCAGATGAGGCCGATGATGAGCGCGAAGACGCCGGACACTATCACGCTCAAGCCCCAGATGCCCCAGAAATCGTCCCGCCGGCCGTCGTCCGGCCGCGAGGGCAGGTAACGGACCCGGATCTTGCTGCCGACGGCCTCGCCGGCATATAATCGGTACTTATCGGTGTGCGGCTGTCGCTTCTGGTCGGCGTAGCGGACCACTCCGTAGGTTTCATAATAATCTCGCCCGCGTTTCCGCCGCCGCCGTTCCTCGTGGGTGCTGATGACCTCGGCCTCGCTCGTCACGCCCGCGAACTGGAAAGCCGCGCACCAAGCCAGCCAGCCGCTGAGAAAGATCACGCCGAGCCAGGTGACCACCCCGAGCACCTGCGGCCGTGCCGACGTCGCATCGGGCTCGTTTCGCATCTCAGCGGGTCGTCTCGCCGGTCAGGCGTCGCACCCACGGTACGAGCACGAGGAGCAGCACGGTCAGGCCGCCGACGAGCAGGGCCTGCTGCCAGAAGAAGTGGGCTAGCGCCTGCGGGTCCTTGGCGTTGAATTCCGCCGCGACCACGCCGGCGAGTTTATTGCCGAGCGCAGTGCCGAGGAACCAGATGCCCATGACGAGTCCGGCGAGCTTGGCGGGAGCGAGCTTGGTCATCGCGCTGAGGCCGACGGGGCTGAGGCAGAGTTCGCCGATGGTCTGCAGGAAATACACCGCGATCAGCCACCACGGACTGACCTTCCCTTCCGCGGTGAGTTTCGCCGCGGGGACGAGCAGGGCGAACGAGAGCCCGAGGAAGACGAGGCCCCAGACGAACTTCATGGGCATCGAGGGCTGTTGCTCGCGGAGTCGCACCCAGAGCCAGGCGAACAGCGGCGCCAGCGCGAGGATGAAGAGCGAGTTCACGGACTGGAACCATGACGACGGGAACGCGTGACCGAACAGTTCGTTCCGGGTGAGTTCTTCGGCGAACAAAGTCAGCGACGAGCCGGCCTGCTCGAAGACCGCCCAGAAGAGGATGGCACAGACGAAGAACACGATGATCGCCGCGATGCGGCGGCTGTCTTCGTCCCGCCGCACGACCCCGAACCAGACGATGCCGACGATGGGGAGCGCGTAGACGACGGGGTTGATCCACGCGACGTAGTCCGAGGCGATCATCACGGCGAGCAGCGCGGCCGTACCGAGCGTCACCAGCGTGAGTCCGATCCACGGCCGGGGTGCGTCCGCCTCCGGAGCCAGGCCGACGTGCGACAGCCAATGAAGCCGACGTAGGTAGACGATCATGCCGAAGGTCATGCCGATGCCCGCCGCGCCGAAGCCCCAGTGCCAGCTATGTGTCGGGTCGAGTCCCCAGCCGCCCAGTATCTCGCGGAATGATTCGCTCTGGGCGAGCCACCCGACGACCAGCGGCGCCGCGAACGCGCCGAGGTTGATGCCCATATAGAAGAGCGAGAAGCCGGCGTCGCGCCGCGTGTCCCCGTGCGAGTAGAGGCCGCCGACGAGCGTGCTGATGCTCGGCTTGAGGAGTCCGGTGCCGAGCGCGATCAGGATGAGGCCCGCGTAGAACGTCGGGACAGAGTCGAACGCCAGGGCGTAGTGGCCGGTGGTGATGATCAGGCCGCCGACGAGGACGGCCCGCCGTGCGCCGATGAAATTGTCCGCGAGGTAGCCCCCGAGGATGCATACCATGTAGCTCGCCATGGTATAGTTGCCGTAGACCTGCGCCGCGAATTTCTGGTCGAACCCCAGGCCGCCCATCGCCAACGGGGTGATCATGAACAGGAGCAACAGCGCCCGCATGCCGTAGTAGGAGAACCGCTCCCACATCTCGGCGTAGAACAGCATGCTCAGCCCCCGGGGGTGGCCGCCGATGCCCCCGTGGTCCCGCTCGGTATGCCGGGCCGGGGATTCGGCGTCTGGGGTCAGCTCATGCATCCGTGCGGTTATAAGGAGGTTATGGGGGGAGGGGGAGTCGGGAATACATTCCTCTCAGAGTGAGGGTCCGCGTTGACAAAAGGGGTCAGAGGCCTACTTTTGAGACTCAATCTCAATTAGCGTGACCCCGCTATCCCAACTTCTACCCGGTCAATTCGGGAAGCTGGCCTCGCTCAATCCCGAGCGTGGGGTGGATCAGCGTCTGATGGCCCTGGGTCTGCTCCCTGGGATGGTCTTGAAACTCATCCGGAAGGCTCCGTTGGGCGACCCGCTGGCCATCGAGTTCTGCGGCCAGGTCGTCAGCCTGCGACTTGCCGAGGCCGAGAACCTGATCGTCGACGTCTCCGCCGATTGTCCCATCCAGCGTCCGCGCCAGCCGTGAGCTCTCCTGATGCAGGCCTGCTGGTCGCGCTCGTCGGTAACCCCAACACCGGCAAATCGACCCTCTTCAACGCCCTGACGGGTCTGCGGCAGCGCGTCGGCAATTACCCCGGCGTCACGGTCTCGCGCAAGTCCGGCACCTGCGACCTCGGCGACGGCCAGAAAGTCGAGCTCGTCGACCTGCCCGGACTCTACTCCCTCGCGGCGGCTTCGCCCGACGAGCAGGTCGTCATCGACGCGCTCTCCGGGAACATCGCCGGCGATCGCCGTCCGGACGCCGTCGTCATGGTCGTCGATGCGACCAACCTGCTGCGTAACCTTTTCCTGGCTTCGCAGGTCGCGGAACTTGGCCTGCCGCTCGTCCTCGTGCTCAACCAGGCCGACGTCGCCAAGGAACAAGGCCTGCGCATCGACACCGAACTGCTGTCCCGTCGACTCGGCGGCGTGCCGGTCATCCTGACCTCCGCCTGGAAGGGTGAAGGCATCCCTGAAGTCCGCCGCGGTCTCGCCGAAGCGTTGGCGCGCCGCACGCCGATGAAGCGCGTCATCTGGCCGGTCGATATCGCCGGCGCGCTCGCCGATGTCACGCAAGCCGCCTCGGCCGACACGGGCAAGGCGATCTCCGCCGCCGACGCGCAGCGTCTGCTCTTCGATACCAACGCTTCCACGGCCGACCGCCTGGGCTGGACGCTCGAGCGTCGCGAGAAGCCGCTCCGCGGCGCGCGCGAGCGCGTCCGTAATTCGGGCTATAACCCGATGGCCGCCGAACCGCTCGTGCATTACGCGCACCTCCGCTTGGCTCTGGAAGGCGTCGTGAGCGAGGGGCTCGGTAAGGCCGGCCGCACCGCCGCCGTCGACCGGCTGCTCCTGCATCGCGTGCTCGGGCCGATCCTCTTCGTCGGCATCATGCTCGGCTTCTTCGCCTCGGTCTTCTGGCTCGCGAAGTTCCCGATGGATTGGATCCAGCTGGGCGTCGACTGGACCAAAGGGGTCGTCGCGCCGCCGCTCGAGCCGTACCCGATGCTGCAGAGTCTCGTCGCCGACGGCATCCTCGGCGGCGTCGGCGCGTTCCTCGTCTTCCTGCCGCAGATCCTCATCCTCTTCCTGTTCATCGGCATCCTCGAGGACAGCGGCTACATGGCCCGCGCGGCGTTCATCATGGACCGGCTGTTCAGCTGGTGCGGGCTCAACGGCAAGAGCTTCGTGCCCATGCTGTCCGGCTTCGCCTGCGCGATCCCGAGCCTCCTCTCGACGCGCACGATCGAAGACCCCAAGGCCCGCCTGGCGACCGCGTTCGTGGTGCCGTTCATGAGCTGCTCGGCGCGTTTCCCGATCTATGCGCTCATGTGCGCGGCCTTCATCGGCCCGCTCTACGGTCCCGGCTGGGAATCCCTCGTGATGGTCGGCATGCACTGCGTCGGCCTCGTCTTCGCCGTGCCGACGGCCTTCGTCCTCACCCGTCTCGTCCTCAAGGTGAAGCCGCAGCCGTTCGTCCTCGAGCTCCCGCGTTACCAGATGCCCAAGCCGCGCGACGTCGTCTGGCGCATGTGGCAGAACGCCGCCGAATTCGTCTCGAAGGCCGGCACGGTGATCTTCGCCATCACCATCATCGTCTGGGCGCTCTCTTATTTCCCGCGCGACGCCTCGGTGGCGGAGCGCATCCGGGCCGAGCATCCGACGGAGTCGGCCGAGAAGGTGAAGGCCCGCGTGCAGGCGGCCTATGTCGAGCAGTCGTACATGGGGCGCTTCGGTAAAACGATCCAGCCGATCTTCGACCCGCTGGGCTTCGACTGGAAGATCACCGTCGGCGTCCTGGCCAGTTTCCCGGCGCGCGAGGTCATCGTCTCCACGCTTGGGGTCACCTATTCCGTCGGCGAAGGCGCCGAAGCCGACAGTCAGGACCTGCGCAAGGCGATGCAGGACGCCAAGTGGTCGGAAGGCCCGCGTACGGGCAGTCCGATCTTCTCGCTGGCCGCGGTCCTCGCGCTGATGGTCTTCTTCGCGCTCTGTTCCCAGTGCGGCCCGACGATCGCCACGCTGGCGCAGGAGACCGGCGGCTGGAAGTGGGCCGCGGGATCGTTCGTCTACATGACCACCCTCGCCTGGATCGTCTCCATGGCGGTGTATCAGGTCGTCATCCGCCTCACATGAACCTCGAAGCCGTCATCGTGGGCGCGGTCATCGGCGTCGCCGTTGGTTGGCTCGTCCGACGCTGGCTGGCCGCCGCCCGTCGTCGTAAGGAAGGCGGCTGCGCGGGCGATTGCGGGTGTGCGACTAAAATAAAGCCTAAGCGCTGACCGATGGGGGTCGCTTAAGGGGCTCCTTCGGATAACCTATCTGGATGTCCCTCAAATCCAGCCACACCCGTCACCGTGCCAAAGCCCCTGTCAGCCCGCGTGCGACGCGTCCGTCGGTACGGAAACTGAACCGCGCCAAGGCCAAGCCGAAGGCGTCGAAGAAGTAAGCCGGAGCGGAGGGCAGTTGACCCGTTGGCCAGACAGAACCCTCGCTCAAGGGGAGACCGGAAACCGGGAGGTTAGCTGCGGACATTTTGTTTCGGGTGACAGGTGACGGCCACCGGGGCATCGGCCTCTCGGGGGTCAGCCATTCAGCCATCGGCTGCCGGCTCCAGGCTCCCGCGGCCTCCCTTGCCCACATGTCACCTTGTCAACGTGTCACCTAGTAAATCAGCCAATCATCCGGTCTCCGGTTCCCCTTTGAGCCCTGCCTCACTCTGGTCAACCGAGCCTCTGAGTCTCCGGGCCTCTCATTTTGTCCCCGTGTCACCGTGCCAGCTTGCCCCCTCGCGCTAGCGCGCGCTTAAGCAGGTTGCTGCTGACTCAGGCAATGCAGCGCGCCGCCTTCGATGAGCAGCACGCGGCAATCGATGCCGACGATCTTCCGACCCGGGAAGCAGTCACCGATGATGCCCACGGCGGCTTGGTCGGAGTCCTGGCCGTAGAGCGGCACGAGGACGCCGTCGTTCACGATGAGGAAGTTCGCGTGGCTCGGCGGCAGGTCGCGCCCGGCGAGGCGGATCGGCTTGGGTAGCGGGAGCTCGAGGATGTCGAGGCGCTGGCCGCGCGGACGCATCTCGCGCAGGCGGCGCAGGTTCTCCTGCATCGGCGCGTAGTTCGGGGAGGCTTTGTCTGACTCGCTGACGGCGAGGATCGTGCGCGGCGCGATGAAGCGGGCGAGGTTGTCGATGTGCCCGTCGGTGTCGTCGTTGGCGAGGCCTTCGCCGATCCAGAGGAGCTCATCGATCGCGAGGCCATCACGGATGGCGGCGT
>JBILXR010000236.1:0-2600 GCA_044378215.1 Opitutales bacterium
GCCGCTCTGGCGCTAAGCCTTTTGACAACCGGGAACGCCGGGGGTATGCCTTCCCTACCCCATGCGTTTAGCCCTGTTCATTTCCTGGCTTGGTTTCGCCCTTTGCGCCCAGGCAGCCACGCAGCCGCACATCGTCTTCTTCCTGATCGACGACCTCGGCTACGCGGACTGCGGGTTCAACGGCGGCAAAGAGATCAAGACCCCCAACATCGACCGGCTCGCCCAAAGCGGCGCGATCATCGAAAGCCATTATGTCCAGCCCGTCTGCTCGCCGACCCGCTCCACGCTGCTGACCGGTCGTTATCCGACGCATACCGGTGTCTATTCAATCGTCTCCCCAGGCGCGCCCTGGGGCCTACCGCTCGCCGAACGTACGCTGGCGGACGCCCTGCGCTCGGCCGGCTATCGCACCGCGCTCACGGGGAAGTGGCATCTCGGCGAATTCGAGAAAGCCTACCAGCCCAACGCCCGCGGCTTCGATCACCAGTATGGACATTTCTTTGGGATGATCGACTACTTCACCCATGATCGCATGAAAAAACTCGACTGGTATCGCAACGGCGAGCCGCTCAAAGAAGAGGGCTACACGACGCACCTGATCGCCCAGGAAGCCTGCAAAGTCATCGCAACGGGCGATTCCTCCAAGCCTCTCTTCCTCTTCGTCCCCTTCAACGGCGTTCATAGCCCCTTTCAGGCGCCGGACAGCTACCTCAAGCCCTATCCCGACCTGAAAGGCAATCGCCAGAAGCTCGCCGGCATGCTCGCCGCGGTCGACGAAGCCATCGGCCAGATCGAAGCGGCGCTCAAGCAGGCCGGCCGCCTGGAGAACACGCTGATCGTCTTCTCGAGTGACAACGGCGGCCCGCCCCCGGGCGACAATACCCCGCTTCGCGACTTCAAGGGCACGATCTTCGAGGGCGGCGTCCGCGCCGCGGCCTTCGCCACGTGGCCGGGTCGCATTCCGGCCGGACAGCGCATCCGCCAGCCGATGCACATGGTCGACTGGTATCCGACCCTGATCAAGCAAGCCGGCGGCTCCCTCGAACAGAAACTGCCCGTCGACGGCCTGGATGTCTGGCCGATGCTGACGAAGCAGGCCGCCTCGCCCCACGACGCCATCCTCTCGGTATCGACCCAAGGCCCCTCCCGCGCCGCGGTCCGCATGGGCGACTGGAAGCTGATCGTGGACGGCGGAGCCGACGACGTCGCGTCGACGGGAAAGAAAAAAGGCAAGAAGACCGCCGGTAAATACGAGGCCGTGGCTTTATACGACTTATCCGCCGACCCCTCCGAAGTGAGGAACCTGGCCGAAGCCCAGCCGGAACGCGTCAAAGCGATGCGCACCCGGCTCGCCGAATTGCTCAAGGACGCCGTGCCCTCCGGCGTGCGTTAAGGCATGCGCCTTCTCTGCCTGCTCGCCTCGGCCCTGCTCCTGGGCGCTGCGGAACCGACGAAGCCTAACTTCGTCTTCGTGCTCATCGATGACATGGGATGGGGCGACTTCTCCTGCTTCGGGAACCAGGAGGCGAAGACGCCGAACATCGACCGGCTCGCCGCCGAGGGTCTGCGCTTCTCGCAGTTCTACGTCAATTCGCCGATCTGCTCCCCCTCGCGGTGCGCCTTCGTCACCGGACAATACCCGCAACGCTGGCGCATCAACTCGTTCCTCGAATTCCGGGCGGCCAACGAAACCAAAGGCAACGCCCAATGGCTCGACCCCCGGGCGCCTTCGCTCGCGCGTACCCTGCAAGCCGGCGGCTACGCCACCGGACATTTCGGCAAATGGCACTTAGGCGGCCAGCGCGACGTCGACGATGCCCCCGCGATCACGGCCTATGGTTACGATGCGTCGCTGACCAACTTCGAAGGGATGGGTCCGAAACTCCTGCCGCTCACGCGCAAGCCCGGCGACAAGGAGCCGAAGAAGATCTGGGCCGATGCCGAGCGCCTCGGCGGCCCGGTGACCTGGATGGACCGCACCGAGATCACCTCAGGCTATGTCGATGCCGCCCTCAAGTTCATCGACGCCGCCGCGGCCAAGCAGCAGCCTTTTTACATCAATCTGTGGCCGGACGACGTCCACAGCCCTTACTTCCCGCCGCTCGAAAAGTGGTCGCCGGAGAAACACCGGATCTACCTCGCCGTGCTCGAGGAGATGGACCGTCAGCTCGGCCGCCTCTGCGAACGTCTCCGCTCCGACCCCGCCCTGCGCGATAATACGGTGCTGGTGATCTGCTCCGACAACGGACCCGAACCCGGCGCCGGCAGCGCCGGTCCCTTCCGCGGCAGCAAGACGCAGATCTTCGAAGGCGGCCTCCGTTCTTCGCTCATCGTCTGGGCTCCTGGGCGCATGGCTAAGGAACGGATCGGCGGCACCGACGCTGCCTCGGTCTTCGCCGCCATGGACCTGGCTCCCTCGCTGACCCGGCTGGCCGGGCTGCCGCCCCCCGATGGACTCGACGGCGTCGACCTGTCGGCGACCCTGCTGGGGGACACTTCGCCCGTCCCCCCGAGGTCGCTCTGCTGGCGGCGCCCGCCCGACCGGAAGATATGGGCGCCCGCTCTGGCGACGCCTCAGCCCGACCTCGCGATCCGCGAGG
>JBILXR010000076.1:0-8984 GCA_044378215.1 Opitutales bacterium
AGCCGACCGACGAGATCTACATGGGTCAGATCGTGGGCGAGCATTGCAAGGACAACGACCTCGAGATCAACCTCGTCATCAACAAGAAGCTCTCGAACGTGCGTGCTTCCGGTTCCGACGACGCGGCCAAGATCAAGCCGATGCGCCAGATGTCCCTCGAGGCCTGCCTCGAATACATCGAGTCCGATGAGATGGTCGAGATCACTCCGAACTTCATCCGCATGCGCAAGCGTTACCTCACCGAAAACGAGCGCAAGCGCTTCGACAAGTAAGCTAGCCCGCGAGGGTCAGTTGAAACCGATGACCGCCATCCGCCAGGATGGCGGTTTTCATTTGCCACCTCGCCGAGGGGAGGCGCGCCGCGACTTTCTCCGGCCATTCCACGACCACGTTCCAGGGTGACTTCGCCAGGTCCCAGATCAGCAGGTCGTCGAAGGCCTCCGGGCACGTCAGCCGATAGGCATCGACGTGGAAGATCTGGCGCTGGCCCTCGTAGACGTTGAGCAGGGCGAAGGAGGGGCTCGTGATATCGCCCGTGACGCCCAGTCCGCGGACCAGGCCGCGGACGAAGGTCGTCTTGCCCGCGCCGAGGTCGCCCTCGAGCGCCAGCACGGTGTCAGGGGGCAGCAGCGCCGCGAATGCCTCGGCCGCCCGCTCGGTCTCTTCGCCCGAACGGGTGACGAGTCCGGCGGTCCAGGTCGCGAGTGCGTCGGGAGAGCCCATAGGCGCAGTCTTTCTTGGGGTGTGATGAGGGCAACTCCGAACCCCTCAGGGGGCGACCTGTCTGGTGCGTCCGAATTCTAGCGCCAAGGTGCCCGCGATAGCCTGGCAGTAGGCCTGAATGTCGCCGAGGGTGAGTTCGGCGTCGGTACGATCTTCGAACTTCGAGACCCAGCTCTGGGTACGGCCCATGCGCCGGGCGACGTCCTTCTGCGAAAGCTCGGCGCTCAGCCTCTGGCAGACGAGCCGCGTGATGACCATGGTCCGCTGGCCGGCGACGCGGACGCGTCGGGCGGTCTCGGCTGAAACGATGCCTACCTGACGGAGGTCTTCGATATTCCGGTAGCGAGCCGAGCGGAGAGGTGTGGTAAGTTTAGCCATGAGAAGGTTCGGGTCGGAGTCGTTTGAGGATTTCGTGGACGATACGTAGGTCGCGCTTTTGCGATGATTTATCGGCGATTAGTAGAAGGTGAAGGGTGAGGGATTCGTCCTGCGGGTAGGCATACAGTCTGGTTTCGCTGAGATTCCGGCCTTGGCCGCTCTGATCGATGGCGATGATGCCACTGCCTTCGTGGTGAAGGCAGCCGGCGTGGACGAGGCCATGGCGGCGGGCCTGGTTCAGGCGAGGAAGGTATCGGTGGAAGAGGTTGGCGAGGGTGGCGGCGAGTTCGTCCGAATGCTTCTTTTCGTAAGCGTGGGAGGAGCGGATGAATTCAGGTGTCGGCACGACGTGCCATTCAAGAGAGGACATGATACATTCCAATTTGGAATACAGTCAAGCGTCGGCTGACGGCGCAAAGGGCTCAACGCAGGGAATCTCCCAGGTGGTCCTGGGTGCTTTCCCAAACAAAAGACCCGGCCGTGCGGCCGGGTCTGAAGGCAGGCTGGCTCGTCGCTTACGAGACGATGCCGAGGGGCTTGATGGTCTTCCAGCCGCCGCGGGTGAAGTCAGGGCACGGGATCGGCATGCTGCCGTCCTTCACCGAGCGGGCGGAGAGCTCGAGGATCGCGGACCAGTCCGCGGCGTCGTAGACGGTCATGTCCGGGGTGATGCCCTGGCGCAGGCAGTCGAGCATGCGGTAGTTCATGACGAAATCCATGCCACCGTGGCCGCCGACCTTCTTGCCGAGTTCGCCGATCTTCTTGATGAGCGGGTGCTGGTTCTCCTTCATGAACTTGGTGAGCTTCTCCTTCTCAAAGGTCCACTCGTGGCTGTTGTGCTTCACCTTGGGGTCCAGGATCGGGTGCTTGTTGTCCGCGTCGACGGCGAGGCGGGCGGGGTAGCCGAAGAACGTGGCCTGGGTGCCGCAGAGCGCGTTGATGCGCGAGTAGGGGCGGGGGCTCACGACGTCGTGCTGGATCATGATGGTCCGGCCGAGCTGCGTCTTGATGATCGAGGTGTTCATGTCGCCGCAGACGAACTTCTCGTCCTGGTGCTTGCCCTTGTTCGGCTGGTGCTTGTCGCGGAACTGGGTGAGGTTGAATTCGGGCGAGGAGACGGACACGACGAACTTGAACGCATCGCCGCGGCCGATGTTCAGGTACTGCGCCACCGGGCCGAGGCCGTGCGTGGGGTATAGGTTACCATCCATGAAGCGGTGGTAGTCGCGGCGCCAGTCTCCCTCGCTGCCGAGCGCCCAGAGGACGCCGCCGGCGAGGTTATGGATGTAGGCGCACTCGGCGTGCTTGAGGTCGCCGAAGAAGCCCTGACGGGCGAGGTTCAGGACGAAGAGTTCTTCTTCGCCGTAGCAGCAGTTCTCGATGATCGCGCAGTGGCGCTGGGTCTTCTCCGACATGTCCACGAGCTGCCAGCACTCGTCGACGGTCACCGCGGCCGAGACCTCGATGAAGACGTGCTTGCCCTTTTCCATGGCCTTGAGGGCCATCGGGACGTGCCATTCCCAAGGGGTGGAGACGTACACGACATCGATGTCGTCCCGGGCGATCATCTTCTCCCAGGCGTTTTCGTCGCCGAAGTACATGGCGGGCTCCTTGCCGGTCTTCTTCTTGACGTTCTCGACGGCGCTCTTGGCGCGCTGTTCGACGATGTCGCAGACGGCGACGACTTCGGCGAACGGGATGTTCGCAGCGGAGTTCACATGGCCGCAGCCGCGGTTCAGGCCGATGAAGCCGCAGCGAACCTTCTCGGTCTGCTTGGTCGTAAGGTCCCAGACGGGCTTGTTGCCGGCGGGGCGGGGGCGGGTGGCGGAGATGTCGCTCGCGCTCAGGAGCTTGAGGTCGCGCGGGTCAGGCTTGGCTTCGGCCGAGGGTGCCGCGCCGAGGCCGAGACCGAGACCTGCGAGGGCGCCGATTTTGAGGAAGTCGCGACGGTGGGAGTTTTCGGGAAGATCCATGCAGGGGAAGATTTTAGCGGTGGGCGGTGGGCGGTTGGCGGTTGGGGGAAGCGAGGACACGAGGGCCTGAGGAAATGACGCCGTGGTCGTATCGATTTAGGATCAGGAGACGATGGGGAGGGGCTTGAGGGTCTTCCAGCCGCCGCGGGTGAAGTCGGGATAGGCGACGGGGACGCTCCCGTCACGGACGGATCGGTCGGAGAGGTCGAGCAAGGCGGACCAGGAAGCGGCGTCGTAGACGGTCATGTCCGGGGTGATGCCCTGGCGGATGCAGTCGAGGAAACGATAGTTCATCACGTGGTCCATGCCGCCGTGGCCGCCGACTTTCTTGGCGTCGGCCAGCAGCTTGGTGAGCAGCGGATGACGGTTGGCCTCCATGAACTTTTTGAGCTTCTCGCCTTCGTAAGACCAGGAGTGGCTGTTCCGTTTTTCTTTCGGGTCGAGCAGCGGGCTGGCATTGTCGGCATCGACCGCCAGCCGGTTCGGATAGCCGGCGAAGGTCGCCAGCGACCCGCTGAGGAGGTTGATGCGCGAATAGGGGCGCGGGCTGGTGTTGTCGTGCTGGACGACGATGGTGCGGCCGAGCTCGGTCTTCACGATGGTCGTGCTCATGTCGCCGTTGACGAACTTCTCGTCCCGCGAACGGTCACGGTCCGGTTTCAGGCGTTCGCGGAGCTGGGTGAGTCCGAATTCCGGCGACGAGACCGAGACGGCGAACTTGAAGGCGTCGCCGCGGCCGACGCCCATGTACTGGGCGATGGTGCCGAGTCCGTGGGTGGGGTAGAGGTTGCCCTGCAGGAGCGTCGAATAACGGCGGCGCCAGTCGCGCGCGGCGTCGAGGAAGCTCGCACCGGGCTTGCCGCGCTGGTCGTGGATGTAGGCGCACTCACCGTGCTTGAGGTCGCCGAAGAAGCCTTGGCGCTGCAGGTTCAGGACGAAGAGCTCTTCTTCGCCGTAGCAGCAGTTCTCGAGGATCGGGCAGTGGCGCTGGTATTTTTCCGAGGCATCGACGATATCCCAGCACTCGTCGACCGTCAGGCCGCAGTTCACTTCGAGGAAAGCGTGCTTGCCCAGCTCCATCGCACGGATGGCCATCGGCTTATGCCATTCCCAAGGGGTGGCGACATACACGACGTCGAGGTCATCGCGCGCGACGAGTTTCTCCCAGGCGTTTTCGTCGCCGCTGTAGATGGCAGGCGTCTGGCCGGTCTTCTTGCGGACGATCTCGGCCTGCGCCTTGGCCCGGTCGTCAAGGATGTCGCAGAGCGCGACGACTTCCACGAAAGGCGTGGCGGCGCACGAGGCGACGTGGGCGCGGCCGCGATTGAGGCCGATGATACCCACGCGGATTTTATCCTGCGGCTTCGTCTGCAGATCCCAGACGGGTTTGTTCCCGGCGGGACGCGGCCGCGCCGTGCCCATGTCGGCGGCGGGGCGGTGTTTCAGCTGCGCCGGATCCGGCTTAGCCTCGGCTGACGCCGCTAGGCCTAGGCCCGCGAGGGCGCTCAACTTCAGGAAGTCGCGACGGTGGGTATGGTCAGGGTGGCTCATGGGGCGTGAGCGGGTGACTCCAAGACAGCAAAGGCTCGAAGCGGTTGCAACGGATTTGCCCGCGTGGACCCGTCAAATCACCAGGTTATGAAGCCTTGGGACGCTTTAATGCCAAAGACCGCCAGATTACGCACGGTATGGGCCATAAAACAGGGGAGCAGGGAGCGGTCCGGGTTCAGCGGATTGAAGCGCACGACGTAGAGCCAGAGCGAGGTGATGAAGGCGAACAAGGCGTTCACTTTGCCTTCGGCGGTGCTGAGGTCGAAGTTGTGGATGAGCGCGAAGACCAGCGAGCCGATGATCATCAGCGCAAGGAGTTTGCGCCCTACGACATCTCCCGGAGCCACGAAGCCGCGGAAGAGTGCTTCCTCGACAATCGAGGCTCCGAGTAACTGAAAGAGGAAGACCGCGGGAAGGATGCTCTGCTGGTCGGTGAGTCCGGCGCGCTTCTCGACGGCGGCCTCGGCGATGGTGATGAGGATCACACCGGCCGCGGCGACGTAATACGCCGCCACGGGGGCGTAGGTCGTGCCGGGCCAGAACTTCTCCGGCTCGCCGGTCAGGCGGCGCTTCCGGCGTTCGCGCGCCCAAGCGACGAGCACGAAGAGCCCGAGCAGGCAGTAGAGCAGTCCTTTGGCGGCGGTGAGGTCCATGAGCTCAGCGGACGCCGAGCACCCAAGCCCGATAGGCGGGCGAAGCGTGGTCGGCCGTGAAGGTCAGCCACTGCGGGACGGCGTAAGGATGGCGGGCGTGGACCCACGCTTCGAGGTCGGCGCCTTTGCTCGCGGCGAACTTGAAGGTCACTCGGAACTCGTCCTCGCTCTCGACCTTGCCTTCCCACGTGTAGTGGGAGCGGATCGGCCCGTCGACCTGAGCGCAGGCGACGAGCCCGGCGGCGACCGCGTCGGCGGCGAGACGGTCGGCCTCCTCGCGCGAGGGCAGGGTGGTCAGGACGATGCTGACGGACTCAGTCATGTCCTTCGTTGTCACCCTTCAGGTAGCGGTCGGTGATGATCTCGATGAGCATGTCGCGGGCTTCCTTCACCGAGTCGACGTGCACGTAGAAGTTGCGGTCCTCGGGCGAGACCATGCCCCATTCCTGGAAGGTCTCCATGTTGACCACGTTCTTCCAGAACGGGGAACCGAAGAGCAGGATGGGGAACTGCTTCTTGGTCTTACGCGTCTGGATGAGCGTGAGCATCTCGAACAGCTCGTCGAAGGTGCCGAAGCCTCCCGGGAAGGCCACGAGCGCCTTGGCCAGGTAGAGGAACCAGTATTTGCGGACGAAGAAGTAGTGGAACTCGAGGTCGAGCTCGGGCGTGACGTAAGGGTTATGCTCCTGCTCGAAGGGCAGGGCGATGCCGAGGCCGACGGAGCGTCCGCCGGCTTCGTGCGCGCCACGGTTAGCCGCTTCCATGATGCCGGGACCGGCGCCGGAGCAGACGAGGAACCGCTGCCACTCGGGAAGCTGCAGCGACCACTTGGTCATCTCGAAGGCCAGCTCGCGGCAGGCTTCGTAATAGGCGGAGCTGCGCAGGTCGATCTCGGCGACGCGTAGGCGGTGGGCGCATTCGGCGCCGTCGCACTGGCCGCTCGCGGCCATGGCCTTGGCTTCCTCGAGGCGCTTGCGGGCGACTTCCGGGGGCAGGGTGCGCGCCGAACCGAACATCACGACGGTGTTCCGGA
The DNA here is from genome assembly GCA_044378215.1 of Opitutales bacterium. Lineage (GTDB taxonomy): Bacteria > Verrucomicrobiota > Verrucomicrobiia > Opitutales > UBA953 > UBA953. The sequence goes on from JBILXR010000076.1 coordinate 6,312, forward strand.
CGTTATGTTTTTTGAACCGCACGTGCGGTTCGGTCATCTCGGTCAGGACGCGGATGCTCCGGGCCTGGGGGCTACCCATGAACTCGGGATTGAGGTAGGCCTTGGGCGGGGTGGGCCTCAGTTTGCCTTTTTCCGGGGTCATAGGCCTATCCTCCCCCGCCGTCGGGCACCTGCAAGCCGGGAAGCGTGGGGCTTGACACCCTTGGGGGCGTCCCCTTGGCTGTCCCCTTTAAAGCCATGCATCCGACCTACCGTCCGTCTAAGATCTCCCGCGCCCGCAAGTGCGGTTTCCGCGCCCGTTCCAAGACCCCCGGTGGCCGTAAGGTCCTGGCCAAGCGCCGCGCCATCGGTCGCAAGCGCCTCGGCGCTTCCTAAGCCCCATGCGTCTCCCGCGGGAGCGTCGAATTCGCGCCTCGGCCGAGTTCAGCCGCCTCCGCCAAGAAGGCTCGCGACTCGATTGCGGGCCTTTTCTTTTGAACTTCCGGCCGTCGGGTGCCCCGGGTCCGGCCCGGTTCGCCGTCATCGCCGCTAAGAAGAACCTACCGCTGGCCGTGGACCGTAATCGGGCCAAGCGCCTGGCGCGGGAACTCTTCCGGACGGATGCCGCTGCTTTCCCGGCCGGCTGGGAGGTCGTGCTGGTCATCCGCTCGGGCATGCTGAAGCGTTCGCTGGCTGAGCTGCGCAAGGTCTACGCCGCCGCGGCCGTGCGCATCACGGCGGCCAAGCCTGGCCCGTCCGCATGAGCGAACCGCGTCCATCCCTGCTGGCATGGTTTGCCTTGGGCTTCGTCCGGTTCTACCAGCGTTTCCTTTCCAAGCCGCTCCACCTGATCCCTGGTTCGGGTTGTCGCTATCATCCGACCTGTTCTTGTTACACGGCCACGGCCCTCGCGCGCTTCGGCTTCTTCAAGGGCGGCTGGCTGGGCTTCCGGCGCATCTGTCGCTGCCATCCTTGGGGCGGTTCAGGTGTCGATGAGGTGCCGGAACGGTGAAGGTCGCTTAATAGGCTCGCCCTCTCTCCGTATTCTGCAGTGTTTTCCTGACGTGAATTCGCTGTTTTTGAGGGTCCTTGGTTCGCGTCAGGGGGGTGCCCTGCTTCTCGCCGCCAGTTATGTCCTGCTGGGCTCGTTGCTTCGCGTTGGTCTGCTCATCACCTCCGCCGGAGAGGTCTCCTGGGGCCTGCCGACCTTCGCGTCGCTGCTCGTCGGGCTGCTTTTCGACCTCGTGATGGCGTGGTTCCTGACCCTGCCGCTCGGTCTGCTTGGCGCGGTCTGGCCCGCCTCATGGTCGGCCTCCCGCTGGTTGCGGTTACCCTTGCGCGCGGCCTGGCTCTTCGGCGCCTTCCTCTTCGCGTTCTGGAAGATCTCTGAGATCCTCTTCTGGGAAGAGTTCGGCGTCCGCTTCAACTTCATCGCCGTCGATTACCTCGTCTACACCACCGAGGTCGTGAAGAACATCCGCGAGTCCTATAACCTACCGTTGATCATCGGCGTCGTGCTCGCGATCGCGACCGGTCTCTTCCTGCTCTGGCGTCGGCTCGGCTTCGTCCGTCGCTGGGAACACGGCGCCGCCGCCGACGCGTCCCCGCGCTGGCGCGACTTCGCCTTGCTCCTTGCGCCTTTGCTGGTCTTGTTGCTCGTCGCCTATTTCGTCGGCCGACATGACCTCAAGGACGCCAGCGCCGCGCGTTCTTCGGTCACTGAACGGCTCACCGCAGGCCTCCGGCACATGGGCGGCGTCCAGCCGGGTTGGGCGAACAGCTACGACGCCGAACTGGCCAAGAACGGTGAATACTCCTTCCTGGCGGCCTTCTGGGCCAATCAGCTCGAATGGCATCGCTTCTATCCGTCGCGTCCCGACGCCGTCGCGAAGCTCCGCGCCACCTTGCTCGCCCAAGGTGGCGCGGCCGTTACGGCGGGTGGGAATGATAATATCACCCGCCGCATCAAGCCGTCGTCGCCCGCCCGCAAGTGGAACGTCGTCCAGATCACGATCGAGAGCCTGAGCGCGGAATACGTCGGTTGCTACGGTTCGTCGGAATATCAGCCCAAGAACCTCACGCCCAACCTTGATCGTATCTCCCGGGAGTCCCTTTGGTTCTCGCGTTGTTACGCCGGCGGCACCCGTACGGTCCGCGGCATGGAAGCGCTGTCGCTCTCCATCCCGCCGATCCCGGGCCAGTCCGTCCTGCGCCGCGCGGGTTGCGAGAACCTCACGACGCTGGGCTCGGTCCTGCAGGCCAAGGGTTACGAGACGGCCTTCCTCTACGGCGGCGACGGGTTCTTCGACAACATGAACTACTTCTTCGAGGCCAATGGCTACGACATCGTCGACCTGCCGCGTCAGCTCGGCCGAGGGAAGCAGCCGACCTTCGCCAACGCCTGGGGCGCGTGCGATGAGGACGCTTTCGCGTGGTCGCTCGAAGAGGCGGACCGCGCCCACGCCGCGGGCAAGCCCTTCCATCACTTCGTGATGACGACTTCGAACCACCGTCCGTACACTTGGCCGGCCGGCAAGATCGACGCCGGCCTGGTCGCTCGCGAAGGTGGCGTCGCCTATACCGACTACGCCATCGGCGCCTTCCTGAAGGCCGCGCAGACGAAGCCGTGGTTCAAGGATACGGTCTTCGTCATCGTGGCCGACCATTGCGCCTCCGTCGCCGGCAAGCGCGAGC
>JBILXR010000077.1:0-8967 GCA_044378215.1 Opitutales bacterium
TATCAGGTGCAGTTCGAGACCTGGCTCAGCGAAGGCGTCATCGACCTCGCGATCGTGCCGATCGAGGCGAGCAGGCAAGGTCGGCAGAGCCAGCTGCGCCTTGCCCGCGTGCCGCTGGTCTTGCTCGTGTCCAAGAAGTCGCGCTGGAAGAACGCCGCCGAGCTTTGGAAGCAGAAGACCATCACCGAGCCGCTGGTCGCTTTGCCGGGCGCCTCCAGCGTCACGCGCAGCTTCCAGCGCGACCTCCGCCGATTGGGCATCAAGTGGGCGCCGTCGGTCGAAGCCCCGACGATCGAGGCGGTCACGAGTCAGGTCGCCGCTGGCGCCGGCTTGGGCGTGAGCCTGGCCATCGCCGAAGCTATCACCGACCCCGGAGTGCGCGCCCTGCCGCTCGAAGGCTTCGCGCCGCTGGATACTGGACTGCGTTGGACCGGTGCTTTCACGCCGCTCCTGCACGATACTATCTTGGAGCTGCAGCGCTATACGCGCGAGACCTGGCCCGACTGGGCCACCGATGACGTGCTCGTCGAGCCCAGGAAGCCCGGTCGGCGGAAGGCCTGACTCAACGCTTCGCCAGCGCCTGCGTGATCGCCACGCAGGCTAGCGCGGCGTTCTCGGCGCGGAGGACGGTCGGTCCGAGCACCACCGGACGGAACCCCGCGGCGCGGGAGGCGGCGTATTCTTCGGAGGTCAGATCGCCTTCGGGGCCGATGAGCCAAGTGACTTTCGAGGCTTTGGTGAAATCCAGGTGCGCGACCGGTTCGGCGTCGAACTCGAGCGAACCCGTGAGCCGCAGTTCGCCCTCGACCGGGGCCGGCAGGCGTTCGATCCATTCGCGGAAACGGACCGGGGCGGCGATCTCCGCGCGCCACGGGTGGCCGGACTGCTTGCAGGCTTCGACGGCCTGCTGCTGCCAGCGTTCGCGGCGGGTGCGGGCGCGGTCGGCGTCGAGCTTCACTTCGCAACGGGCGGTCTCGAGCGGGATGACGCCGGCGGCGCCGGCTTCGCAGCAGATGCGCACCAAGTCGTCCATCGTGCCGCCCTTGGGCATGCCTTGGGCGACGTAAATCGCGGGCGAAAGCGGATCGGCCGTGCGCGCACGGATGACTTCGACCATCGCGCCGTCGCCGTCGGCCGAGGCCAGCTTGCCTTCGACCACCAGGCCTTCGCCGTCGAGGAGCACGACCGCGTCGCCGCGGCGGGCGCGGAGGCTGCGGACCACGTGGGCCGATTCGTCGGCCGAAAGCTTCACGTGCGCGCCGGGCTTGCACGCCGGGGCTTGTTCGTGGTCGATCCAGACGCGGAGCGGGCTCATCAGGCGAGGGCGACCGGGCGGTCGTAAGAAGGATCCCAGTCTTTCCAGACCGGCTCATAGCCGTGGGCGCGGAGCATCGCGGCCACTTCGTCGGGCGAGCGGTCGTCCTCGATCGCGAACTGTTCGAGCGAGGCTTCACGGCCTTCGGCGTAACCGCCCGGATTCGTGTGCGAGCCCGCGCTCATCGCCGTCACGCCTACGCGACAGGCGTGGTCGCGGAACTTGCGGCTCTCGCGGGTGCTCAGCGTCAGCTCGACCTCGGAGCTCAGCAGGCGGAAGGCGCAGATCGCCTGGACTAGATCGCGGTCGGTCATCTCCACCTTCGGTTGCAGCTCGCCCTCGTGGGGACGGATGCGCGGGAAGGAGACGCTGTAGCGGCTCTGCCAGTGCTTGCGTTCGAGCCAGCGGAGGTGGAGGGCCGTGAAGAAACATTCCGCACGCCAGTCCTCGAGGCCGAAGAGCGCGCCGAGGCCGATCTTATGGACGCCGGCGGCGCCGACGCGGTCCGGCGCGTCGAGGCGGTAGAGGAAGTCGGACTTACGTCCCTTCGGGTGGTGGACGTGATACGTCTCTCGGTGATAAGTCTCCTGATAGACCAGCACCGCGTTGAGACCGTGTTTACGGAGCTCGACGTATTCGGCGGTCTCCATCGGCTGGACTTCCATCGACAGCGACGAGAAGTGCGGGCGGAGCAGGTCGAGGGCCTGGACGAAGTAAGGCACTTCCACCTTGTTGGATTCGCCGGTCAGGACGAGCAGGTGGTCGAAGCCCAATTTCTTGAGCGCGCCCGCTTCGCGGAGGATCTCGCCCGGATTGAGCGTGCGGCGCGGGACCTTGTTGCCGGCCGAGAAGCCGCAGTAGGTGCAGACGTTCTGGCACTCGTTGGAAAGGTAGGCCGGGGCGAAGAGCTGCATCGTGCGGCCGTAGCGTCGCAGCGTGCGTTCATGGCTCAGTCGGGCCATCCGCTCCAGGTGAGGCGCGGCCGCCGGCGAGATCAGCGCCTTGAAGTCTTCGAGGTCAGCCGAGTCGGCCTCGGCGCGCGCCAAGGCGCGGAGCACGTCGGCCTCCGTCTTCCGCTGGACCGAGGCAAGGACCTCGTCCCAGGGATGGGCGGCATGGACTTCGGCGAACGACATCAGGCCCGACACTGTGGGCCAAAAATCGCGTAGGGCAAGGGCGGGCGCGCGCTCAGAGCGTCGCGGCGTAACCGGCGGCGTCGAGCAGGGCGGCCAGCTCGGCCGGATTCTTCACCTTCACCTTGATCATCCAGGCTCCGGCGTACGGTTCGCGGTTCACCAGGTCAGGCGAATCGTTCAGGGCGGAGTTCGCCTCGAGGATCTCGCAGGAGACCGGGCTGTAGAGGTCGGAGGCGGCCTTGACGGATTCCACCGTACCGAAGACGTCGCCATGGTTGAAGGCCGCGCCGACCTTCGGGAGGTCGACGAACGTCACGTCGCCGAGGGCGGCCTGAGCGTGGTCGGTGATGCCGATGACGGCGGTGCCGTCGGCGGCGACCTTGATCCACTCGTGGTCCTTGGTGTAATGGAGGTCGGCAGGGACGTTGCTCATGGCTTCTGGGTAAAGTGGGCAGGGATTATTTCAACCCTTCACTTCACGAAAGGCTCGGCCGAGAGGCGCAACGGGATGCGGTGGCCGCGGATGTCGACCGTCAGCGTGGCCGAGGCTGCGTGGCCGGCGGCGACGAGGGCCGTGCCGATCGGCTTGCCCAGGACCGGCGACTGCGTGCCCGAGAGTACTTCGCCGACGGGCGTCTCGCCGGAGTAGACGACTGCGCCTTGGCGGGCGATGCGGCGGTCATCGAGGGAGAAGAGCACCACCGAGGAGATCGGTCCGCCTTGGGCCTGGCGATGAAGCGCCTCGCGGCCGATGAATTCCGGCTTCGTGAACTTCACCGTCCAGCCGAGGCCGGCCTGAATGGGGGAGATCTGCTCGGAGATCTCGTGTCCGTAGAGCGGGTAATTCGCTTCGAGGCGGAGCGAGTCGCGGGCGCCGAGGCCGGCCGGCACGAGACCGTGGGGCTTGCCGGCGGCGAGGAGCGCGCGGGCGACTTTCTCGGCGGAGGCCGCGGGCAGGTAGATCTCGAAGCCGGGCGAACCCGTGTAGCCCGTGCGGGAGATCAGGCAGCCGGCGACGCCGGCCACTTCGCCGAACACGAAACCAAAACGCTTGATCGGCGCGAGCGGCGTCGCGGTCGCCAGCGCGAGGATCGCTTCGGCGCGCGGGCCTTGGAGCGCGAGCTGGGCCCAGGCGGCGCATTCGTCGAAGACTTCGACCTGCAGGGAGCCGACATGGGCGCGCATCCAGGCGATATCCTTCGGCGCGTTGGAGGCGTTGAGGCAGATCAGGAATTCGTCTTCGGCGAGGCGGTAGACGATCAGGTCGTCGACGCAGCCGCCGTCGGGCTGGCACATCACCGTGTAGCGGGCCATGCCGACCTTGATCGTGGACATCTCGTTGGTCATGATCCCGTCGAGGAACTTCGCGGCGTCGCGGCCGCGGATGCGGGCCTCGCCCATGTGCGAGACGTCGAAGAGGCCGGCCGCCTGGCGCACCGCCATGTGCTCCTCGATGATGCCCGTGTATTGCACCGGCATCTCCCAGCCGGCGAAAGGGACGATGCGGCCGCCGAGTTCGACGTGCAGGGAGAAGAGGGGCGTGCGGGAGAGCGGTGCCGACATGGTGGGTCCAAGGTGCGGCCCCCGGATTTTCTTCCAACAAAAAAGCCCGGCCGAGCGGCCGGGCTTCTCGAGGCGGGGCTGACTCCGGCTCAGAGGCCGAGTTCCTTGCGGAGACCCGCGAGGGCGGCCTTGAAGTCTTCTTCCGAGATGGCCTTGGAGCGACGCTTGCTTTCGAGGAGGGCGTAACGGGAGCTGAACTCGGAATACTTCGCGGCTTCGGCCTGGGCGCGGGCGGCGGCGGCGGCCTTGTTGGCCTCGGCGAGCTTGGCTTCGGCGTCAAGGCGGGCGTCGGCGATGGCCTTCTCGGCGGCCTTGTTGGCGGCGGCGAGCTTGGCTTCGGCGTCTTGCTTGGCCTTGGCGGCGGCCTTCTCGGCATCCTGCTTGGCCTTGGCGGTAGCCTTATTGGCGGCGGCAAGCTTGGCTTCGGCATCCTGCTTGGCCTTGGCGGCGTCGGCCTGCTGGGCGGCAAGTTCCTGCTGAACCTTCGCAAGCGACTTCTCGCCGGCGGAGGTGGCTTCCTTGACGTTCGAAGCCGAGCGGCGGTTCAGTTCGTCGGCGCGGGCGGAGAGGGCCTTGATGGCGATGGCGGCTTTGGCCTGTGACTCCTTGAGAGCTTTCATCTCGGCAGCGTAGGTCTGTTCGAGTCGGCCAAGACGATCGTCGCCGGTCTGGGCGGCTTTGGCCTGGACGACGACGGCTTTGGCCTGGGCGACCTTGGTCTCGGAGCCGGCGAGGGCGGCTCGGCGGGCTTCGACCGTCTTCAGGTTCTTTTCGGCGTCGGCGCGGGCGGCTTCAGCGGAGGCGGTGGCCTGAGCGAGGGCGAGTTCGGCTTCGGCGAGCTTGGCCTTGGCGGATTCATCCTTACCCTGGGAAGTCTTGGCGTCGGCGATGCTCTTGGTGATCTCGGCGAGGCGGGCCTGCGTGGCGGCTTCGCGGGCGGCGAGTTCGGCTTGGATCTTCACGGCGGCTTCCTTCGTCGCGGCGATGTCGGCCTGAAGGCTTTCCTTGGCGGCGGCTTCTTCACCGAGCGCCTTCCGGGAGAGCTTCTTGAATTCCGCATCGTCGGCGGCGGGCACGCCGGCTTCGCCTTCGGCCGGGATCTTGGTGAGGTTGACCTTCACGGTCGCGGGGAATCCGAACTCGACGCCTCCGCTCGTCGTGATCAGGCGGGGCTTGAGGTCGGAGGTCTCGGTCAGATATCCGCCCTTGCCGACCTGCAGTTCGTAATTCTTGGTGCGGTCGAGCTGGATGGTGGCCGGCGTACGACCCACGGCTTGGCCGTTGAGGCGGATCGCAGCGGCGGTCGGGCTGGAGGAAACCACGACCGTGTCGATGTTGGCCGAGTCGACCGAGGAGTTGCATCCGGCGAGAGCGACGCAAATGGCGAGGAGGGAAACGTGGATACGCATTAGACGGGGCTTGGGGTCTGTGAATTCCGTCCAAAATGGAACCGGTTTCAACCCCTAATCGTTCACCGCGAGGGCGGGATTGACACCGCGGCCCAGTGAATGACCCTGTGAGCAAGGGAGATGGCCAGCATAGCTCAGTTGGTAGAGCAGCCGCCTTGTAAGCGGCAGGTCGTCGGTTCAAGTCCGACTGCTGGCTCCATTCCCTGCGGAATTACCCTTAAAAGAGTGCTTTAGCTCGGTTTTTAAGCCGGAAGGCAGCCCTGGCGGATGGCGTCGGCCATGCGGACGATGGGGCGGATCGCCGCCACATCATGGACCCGCACCATCGAACAACCTTGGGCGATGCCCCAGGCTGCGGTCACGTCATTACCCGCTCCGCGGCGCAACGGGTCAGGCTCGCCGAGCACCAGGCCGAGGGTCGACTTGCGGCTCGTCCCCAGCAGGACCGGGTGGCCGAGCGCGGCGACTTTAGCCAGGTCGCGCACGAGCAGGAGGTTCTGGGCCGGCGTCTTGCCGAAGCCGAAGCCGGGGTCGGTCCAGAGCTGTTCCGGGGGCATGCCGGCGGCCATCGCCGCGCGGAGTGAGCCGCGCAGGTCAGTCAGTATTTCCGGCCAGAAATCGTGATAATCCGCCTCGAGGCGGCGGTGCATCAGGATGAGCGGACAGCGCGCTTGCGCGCAGGCCAAGCCCATCGGCGACTCGTCTCCATGGGCTCCGAACCGCCCTCCTTCCACGTCATTGACGAGGTCCGCGCCGGCGGCGACGGATGCCGCGGCGACGTCGGGTTTATAAGTGTCGACCGAGAGCGCGGCCTGCGGGAAGCGACGGCGCAAGGCTTGGACGACCGGGAGGAGACGGGCGAGTTCATCGGCCGCCGCGACGGGTGCGGCGCCCGGTCGGGTCGACTCCGCGCCCAGGTCGAGCACGTCGGCGCCTTCGTTCAGCAGGGTCTCGGCCCGGCGGAGCGCGTCGTCGACACCCGGCAGCGAGCCCCCATCGGAGAAAGAGTCGGGCGTCAGGTTCATGATTCCCATGATCAGCGTGCGCCGACGCCAGTCGGGCAGGGGGGTGCCATGAGGGCTGGACCAGGACATCACGAGGGGGTTAGGGGGCGGCTTCGGGGGGTGCAACCCTAGAGGGGGAGGCGGTCGATTTGACCGATACTCTATCTATTAGAAGGAATGATGGGGTATAATTAATCATAAATACCTAATTAATAGAGACTTACCGATTATTGTTTCCGTATCGACCTTAACACGGGCTATTTATGAGCGATTTGGCCTGCCGGGGCTTGCAAATTACCACTCTTTTGCGGACTTTTCCGCGTCCGAAACACCTCCTTTATGTTTTCTCGTATCCTCAGTCGGGTCGGTCTGCTCGCCGCCCTCTCCCTGGCCGTCATCATGGCCGGTTGCTCCAAGGAAGAATTGACCGTCCGTCAGTCGACCATGGACCCCAAGGGCCCGGTCGCGCAGGTGCAATTTGACGTCTTCATGGACACGGTCTGGCTCGTCGTGGTGCTCTTCGCCTTGGTCGGCGGCCTGCTTGTCTACGCCGTCATCAAGTTCCGCTCCCGTCCGGGCGATGAGAACAAGCCCGCCATCGTCGAAGACGGCCACGGCAATCCCCTCGTCGAGATCGGCCTCATCACCGCTTCCATCGGCGCGCTCGTCATCATCGCGATCCCGACCCTGAGCGCCATCTGGTACACCGACGACGTCCCGGCCGAGTCCGTCCCGACCTCCAAGCTTTCCGTCTGGTATCCGCGCGTCGAAGGCGGCCGCGAGAATTATGCCCAGACCGTCGAGGAGCAGGTGCTCGAAGTCGACGTCATCGGCAAGCAGTGGTGGTTCCGTTTCGAATACCCGCAGCTCGGCATGACCAACGACGCCAAGCATTCCGTCCCGAACGAACTCGTGATCCCCAAGGGCAAGGCCGTCCGGATCAACCTGCGTTCCGAGGACGTCATCCACTCCTTCTGGGTGCCCAAGATCGCCGGCAAGGTCGACCTCATGCCCGGCCGCAAGAACCACATGTGGATCCAGGCCGACCAGACCGGCCACTACTACGGCCAGTGCGCCGAGTTCTGCGGCGACTCGCACGCCTACATGCTCTTCCGCGTCGAAGTCGTCGAGCCCTCCGAATTCGCCAAGTGGGTGCAGAAGCAGAAGTCCGACGCCGCTGCGGTGACCGCCGGCTCCAAGGCCGAGAAGGGCAAGGCCCTCTTCGCCGCCAAGAGCTGCGTCATGTGCCACAACGTCGGCGGCCACTTCGGCGCCGGCGCCTTCGGCCCCGACCTCACGCACGTCGCCTCGCGCAAGTCCCTCGCGGGCGCCTGGCTCGACAATCGCGACGCCGCCAAGCAGCGCGCGCTCGAGAAGTCGACCGGTAACACCGAGGACTCCGTCCCGGTCGATGACGCCACGCTCAAGGCCAACCTCATCAAGTGGATCGGTTCGTCCGGCGTCGCGCATGGCGCCGACGGCAAGCTGTCCAAGGACGTCAAGCCCGGCAACCGCATGCATTACTACAAGATGTTCAACGTCGCCGGTCTCCGTGAGACCAACCAGCAGTTCACCGCCGAGGAGCTCGACGCCCTCGCCGAATACCTCCTCACCCTCAAGTAAGGCCTGACCCCTAAATTTTCCGACCATGTCCCACGACTCCCATCACGCTCCCGTCGCCTGCAAGACCGAGCTGGCCCCTGAGCGCAGCGACCTCGGCCTGTACCGCCCGGACCGGGCGACCGGCCTGATCGATTGGCTCACCACCGTCGACCACAAGAAGATCGGCATCATGTACGGCGCGTTCGCGATGCTGTACTTCCTCATCGGCGGCGTCGAGGCCCTCGCCATCCGCACGCAGCTCGCCCGCCCGGACAACGACTTCGTCACGGCTCGCATGTATAACCAGCTGTTCACCATGCACGGCACCACGATGATCTTCCTCGGGGTCATGCCGCTGTCCGCCGCGTTCTTCAACTTCCTCGTGCCGCTGCAGGTCGGCGCCCGCGACGTCGCCTTCCCTCGCCTCAATGCGTTCTCGCTCTGGACGTTCGTCTTCGGCGCGTTCGTGCTCAACGCCTCGTGGCTCTTCGAGTTCGGCCACCTCGCCGGTTGGTTCGACTCCTTCGCCTGGCACAAGGCGCTCGTCTACACCGACTTCGCCCCGGCCAACGGTTGGTTCAGCTACGCCCCGCTCTCCGGCACCTTCGGCGCCAACGGCCAGGCCCTCCGCTTCACCGGCGTCGGGACCGACTTCTGGATCATCGGCATCCAGATCCTCGGCATCGCCTCGCTCGCGGCTTCCTTCAACTTCATCTGCACCATCATCAACATGCGCGCCAAGGGCATGACCATGATGCGCCTGCCGGTCTTCACCTGGATGACCCTCGTGACCTCCGTGCTCATCATCCTCGCCTTCCCGGCCATCACCGTCGCGCTCATCGAGCTCATGTTCGACCGCGCCTTCGGCGCCAACTTCTTCAACCCGTCGGCCGGCGGCCAGCCCGTCCTCTGGCAGCACCTCTTCTGGATCTTCGGCC
>JBILXR010000237.1:0-2591 GCA_044378215.1 Opitutales bacterium
ACGAGCATGTCCGCGGAGGCGTCGATCTCAGGGGCCTGCGCGTGCTGGAGGTCAGTTGCGGGCACGGAGGTGGCGCTTCCTTCTTCGCAAGGACCTATGCCCCGGCCGAATATGTCGGCTTGGATCTTAATCCCGAGGCCATCCGTCATTGCCAGGCGCGGCATCAGGTCGCCAGGTTGGCGTTTCAGGTAGGCGATGCGCAAAAACTTCCTTTCGCCGACGCATCCTTCGACGTCGTGATGAACGTCGAGGCTTCGCACTGTTACCCTGATTTCCCTGGTTTCGTCGACGAGGTCGCCCGCGTCCTCAGGCCAGGCGGACGATTCTGCCATGCCGACCTGCGTTATCGCAGCGGAGTGGAGGAGTGGGTGGCCGCTTTGGCTCAGCACCCGCAGTTGCGCCTCGATGAGATGCGGCTTATCAATCCGGAGGTCATCCGCGGCATGGAGCTGAACACGCCTCGCTACGAGGCCATGGTCCGTAAGGCTCTGCCGAAATTCCTGCACAAGCTCGCGCTTGATTTCGCCGGCGTCAAAGGTTCGCGCCTGCATCGTGATGCCGTGAGTGGCGAAATGAGTTATCGCTCGTTCAGGCTGACGAAGACGGCTTGATTTTATTTCGGCTCCAGGATGAGGAGACGTCCCGGCGTGCTGAGTCCGGCACCAAGGGTCGTCCCGCGGGTGTATTCCGCGATCAGCAACCGATGACCGGGGAGTTTCACCAGAGCGATCGGACGTCCCAGAGGGCTGATGAGTTCGTGGGTTTCGGCGGTGCCCGAGGAGAAGTCCAGTTTCAGGCGCAGGAGGTCGTAGCCGCTGGATTGGGAAATCAGGTTGCCGAAGCGGGCGACGATGTGCTGTCCGCCGAGAGGTGACGGCCAGTCGGATTCGAGTTCGACGATCGCGCAGGGACAGGAATGGGGCGTGAAGGTGGAAGTGGGGCCTTCGGCGCCGAGGGCGGCCGGGCCGAGGTTGCGGAACGGGCGCGTGATCTTCAGGCCAGCCGGCGTGGCCGGCGTGTGCGGGTAGGCGGGCTTATCCCAGTCAGAGAACTGATAGGGGAAGCCGAAGTGACCACCGGCTGTCAGCAGGTTGAGTTCTTCGGGGGCGTCGGCGTCGGGACCATTTTCGACGCCGAGCATGCGGCCGGCGTGGTCCCAGGTGAAGTGATAGGTATTACGCAGGCCGCGGGCAAAGATCTCGATCTGCGGCGACGAGACTTCCGGGTCGAGGCGCCAGAGCGTGGCGGTCGTCGGTACTTCGCCGCCCTTGAAGTAGAGGTCGGACTGGCCTGCTTCATTGCCGTCGGTCCGCGCACCGTTGCTGACGTAAAGAAAGCCATCGGGGCCTTCGGCGATATGGGAGGCCCCATGATTATAGGGGCCGACGCCGAACGGGTAGGACGTGCGCAGCCATGGGGAAGGCTTGGACCAGCTGCCGTGTCCGTCGGGCTGGCCGCGGAAGATGGTCACCTCATTGGCGACTGGCTGGGTCTGCTTATTGCATTGGTTCGATACCACGTAGAGCCGTCCTTTGCGATCGACTCCGAGTCCGAGGCAGGCTGGGCCGCCCAGTTTTTCGTCCAGATAATCCTTTCCGGCGAAAAGCAACTTCGGCGCCGAAGCCACCTGATCCCAGCGCCAGACATCGCCGTTGGCGGCGAGCATCAGGATGTGGTGTCCATCGGGGTCGGCGATGACCCTGGTGGGGTTGAAGGCGAGGGGCAGGGCGACGCGCAGGGACCACCCGGCAGGCGCGGCGGGCAGCGTCTGAGGGCACATGGACTCGACCAGCTTTTCGAAGGTCGGGTAACGGGTGCGGGCGCGGACGGCTTTGATCTCCGCGAGGTTGGTCTTGGGAAGGTCGTTACCCCAGGCGGTGAAGATGTGGTCGAAGAGCTCGACCATCTGGGGGTCCTTCAGGGCGACGGCTGGCATCTGTCCGTGGTAAGTCTGTCCGTTGACCGTCAGAGGTCCTTGCAGGCCTTCCATAGGGGCACGAAGGGACTGCTCACGGTGGGTCCGGAGGAAGTCCGCACCCGCCAGGGGAGGGAACACTCCCGGGATGCCTTTGCCTTCAGGGCCATGGCAGGCCGAGCACTGGATGCGGTAGAGGTCGGCGCCGGCGGCCTTGAGCGCCAGCGGTGCCAGCAGTCCGAGGAGGAGGGGGAGCAGCCGCCGCATGGGACAGATTGAGGTGCATATTTCCGTCCTGTCGAGCCTCTGACGGATTGCGTGGAACTGTTCGATGGTCAGGGTGTTCCATAACCCCATGAAGACCCTGCTGAAAGCCTGCCTTGTCCTGTCCGTGGCCCTCTTGGCCGCCGCCGACCGGCCCAACGTCCTCTTCATCCTTACCGACGACCAAGGGTACGGCGACATCGGCGCCCATGGGAATCCGATCCTCAAGACCCCGAATCTCGATAAGCTGCGATCGGAGAGCGTCCGTTTCACCGATTTCCAGGTCTCGCCGACCTGCGCGCCGACGCGCAGCGCCTTGCTCACCGGACGTCACGAGTTCAAGAACGGCGTCACGCACACCATCCTGGAGCGCGAGCGCATGGCTCTCGGCGCCGCGACCCTGACCGAGCAG
>JBILXR010000078.1:0-8912 GCA_044378215.1 Opitutales bacterium
AGATGATCGCGACGACGAACGGCAGCGAAGCCAGCACGCCGATCAAGGCGCCACAGCGAGGGGTCATGGAGCCCAGACCTTTGGTCCGGAAGAGCTCGCAAGGGAGCGCGAGGAATAGCCAGCAGAGGGAGAGATAGCAGGCGGTGACGAAGCCGATGACGAGCAGGACGTCGAGGTCTCGCATGTCGTGACTAAACGAACGCCGATAGGTGACCCACCAAGGAATCACGCCGACCCAGAACGCCAGGTTACAGCAGAGCCAGCTGGCGAGGAGCGCCTGCAGGGAAGGCAGGATACGGTCGGAGAGCGTCATGATGGGTTCAGCGAGAGGCCAGTTCGGCTTTGCCGGGGCGGGTGCGGAGGGTCAGGCGGACGTCGTCGGCGAACTGGCGGCCCAGCTGAGGCGAGGCGCTGCCGGGTGCGCCGGCGCTACCGACGCCGATCTGCACGACGAGGAATCCGGCGGACGGCGGGACGACGCAACGGGTGGTCAGCGGGCGCCAGGCTCCGTCGGCGCCACCGCGGCTGACGTGGAATTGGGCGCCGCTGCCGAGGGTCTGGTCGGCGACCGGTGGCCAATGGCCGATGATGTCCGCGGGCGAGCCTTCGAAGGCATATACCTTAGAGATGAAGCGGATGGTTTCGGAGCCGGCCGGCCGGTCGTCGCGGAGGCTGACGGAGAGTTCGACGAAGGCTTCGCCAGAAGTCAGCAGCTGGTCGCGGACGGAGCGGAGGTCGACAATCTGGAAGACGTCGCACGACTGGCGAGGGCGGTTCGGGATCGTCTGTTCGCCGGCGGCTTCCAAGAAGCGCAGAGCCGTGGAATGTTCGCCTGCGCGGACGACTTCGCTCGGGTCGCCGCCCCAAGTGAAGGCGCGGGCTGGGAATCCGTCGGTGATCTGCCCGGTGACGCCGTCGAAGCCGCCGTCATGGATGTCCAGGGAGCGGCTCTCGGCGCGATCCGCGCGCCCGGCGAGGGCCCAGCCGAACGAGGCGACCGTCAGGGCGACGCCGAGGAGCATGGCGACAAACCCCAGGGTACGGCTGCGCTGCGGAAAATCCAGGGTCTTGGCCGGGGCGGTGGCTTGGTCGAGATTGAGGCCATCGAGCGCCGCATGGAGGTGACCGTGAAAAGCGGCGGCCTCGCGAAAGCGGGCACGCGCCTCGGGGTCGGCGCGGAGGTACGCACTGAGTTCGGTCGCCTCGACCGGAGTCAGGCGGGACTCCGACCAGGCGTCGAAGAGGGCGTCAAGGCGTTCAGGCTTCATGAAAGTTCGGAAGTACCGAGCGAGCGATCGACGCAGGCGCGGAGGGTCTGGCGGGCGCGGGTGAGCGCGACGCGCACGGAGTTGGGTGTCCAGCCGACGGCGGCGGCGATGGCTTCCGGCATCTGGCCGAGGTGGTAGCGGCGACGGATGAGGTCGCCCGCCATCGGCGCGAGCTTTCCCAGACAGCCCTTGAGGGCCTCCGTGCGCGGGCCGAGTATTTCCGGGGTCGGGGCTTCTTCGCCGTAGAGCATCTCCATCACGTCATCATCCAGGCGCGCCGCGGCCCGGGCGCGGGTGCGCTGGAACTGGAGCGCTTGGTAGCGGGCGACCACGCAGGCCCAGACGGGGAAGTTCGTGCCAAGCTGGTAGGTGTCCGCCTTACGCGAGACGGTCAGGAAAGTCTCCTGCACGATGTCCTGGGCATCACCGAGATTCGGTTCGATCGTCAGGACGTAATACAGCACCACCTGCTGGTGCTGGACGAAGAGTCGCTGCACCTTGAGGGTGTGGTCGGAAGGGGTGGGGTGGTCCTCCATGTCTAATAGACGGCCGCGGGAGCGGTTTCGTTAGCATCGAAGAATGCCCTTCCCGGGCAACCGCTTAGCGGGGCTGCTTCGAGTGCGGAGGGGGAAGCTCGCGGGCGATGGCTTCGGCGACCTGCTTGGCCAGCACGGCCGAGCCGGAGGCCATGAAGTGGACGTTACGTTTACCCTGCAGTTGGTCCTGCTTGGGCTTCACGGCGGCCCAGAGGTCGTTCCAAGTCACGCCTTCCTCGGTCATGACCTTCTTGGCCACGACGTTGTAAGGAAGTTCGGAGTCCTTGACGTATTTCGCGGCATCGGCTTCCGGGACCGGTGTCGTGCTGGCGAAGATGAGCTTAGCGCCGGTCTGCCTTAGGCGGGCGACGATGAGGCGGAGGTTTTTCTCGTATAGTTCGACGGAGACATTGGGGCGACCGCCGTTGGTCGGGGAGGCGTATTCGCCCTTATCGTTCTTATCGCGGTCATCGGGGAAGCGGTACGATAGGTCATGCAGGCCTTCGTTGAAGTGGATCACGTCCCATTTTTCGCCCGGCTTGAGCCAGCGGACCAGACCGTATTCTCCCAGTGCCGTGCGCGTCGAACCACCGTTGGCGGCGATGCGATGGACGTTGGCGACGCCGGCGAGATTCTTCCGGACTTCGAGCGTGTAAGCGACCGAGACCGAATCGCCGATGATGAGCACGCGTGGCAGCTTGGGGTCGTCGACGATCGGGGCGAATTCCTTGGCCACCGGCGGCGCGCTCTTCGTGGCCGGCGTATCCGCGGCGAAGGCCAGCGGAGCGAGCGACAGGAGCAGGATAAACAAGCGTTTCATCGATTACTTGGTGCCGACGGTGATCATGTCGCTCGAGACGGACATGGGGCGGTCATCGGAGACGAGGATGAACCATTGGGCGGCTTCGGCGGGGATGGCAGCCTCGTAAGCATCGTCCTGCTTGGTGGCCGGCACGGAGCGCCACTTCCGCTCGACGACGGCCTTGGCGAGCAGCGCCGGGTCCTTGAGGGTCTCGGCGGCGAAGGGCGCGGCCCAATAAAGCTCGGCTTTGGTGATCGGGTGCGGGGCGTCGACGGAGAAGCGCGCGCGATGCGCGTCGTCGCTCTTCGCGAGCTTCACCTTGGGTAGGGGTTTACCGATTCCCTTGAGGTGGTATTCGAAATAAGGCACTTCCATCGCAAGCCAGTTGGCGCGGTTGCCGCTGAGTTGAGGGCGCTTAGGGTCGGATCTGACCGTTTCGAAGCCGGTGCCACCGGGGATGAGCGCCTTGTGGTTGCTATTGGGGGCGTAGAAGTGATTCTTCTCGCCCGGGATGGCGTCGAGCGTGGCTTGCACGGCTTCGGGCCAGCCGAAGAAGTCATTGGTCGCGCCTGCGAGGAAGAACGCCGCCTTCATGTCCGGAGCCCGTCGGCCAGGGTCGAGATCGCGCAGCCACCGGATGCGTTCCTCGGGCGTCATGTTGCCGGGGGAGGCGCCAGGTTTGGCGGTGGGTGAGGGTTTGCTGCCGCGCCAGTTGCCAAGGTCGAAGAAGCCGCCGCCCCAGATCGCGAAACCGGCCTTCACCTTGTCGCCGGCGAGCCCGCAGACCATCGTCGTCATCGTGCCGCCCCAGGACACGCCGACCACGCCGACGTTGGCGGTGTCAGTCTCCGGGAGTGACCGCAGGAGGTCGAGGGCTTTCATCGCCGCCAGCATGCCGTCAAAGATCACGCTCTTCGTGGTATCTGGCTGCATGGAATAACGTCCGTCGGCGTAGCCTTTGGACATCGGGAGGTCGCCGCGCGTCAACGGACGGTAGAGTCCGGGCATGTCGGGCGCGACGGCGACATAACCGCGCTGGGCCCAGGCGATGGCTTTCTCTTCCTCGGCATTACCCCCCGAGCCATGTAACACGAGGATGCCGGGATGCTTGCCGGGGGTGTTAGGAATCGCGATGACCGCATAGGCGTCATTCTTGTCGCGGATGCGGAAGAGCACGCGGCGCACCGTGATGCCGGCGGGCGAGGCGATGAACTCCTTCGTGATGGCCGGCGCTTTGCCGTCGAGGACCTTGGCGAAAGGGTCGCCAGCGTCGGCGGCATGCAGGCTGACGAGGCCGATGAGCAGTCCGAAGCAGGCGTGGCGCATGGCAGCGGGTCTCAGCGGACCAGATAGCCCTGCCAGAGCCACTCAAGGGCGGAAGGAAGGAGCTGGGCTCGGGCGTTGCCGATACCATGGCCGGAATCCTGGCAGAAGTAATACTGGTAGGCGTAGCCCTTGGCCTTGAGGACCTTGGCCATGCGGTGGTTGGCTTCGACCCAGTCGTGCATGCCGTCGCGCATGACGTTGGGGTTGTAGTTGTCGCGGTCGCCGACGGCCATGTAGAGGCGGATGGGCTTACGCTCGCTCTGCGGGATGAGGGACTCGTGGAATTCCCAGGCGCCGCCCGGAGTCTTCGGGTCGAAGGGCCACTGCTGGTTGACGAAGGTGCCGGAGAGCGTGAGCACGCGGCGGAACCATTCCGGGTGATACCAAGCCATGATCAGCGCGGCGGAACCACCGGAGCTCGTGCCCATCGTGGCGCGACCATCGGGGTCGGTGGTGAACTTCACGCCATAGTTTTTCTCCACGAGCGGGAGGACTTCGTGTTGGATGTATTCGGCGAAGAGGCCGGACATCGTGTCGTATTCCTTGCCGCGCTCGTGGCCCTGGGCGTCGCCGCCACCGTTGGCGATCTGCACCATGATGAGGGCGGGGATGCGCTTCTGCGCGATCAGGTTGTCGAGGATGCGCGCGGTGTTCTGATCGGGCTTACCGAGTCCGGGTCCGTCATGCGTGACGAGGAGCGGGGCGGCGGTGCCGGCGACGTATTGGGCCGGGATGTAGACGGTGATGGTGCGCTTGTAGTCGATCGTGTGCGTCTTCACGATGAGCGTCTTCGGGTTGTTCGGATCCGGGATGCCGAACTCATCGCGGGCGATGCCGGGGTTGAAGCGCTGCGTGGTCTTCGAATCGATCTGGAACTGCTGGATCTTCCCCTGGGGCACGCCTTCGACGGCCTTGGTCTCGGGGGCGGCGACGTAGGTCGGACCGACGAGGTAGTTGCCGTCGGCGAGTGAAGTCTTGTCGCCGAGCTTCACGAAGGTCGGCGCGCCCGGGGCATCGAACGCACGCGTGGGCGGAGTGGGGCGCACTTGTTTCTTGGGCGCCTGCGTCTTAGGCTTATCGGCCGCGGTGAGCACGGCCAGAGGGGCTAGCAGCAGGAGGGCGAGGAGGGGGCGCATGAGGGTAAGGATGAAAGATGACGGATGGCAGATGGCGGAGGTTACTTCGACTTCTTCTTGGCGTTGTTCTTACCTGCCTTGCTTTTCGGCTGCTCAGCGAGGGTGAGCTTCGCGAGGGCGACATACTCGTCGGTCTGCTTCTGCCAGAGGTCGGCGAGTTCCTTGGCCTTCTCAGGCATCTTGGCGGAGAGGTCGAACTGCTCAGCGCGATCGGTGCTCAGGTCGTAGAGGGCCCAGGCGTCTCCCTTGGCGGCCACGAGTTTGTAGTCACCGACGCGGATGGCCTTGTTCTCCTCGTGCAGCCACCAGAGGCTCGGGCGCTCGATGGTCACGTCGGACTTGAGCGCGGCCACGAGGCTCTTGCCCGGGGCGGCGGGAATGGGCACGCCTTTCCAGTCGGCGGGCTTGGTGACGCCGGCGACCTCGAGGACGGTCGGGACGACGTCGATCACGTGCGCCGGGGTGTGGCGGAGCTCGCCCTTGGCGGCGAGGCCGGCGGGCCAATGGGCGATGAGGGGCGTGCTGATACCGCCCTCATGAACCCAGGTCTTGTGTCGGCGGTGCGGCGTATTGGCGGCGCCGGAGAAACCGGGCCCGAGGCAGAGGTAGGTGGCGGCGCTGCCCATCTCGGCCTGCGGATCGTGGCCGCCGTCGCGCACCATGATCTCGGCGCTGGCGCCGTTGTCCGAAGCGAAGAGGATGAGCGTGTTCTCATACGCGCCCATCGCCTTGAGCTGGGAGACGATGCGGCCGATCTCTTGGTCCATGCGGTCGACCATGGCGGCGTGGATGGCCATCTTGGTGGCTTGGAAACGACGCTGTTCGGCGGTGAGCGAATCCCAAGGGAGCGGACGGTTCACTTCACCGGAGCCGAGCTTCTCCATCGCGGTCGGGAAGGCGTAGGGCGGGCCGACTTCAGGTTCGACCGCGGAGAGCGTCGTATTCGTCAGGCCGAGTTCCTTCTGGCGGGCGTGGCGGGAAGCACGCAGGGCTTCCCAGCCGGCGAGGTACTTGTCGCGATACTTGGCGATGTCTTCGGGCAGGGCGTGGAGAGGGAAGTGCGGGGCGATGAACGGCACGTAGTGGAAGAAGGGCTTGTCGGCATGGTTGGCCGCGTGATCCTTGAGGCAGTCGATGGCGTGATCGGCCGTCGCGACGGTCGCGTAGTATCCCTTCTCATCGGCCGGGACCTTCACCGGGACGTCGTCGATCGAGTTGCCCTTTGCGCTGAAGAAGTTGCCTTGGTTGCGCATGTCCAGCGAGCGGTCGAAACCTCCGGCGAGGACCGGGCCGTCGATGTGCCATTTGCCGCTATGGTAGCTGCGGTAGCCGGCCGGCTTCAGGTAGTCAGGCAGCAAGCGTGCCCAGGACTGACGGACGCCTTGGCCGCCGCCACCGAGGCCGGGGAGGGCGTCGCGGTGGATCTGCTGCGCGTAGTAGCCCGAGAGCAGCGCGGAGCGGGAGGGCCAGCAGCGGGCGGTGTTGTAGAACTGCGTGAAGCGGACGCCGTTCTTCGCGAGCCCGTCGAGGTGCGGGGTCGCGATCTCGCTGCCATAGCAACCGAGGTCGGAGTAGCCGAGGTCGTCGGCCAGGATCAGCACGACGTTGGGTCGCTGCGGTGCAGCGAGAGCCGTCAACGTGGCGAAGAGCAGGGCGAATAGGGAACGCATGGGGGTGAGGGCAAATTACTGGGTAAAGCAGGCGGAGGGCAAAGACGGAAATGGGGTCAGACCCCATTAATAGGGTCTGACCCCATCGGGTCCGGATGGTTCGGCGCTTACTTCTTGGCCGGCGCTGTTTTTTTCTTCCGACCGGCTTTGGCTTTGGCGTCTTCGGCGGCGAGTTGCTCCTTGCTCGGGGGCGTCCACTCCGCCGGAGCGGGGTTGGCCACGCTGAGCGGGAAGGCGTCGTCGTAGGCTTTCATTTCCGCGCCAAGCCGTGCTTGGAGGCGACGCAAGGTTTCGGCGTGGGCCGGGAGTTCGGCGAGGTTGGTCAGCTCGCGCGGATCCTTCTCCAGGTCGAAGAGCTGGGTGCGGTCGACGAGCGGGTAGCGGATGAGCTTCCAGCGTCCGTCGCTGAAGGAGCGCATGCAGTCACGGTAGGCCAGGTAAGCGCCGTCGCGGACCGTCGGCTTTTCGCCGCGGAGCACCGGCGTCAGGTCGAGACCATCGACGCCGTCGGGCGACCGGGCGCCGGCCAGCGAGACGAAGGTCGGGAAGAGGTCCATGAGATAAGCGAACGCGTCGGTGCGTCCGTGAGGGATGCCGGGTCCGGCGATGACCAGCGGGACATGCATGCCGCCGAACTCGTAGAGGTTCTGCTTGCCGAAGAGCCCGTGCTCCCCGAGCGAGAGGCCGTTGTCGCCGGAGAAGACGATGACGGTGTTCTCCCATTGGCCGGTTTCCTTGAGGGCGGCGAAGATCCGGCCGATATGGTGGTCCAGTCCGGTCACGCAGGCGTAGTAATCCGCGGTCTGTTGTCGGGTGTCTTTTTCCGTGCGTGGCCATGGGGCGAGGCGCTCGTCACGTACGGTCATCTCTCCGTTGTTCCAAGGGTGCTGCGGACTGAACGCAGGGGACAACGCGATACGTGCGGGGTCATACATCGCGTGGAAGCGGGGTTCAGCCGAGCGCGGGTCGTGCGGGACGGGCGGGGCGAGGTAGGCGTAGAAAGGTGCGGCGTCCTTGCGGGCGGCATGCTCCTTCAGGAAGCCGATCGTGCGGTCGGCGAGGCGCGCGCTCGCGTGGGCGCGATCCGTGGCGGGGTCGTCCGTCGATCGGGCGTCGTCGATGATGTTCGTCTGGAAGGCGTTCACTCCTGCGGTGAAGGCGTTACCTCCTTTGCCCATGTGCCAGGTGCGGTAGCCGGCTGTCGCCAGCACGCTGGGCAGGAAAGTGGCGGGGTTATCGGCCTCAGGCCGGGCCGCCTTGGCGCCCGGGATGCGCTGCCAGGAGCGTCCGGTCAGCATCATCGTGCGGCTCGGGGTACAGACCGCGCCGATCATCGAACCTTGCGTGTAGGCACGGGTGAACGTCAGGCCGCGGGCGACGAGCGAGTCGAGGTGCGGGGTGAGGAGTCCTGGCGCGCCGAGCGCGCCCAGGCCGTCGGCCCGGTGGTCGTCGGCGTGGATGTGGAGGATGTTCGGCCGCGCCGCCTCGAGCTGCGCGGCGAAGCAGGCTGAGAGCAGAAGCAAGAAGGCGCGCATGGACTTACTTCTTGGCCGGGGCCTTCTTCTTGGGCGGGTTCTTGCCCTGGGCGCTCACGACCTTGGGCTTATCGATCTTCTTAGCACCGGCGGGGAGGCTGGCCTGGTCGAAGGCAAGCACAGGGCCGTCTTCGAGGACCTTGAGCAGGACCTGCTTCACGTAGGTCTTATGCGGGTTGCCGGCGTGCAGCTGGATGGCGATGAGCCCTTCGAGGGCGCGGCCCTTCTCGTCGTGGTCGATGAAGACCGAGGTCGTCTGGCCGTTGACCTTGTGCTCGAGGCGGTTGCCGCGGGCGATGACCGTGAACTCGTTGTACTGGGAGATGTCGGCCTGCACGCGTGGGCGTTCGCCGACCTGCCAGCGCTGGCCCGTCGGGTCCATCACCACGTCGACGCCGTTGTAGCCGAAGATGCCGCGTCCGCGTTCTTCGTAGGTCATCGCCGTATGGACGTCGGTGGGGTGGACGTCGCACTGGTAGCCGAGGATCGTCCAAGGCGTCACTTCAGGCAGGCGGCGGCTGCGATACTGCACGCCGGAGTTGTTGTCGCCGACGACTTTGACCGTGGCGCGGATTTCGAAGTCCTTGACCTTGCCGTTCCAGATCAGGAACGAATTCGTCTTCGGCTTGCCGACTTCGC
>JBILXR010000079.1:0-8902 GCA_044378215.1 Opitutales bacterium
AGGACGCCAAGGCCGACATGGCCAAGGCCGAACGTGCCGGCAAACTGGAGGAAGTCGCCAAGCTCCGCTACGGCACCATCCCTGAGCTCGAGAAGGACGTCGCCAAACTTGAGGGCTCCGCGAAGTCGCCCACGGGCCTCTTCCGTGAGACCGTCACGCCCGAAGAGGTCGCCGAGGTCGTCGCCCGCTGGACCGGCGTGCCCGTGAGTAAGCTGCTCGAAGGCGAGCGTCAGAAGATCCTCCGTCTGCCCGATAATCTCAAGACCCGCGTGGTCGGCCAGGACGAAGCCGTGCGCGTCGTCGCCGAGGCCGTCCAGCGTTCGCGCGCCGGCGTCCAGGATCCGCGCCGGCCCGTCGGCTCGTTCCTCTTCCTCGGTCCCACCGGCGTCGGTAAGACCGAGCTCGCCAAGGCGCTCGCGACCGAACTTTTCGACAGCGAGAAGTCGATGATCCGTATCGATATGTCCGAGTACATGGAGAAGCATGCCGTCTCGCGTCTCGTCGGCGCGCCTCCCGGCTATGTCGGCCACGAGGAGGGCGGCCAGCTCACCGAGGCCCTCCGCCGCCACCCTTACGCCGTCGTCCTCCTGGACGAGGTCGAGAAGGCGCACCCCGAGGTCTTCAACATCCTCCTCCAAGTCCTGGATGACGGACGCCTCACGGATTCCCAGGGGCGCACCGTGGATTGCCGCAACGCGATCTTCATCATGACCTCGAACATCGGCAGCCGGCACATCGCCGAGCAGGCCGGCTTCGGGCTCACCGACAACGTCCGCGAATCCGTCATGGCGGACCTCCGCGCGCACTTTCGTCCGGAATTCTTGAACCGCATCGACGACATCGCGCTCTTCCAGCCCCTCGGGCCCGAGCAGGTCGCCGCCATCGCGGCCATCATGCTCCGCGGCCTCAATGAACGCCTCGCCGCCAAGCGCATCCGCCTCGATTTCGACAAGACCGCCCTGGCCCTCGTCGCCGAGAAGGGCTTCGACCCCGTCTACGGTGCGCGTCCCCTGCGTCGCTACCTCCAGCGAGAGGTCGAGACCTCGCTCGCCAAGGCCATGCTCGCCGGCGACATCCCCGAAGGCAGCCTCGTCCGCGTCAAGCGCGTCAAGGACGCCCTCGGGTTCGAGGTCAAGGCCGGCGGGTTTTCGGATTGAAGGAAGTCGCCCGCCGAGGGAGTCTGGCGGCCATGACCGCTACGCGCATCCGCTGCGGGGTGGCCGGCACGGGTTCGCTCGGCCAGCACCACGCCCGCATCTACTCGACCCTGCCCGGCGCCGAGCTCGCCGGCATCTTCGAGCCGAACGACGCCCGCGCGGCCGAAATCTGCGCCAAGCATAACTGCCGTCGTTTCCTCACCCTCGACGAGATGGCGGCGAACTGCGACGCCGTCAGCGTCGTCGTCCCGACGAACCATCACGCCGCCGTAGCGCTCCCGCTCCTCGCCAAGGGCGTGCACCTTCTCATCGAGAAGCCCATCTGCGTCACCCTCGAGGAGGCCGCCCAGATCCTCGAGGCCGCCGCCAAGGCCGACCGCATCGTCCAGGTCGGGCACATCGAGCACTATAACCCCGTGATGTCCACTCTCGAGCAGGCCGTCACCGACGCCCGTTATATCACCGCCGAGCGGCTGGCCCCTTTCACCCCGCGCGGCACCGAGGTCGGCGTCGTACTGGACCTGATGATCCATGACATCGGCATCGTCCTCCAGCTGGCCAACTCGCCCGTCGAGCGCATCGACGCCGTCGGCGTGTCGGTCGTGACCAAGACCGAGGATATCGCCAACGCCCGCATCGCCTTCAAGAACGGCTGCGTCGCCAACCTCAGCGCCAGCCGCGTCTCGCTGAAGAAGAACCGTGAGATCCGCGTCTTCCAGACCGGCGGCTACCTCTCCATCGACTTCATGGGCCAGAAGGGCCACACCGTCCGCGTCGACCCGACCGCCGAAGGCGGCTTCGCCAAGGAGGAGATCCCGATTGAGAAGGGCGAGCCCCTCGCCATCGAACTCGCCTCCTTCACCGCGTGCGTGCGCGACCGCAAGAGCCCGAAGGTCAACGGCGAGCTCGGCCGTACCGCCCTGGCGGTCGCCATCCAGATCACCGAACAGATCCGCGCCGGCATGGCGCGCAAATGAGCGCGTTCCCGGCCATCCCGGCGAGCTTCGACCGTCCCCGCGGGGGCGAGGTCGACGTACTCGTCGTGGCCGGTGAACATTCCGGCGACCAGCATGCGGCGAAGGTCGTCGCGGACCTGCTCGCGGCCCGCCCGGGCCTGCGCATCGCCGCCTTCGGCGGTCCGCGGCTCCGCGCCGCCGGCGCCCAGCTGCTCTTCGATATGACCACCTTCTCCGCGGTGGGCATCGTGGAGATCCTGTCCGCTTACCCTTTCTACCGCCGGCTCTTTAATCGGATGGTGGACTGGACGCTGCAGTGGAAGCCCAAGGTCGTGGTGCTCGTCGACTATCCCGGGCTCAATCTCCGCCTCGCGGACGAATTGCGCAAAGCCGGCCTCTCCCGCGCGGGTTTCGGCGGGACCGCGGTGATCCAATACGTCAGTCCGCAGCTCTGGGCGTGGAAACCCAAGCGTCGTTTCACCATGGCGCGCGACCTGGACTCCGTCGGTACGATCTTCCCGTTCGAGCCCGCGTGCTACGCCGATACCAAGCTCGACGCGCGCTTCGTCGGCCATCCGTTCGCCGAGAAGGAGCACATCCCCGGACTGAGGCATGATCCGGATGGCCCCGTATTACTCCTGCCGGGCAGCCGACCCAAGCCCGTACGCAAGATCTTCCCGGCCCTGGTCGAAGCCTTCGCGCTTTTCCGCCACAACCACCCTAAGCGTCGGGCACTCGTCCTGCACACCGGGGGCGAAGTCCACGCGGAGCTTTATCGTCTCCTTGCGGAATACGGCGAGCAGGCCAAGGGCATCGATTTAAGGCCGGTCTCGGAAGGGCCCGCGTCCGGTTGCGCCGCACTGGTCAGCTCGGGCACCATGTCGCTCACCGTCGCGCTCGCCGGCATTCCTGGCGCCGTCGTCTATCGCGCCAACCCGCTGACCTGGGTGATGGGCCGCTACCTCATCGCGGGGCGCGTCGATCATCTCGGCATCGCGAATATCCTCCTCAGGCGTCAGGCTTGGCCGGAATACCTGCAAGGCGCCTGCGAGCCTGCCGCGCTCGCCGCCCGTCTGCAGGCCTGCGTCGAGGAGCCCGAGCCGCAGGCGCAGGCCGCCGCGGACGCTTCCGAGCTCCTCTCGCTGCTTTCGGCGAAGTCCGGCTCGACGCCGGCGGAGTGGGTCGCCTCTTACCTTCCGAAGGAAGTCCGCTCATGAGGATCGCCGTCCTGGGCTGCGGATACGTCGGCGCCGAATTCGCCCGGCAGGCCAAGACCGCCGGCCACGAAATCCTAGGTGTCGTTCGTTCCGAGGCGTCGCGCGACAAGCTGCGTGCCGAAGGCCTCGCGGCGGAAGCCTTTGATCTCTATGCGGGCGACTGGTCGGCCTTGCCGAAGCAGTTTGACGCTGTCGTCTATGCCGCGAGCACCGGTGGCGGCGGACCGGAAGCCTATGCGCTGGCCTACGACGTCGGCGTGAAGCACGCCCTCGCCTGGGCCCACGCAGTCGGCGCGCAGGCCTTCGTCTTCACCAGCTCCACCGGCGTGTATCGTCAGGACGACGGACGCATCGTCGACGAAGAGAGCGTCGGCGGCGGCGCCCCGACCGCGGACGCGATCCTCGGCGGCGAACGCGCCGTGCTCGCCTCCGGTTTCGCCAAGGCGCGCGTGCTGCGTTTCGGCGGACTCTACGGTCCCGGCCGTCATCACATGGTCGACCAGTTGCGTCGCGGCGATCACGTCATCGGCGGACGCGTCGACCATTACATCAACTACCTGCACCGCGATGA
Organism: Opitutales bacterium; assembly: GCA_044378215.1. Classification (GTDB taxonomy): domain Bacteria; phylum Verrucomicrobiota; class Verrucomicrobiia; order Opitutales; family UBA953; genus UBA953. Next base: position 3,902 of record JBILXR010000079.1, read on the forward strand.
CGCCGCGTCGTCGATCCTCGCCGCGCTCGTCGGCGGACCGGCCGCCGCGCGTGTTTACAATGTCGGTGACGGTCATCCCGTGACGAAGGAAGCGCTCGCGCGTTGGATCGCGGAGCGACTCGGTCAGTCTGTTCCGATCTTCGATCCTTCGGCGCCGGCGGGTCCGCGGGTGGCCAAGGGCGGTCGGACCCAGCCCAGTCGCATCGTGGCGACGGGCCGAATCCGGGCCGAGCTCGGTTGGAAACCCGCTTTTGCGGATGTTTTCGAAGGTTTGGCCCCTTTTCTAGGCTAAGTCACCTATGGGGGTGTTGCGGGGTCTTACCCCTTTAGCCACGAAACCGTAACAATCACATGAGAGGATGCCGTCGCAATCGCACCTTCTCATGAACCACCGCATCAAGCAGTTCCTCGTCGCCGCCGCCTCCCTCGGTTGCGCACTTACCGCCTCCGCCGCCGAGCGGAATCCCGCTCTTGACCTCTTGGTCAAGAAGGGACTCATCACCGCCGAGGAGCGCGCTCAAGCTCTTGAGCAGGCCGCCATCGTCAATCTTCGCTCCGGACCCAAGGAGCCCGCCTGGTACGAGAAGATGTCGATCGACGGTTACACCCAGGTGCGTAACACCGAGTCCATGAGCGACGACGGCGGCCAGGTCGGCGCCCTCCCGGCCGACCGTTCCGTCGACCCGAACCAGAACCTCGTGATCCGCCGAGGCCGCTTCAAGATCACCGGCGACTTCGGTCGCGTCTACCTCTACACCCAGTTCGACGTGGCCGCCAGCGTCGACTCCGGCTCCCGTGGCAACCTGGGCTACCAGACCCGCGACATCTACGCCGACATCGCCCTCGACGAAGCCAAGGAACACCGCGTCCGTATCGGCGTCTCCAAGGTGCCCTACGGTTGGGTCAACCTCCAGTCCTCTCAGAACCGCCTCCAGATGGAGCGCCCCGAAGCCCTGAACTCGGCGGTCGAAGGCGAACGCGACCAGGGTCTCTACTACATGTACGCGAACACCGAGGATCGTGCCCTCTTCAAGAGCCTCGTCAAGGACGGCTTCAAGGGCTCCGGTGACTACGGCGTCTTCACCGTCGGCGTGTACAGCGGCGCCGGCCTGAACCGCGCTGACAACAACGGCGGCGTGCACAGCGTCATCCGCTACAGCCAGCCTTGGGTCTCGTCCTCCGGTCAGATGTATGAAGCGGGCGTCGCTGCATACTCCGGACGTTTCAAGGTGACCACTGCCGACATCAGCGGCTCCGGTACCGCCCCGACGGTGTCGACAACCGATTCCGCCGAAGGCTTCATCGACCGCCGCGTCGCCGCCACCTTCATCATCTACCCCCAGCCGTGGGGTCTCGAGGCCGAATGGACCACCGGCCAGGGTCCGCAGATGAACGACGCCCGTACCCGCATCGACACCGGTTACCTGAACGGCGGCTACGTCATGCTGAACTACCGCCACAAGTACGGCGAACAGTCCGAGCTGATCCCCTACGTCCGCTGGAACTACTTCGACGGCGCCCGTAAGTTCGGCACCAACGCCACCAAGATGGTCGTCAACGAAATCGACGTCGGCTTCGAATGGCAGTGGCGCAAGGAAGTCGAGCTCCAGCTCCAGTATACCTTCGCCGACGAGCGCACCAACTCAAGCTCGACCAACCCCAAGGTCATCGACGGTTCCCAGCGTCTCGCGGTCCAGCTCCAGTTCAACTACTGAGCCGATCGCCGACGGATGTGCTTCGAGGGCCGGCCGGGAGGCCGGCCCTCTTCCGTTGGCCATGAAGCCGACCAGCCCGGACCTTGCGGCCCGGGCTGTTTCGTATTCATGATATGCCATGGCGGACGTCTATACCCGCGCCGAGCGCAGCGCCCTCATGGCCAAGGTCCGTGGACGCGGCAACCTCACGACCGAGCAGGCCCTGGCGAAGCTGCTAAGGGCGCAGGGTTGGTCGGGTTGGCGTCGGCAACAGGTCGTCCGCGGCCGCACCGCCGCCGGCGAACGGTTCCAGGTGCGGCCGGACTTCGTGTTCCCAGTCCATCGGCTCGTCGTGTTCGTCGACGGCTGCTTCTGGCATGGTTGCCCGCGGCACGGCACGCGGCCGCAGGGCAACGCCGCCTTCTGGCGGGCGAAGTTCCGGCGGAACCAGGCGCGGGATCGGCGGGATACGCGGCGCCTGCGTCGCGAGGGCTGGCACGTCCTGCGGTTATGGGAGCACGAGCTCAGGGCCAAGGCCCGGCCTGGGGTGCTGGTGAAGCTGCGCAAGGTCTTCGCCCGGGCACAAAAAACCCGACCGGAAGGTCGGGCTGATCGTTCGACTTCGGCCGGTGCTCAGAGCACGCGGTAGTTGGGCGAAGTATTCGGCGTGCCGCGGGGCTGATCACGGAGACGGCGGTTCTCTTCCTCCAGTTCGGCGATCCGTGCGAGGGCGGCGGCGAGCTTGGCGTTGGCTTCGCGGAGGGCGGCGGAGGCGGCTTCGAGGTCGGCTTCGGCCTTCTTGCGGCTGGCGATGGCTTCCTTCAGTTCGGAGCCATCACGGAGCTTGGCGAGTTCGGCGTTGAGTTCGTTGACGCGGGCGGCGGCGTCATTCTTGGCCTTTTCCAGTTCGCCGGCCTTCACGGCGGCCTTGGCGGCGTCTTCCTTGGCCTTGGCCAGGTCAACGACCGTCTGGGCGGCGTCGGCCTTCGCCTTGGCGAGGGCTTCGGCGGCCTGCTTGCTCGCGGCTTCGGCGGCGGTCTTGGTCTTGGTGAGCTCCTGGGCGGCTTTTTCCTGGGCGGCCTTGTGGTCGGCGGCGGCCTTGGCGGCGTCTTCCTTGGCCTGGGTCAGTTCGGCGACCGCCTTGGCGGTCAGGGCCTTGGCCTCTTCTTCGCCATTCCACGTGACGATGGCGATGGCGCCGAAAGCGGCGGCCAGCAGGAGGATGATGATTTCGCGAGTCTTCATGGTGTCGATTGACGCCCATGTTGCCCGGCTGGTCCCGGGGGTCAAGAACTAGCCCCGCTCAGGACAGGCGGTTCTTGTAATCGGCGTAGCCGAAGCGACGGACCACCTGGACCTGTCCCAGGGCGGGGTCGAAACTGGCGATCGCCGGCAGGGGCACCCCGTTGAAGGTGGTGTTCTTCACGAAGGTGTAGTGCGACATGTCCATGAACACCAGGCGCTGGCCGATCTTGAGCGGCGCGGCGAAGGAGTAGTCTCCGATGACGTCTCCCGCGAGGCAGGTCACGCTGCCGAGGCGGTAGGTGTGCGGGAGCTTGCCCGGGAGGTCGGCGTCCATGATGTCAGCGCGGTAGGGCATCTCCAAGGTGTCCGGCATGTGGTTGGTCGCCGAGATGTCGATGATGGCGATATCGACGCCGTTGTGGACGAGGTCGAGGACGGTGCCTACCAGGACGCCGGTGCCGATGCCGATGGCTTCGCCGGGTTCGAGGTAGACCTGGATGTGCTGGCCCCAGCGCTGGCGGAAGCCCGTGATCACGCGGATCAGGCGTTCGAGGTCGTAGCCTTCACGGGTGATGTGGTGGCCGCCGCCGAAATTGACCCACTTCAGCTGCGGGATGAACTCGCCGAATTTCGCTTCGAAGGCCGCGACCGTGCGTTCCAGGACATCGGAGCCCTGCTGGCACATCGTGTGGAAGTGGAGACCCTCGAGACCGGCGAGGTCGTCGGCCGACTTGATCTCGGAGCGGAGGGTGCCGAGGCGGGAGCCGGCGGCGCAGGGGTTGTAGAGTTCGACGTCCACCTCGGCGTGCTCCGGGTTGACGCGCAGGCCGAAGGAGATCTTGCGACCGGCGGCCAGCGCCGCGGCCTTATGGCGCTTCCACTGCGTGGGCGAGTTGAACGAGATATGGTCGGCGACGCGCAGCAGGTGGGCGAACTCTTCATCCTTGAAAGCCGGCGAGTAGGCGTGGACTTCGCCGCCGAATTCTTCGCGCCCGAGGAGCGCCTCGTTGATGCCGCTGGCGGTCGTGCCCGCGAGATACTTCGCGATCAGCTTCGCCTCGCTGAACTGGGCGAAGCCTTTGAGCGCGAGGAGGACCTTGGCGCCCGAGCGGTCCATCACGGAGCGCAGGATGCGGAGGTTCTGTTCCAGCAGGCCGCGATGGAGCACGTGGCAAGGGCTCGGGACCTGGCTCAGGTCGACTTTCCGGAAGGCTTCGGTGAGGGCGTCGGACACGACGTTGAAATTGGTAGCGTCGGGGGGCGGTGCAAACGAAAAGCCCGCTTGGCAGCGGGCTTCGGTGACGGTCATTCAGGCGACCGGGAGTTCCTTCACGTGCCAGGGCAGGCCGCGCTTGTTGAGCTCGTCCATGAACGGGTCCGGGTTCATCTCTTCCATGTTCCAGACGCCGGGCCTGAGCCACTGGCCGCCGGCGAGCATCGCGCCGCCGATGGCGGCCGGGACGCCGGTCGTGTAGCTGATCGCCTGGGACTTCACCTTGGCGTAGCATTCCTGGTGGTCGCAGACGTTGTAGATGAAGACCTTGCGGGGCTTGCCGTCCTTGACGCCCGTGATCTCGCAGCCGATGCAAGTCTTGCCCTTCGTGCGGGGACCGAGCGAGGCGGGGTCAGGCAGGAGCGCCTTGAGGAACTGGATCGGCACGATTTGGTGGCCCTGGAAATCGATCGGGTCGATGCGGGTCATGCCGACGTTCTCGAGCACGCGCAGGTGCGTGAGGTAGTTCTCGGAGAAGGTCATGAAGAAGCGGATGCGCTTCAGGCCCTTGATGTTGATCGCGAGGGACTCGAGTTCCTCGTGGTAGAGCAGGTAGCTGTCCTTGGGGCCGACGACCGGGTAGTCATACACCCACTTCACGGAGAGCGGGTCGGTCTCCTTCCATTCGCCCTTCTCCCAGAAGCGGCCGCGCTGGGTGATCTCGCGGATGTTGATCTCCGGGTTGAAGTTCGTGGCGAACTTGTAGCCGTGGTCGCCGGCGTTGGCGTCCATGATGTCGATCGTCTCGATCGTGTCGAAGAGGTGCTTCTGGGCGTAGGCGCAGAAGAC
>JBILXR010000238.1:0-2552 GCA_044378215.1 Opitutales bacterium
CGATGGCCAAGGTCGCCGACGGCATCAAGGTCTCGGCCTCCCGTCTCACGCGCGACGCCGCCGAAGGCGTGCGTTCCGCCAACGCGATCCTCACTTCCGACACCCGCCCGAAGTCCGTCACCGCGCGCTTCGTCTGGGAGGGTAAGACCGTCACCCTCGCCGGCATCGCCAAAGGCGCCGGCATGATCGAGCCCAACATGGCCACGATGCTGGCCTTCGTCTGCACCGACGCCGCCGCTTCGCCGGCCGAGCTCAAGGCCGCCCTCAAGGCTTCCTCCGACCAGTCCTTCAACTGCGTCAGCGTCGACGGCGACATGTCTACCAACGACACCGTCCTCCTGCTCGCCTCCGGCGTGTCCGGCGTCTCCGTGGGCACGTCCGCTCCGGCCGCCCTCCGCGCGCTCTTCCAGGAAGCCCTCGACAAGGTCTGCTTCGCCTTGGCGGAGAAGATCGTGGGCGATGGGGAGAAGATCACCAAGGTCGTGGCCGTGGAGATCGCAGGCGCCCGTACCCGCGCCGACGCCGAGAAGATCGCCCGCGCGATCGGCAACTCCCTCCTGGTGAAATCCTCCTGGTATGGCGAAGACCCGAACTGGGGCCGCCTGGCGGATGCCGCCGGCTACGCCCGCACCGGCTTGGATGAGTCCAAGCTGGATATCTATTACGACGACGTCCCGGCCGTCCTCGGCGGCAAGCCCTTGCCCGAGAACAAGCCCCGGTGGAAGCAGGTCGTGAAGGCCGCCCGCTTCGCCGTCCGCTTGAAGCTCAACCTCGGTGACGCCAAGTTCCGGCTCCTCGCGGCGGACCTCACCGACGGCTACGTGAACTACAACAAGAGCGAGTGAGGTTTTCCGTTTACTCCCCGTCCGCAGTCCTGACACTCCGTCCTGCAAGATGAGCATTCCCGCCGCCCAGAAAGCCGAGGTCCTTCACGAGGCGCTTCCTTACATCCATAAGTTCCGTGGCTCCACCTTCGTGGTCAAGTACGGCGGCAGCTTCATGGATGATCCGAATCCGGAGGGCCGCGACCGCGTGGCCACTGACATCGCCTTCCTGGCCGCCGTCGGCATCCAGGTCGTCGTCGTGCACGGCGGCGGCAAGGCCATCACCCGCGCGATGGACAAGGCCGGCATCAAGTCCGAGTTCCGCGGCGGCATGCGCGTCACCGACGCCGCCACCGTCAAGATCGTCGAAGAGACCCTCAATAACGAGATCAACGGCCAGATCTGCGAATCCCTGAAGGCGCGCGGCGCCAATCCGCTCGGCATGCCGGGCAACCACGTGAACCTCTGCGAGAAACTCTACGGCGCGGACGAGAAGGGCCAGCCCGTCGACATCGGTTTCGTCGGCGACATCAAGTTCGTGAAGACGAAGCTGATCAAGAAGGCCCTCGCCGACGGCCACCTCCCGGTCGTCTCGCCCATCGCCCTCGACGCCGACGACCAGGCTTACAATACCAACGCCGACGTCGCCGCCGCGGCCGTCGCCAATTCCCTCCGCGCCCGCCGCCTCATCTTCATGAGCGACGTCCCTGGCCTCCTCGCCGACGCGAAGGATCCGACCTCCCTCATCACCACGCTGAAGGTGAGCGAGGTCGACGAACTCAAGCGCAAGGGCGTGATCGCCGGCGGGATGATCCCGAAGGTCGACAGCGCCGTGAAGGCCCTGAAGGAAGGCGTCCGCCGCGTGCACTTCATCGACGGACGCGTCCCGCACGCGCTCCTGCTCGAAGTCTTCACCGACAAGGGCATCGGCACCGAAATCGTCCACGGTTGATGAACGGCCCGTCCGCAGATCCCACCGCCGCGAACTACGCGGCCAACGTCGCCCACAATTACGGCGCGCCGCCCATCACGCTCGTGAAAGGGCAGGGCACGCTCGTCTGGGACGCCGCCGGCAAGCGCTACCTCGACTTCGCTTCGGGCATCGCGGTCAACGCCGTCGGCCACGCCCACCCGCATTGGGTGAAGCGCGTCACCGAACAGGCCGGCAAGCTCGTCCACGTCAGCAACCTCTACCGGAACGAACCGCAAGGAGAACTCGCCCACGCCCTTTCGCTCCGTTGCGGCCCCGGTCGCGTGATCTTCTGCAACAGCGGCGCCGAGGCCAATGAAGGCCTGCTCAAGCTCGCTCGTCTCCATGGCCAGCGTAAGTCGGGTGCGGAAGGCGCCTGTATCGGCGTCATCGTCGCCGAGAAGGCTTTCCACGGGCGCACGTTCGGCGGCATGTCCGCCACCCCGCAGGAGAAGATCCAGAAGGGTTTCCGTCCTTTGCTATCCGGCTTCACCGCTGTCCCGCTCAACGACCTCGTCGCCTGGGAAAAGGCCATCGACGCTAAGACCACGGCTGCCGTACTGATCGAATCAATCCAAGGCGAAGGCGGCGTGAATCCCGCCACCCCGGATTTCCTCCGCGGGGTCGAGAAGCTCTGCCGCGAGCGTAATGTCCTGTTCCTGATCGATGAGATCCAGTGCGGCATCGGCCGGACCGGGAAGTTCTTCGCTTATGAGCATGCGGGCGTGAAGCCCGACGCGATCGCCATGGCCAAGGGC
>JBILXR010000080.1:0-8783 GCA_044378215.1 Opitutales bacterium
CCGACTTCGCTCGTACCGACGATCACGCCGTCTTCGACGGCCCAGAGGCCAGGTTCGCCGTCCCAGCCGGAAAGATCCTTGCCGTTGAAGAGCGGCGTGAAGCCGTCCTGGGCGAAGACGGGCAGGGCGAGGGAGACGAGGAGTAATCTTAGGGTATTCATATGAGTTCAGAGAGTGAGTTCCTTGATGATGCCGTTGCTGTCGCCATGGCTGTCGACCTTGACGCCGTTGCCTTGCAGCAAGGTGAGCCACAGGTTGCACAACGGCGTGCTCTTGCCCTGGAGGGCGATGTGCCGGCCCAGTCGGATGCCGGAGCCGCCGCCGGCGATCAGCGTCGGACAGTTGTCGAGGTAGTGGATCGTCCGGATATTGCTGCCGTAAGCGATCGTGGTGTGGTCGAAGAGGCTGGAGCCGTCGGCTTCCTTCGTGGCCTTGAGCTTGGCGAAGAGGCCAGCCAGCAGCCTGCTTTGCTCGAGGTCGCGCTTTTGGGAAGCTTCCATGCGTTCGCCGGGAGCGTAGTGGCTCATGTCGTGCGAAGCGACCTTCACGCTGAGGCTGGCGAGGAGCGAGCTGACCGGCTGGCGGTAGGTCAGCACGCGGGTGCTGTCGGTCTGGAGCGCGGCGACGATGAGGTCATACATCACCTTGATCTCGTCCTTGCCGGCGAGACCGGGCTTGGGCGGAGGGAAGGGCGCCTTGGCCTTGGGACGATCCAGCCACTGCTCGTCTTTGGAGAGCCGGAGTTCGATGTCGCGGACGCTCTGGAAGTATTCGTCGAGCTTGTCGGCGTCGGCGCGCGAGAGGCCGCGGCGGACGCGGGCGGCGTCTTCGAGCACGGCGTCGAGCACGCTGCGTTGCTGGGCGAGCAGCGCCTGGCGCTGGGCGAGCGGCAGGGTCTCGTCGGAGAACAGACGATGGTAGGCCGCGACGGGGTTCTCGTGTCCGGTCAGCGGCTTGCCACGGGCATCCCAGGCCATCGAACCGGGGCCGTGACCGGAGTCGACGGCGTTAGCGCAGTCGAGCCGGATGGAACCGTAGCGGGTATCCATGCCGAGTTTCGCGGCGGCGACTTGGTCGGCGGAGATGCCGTTATGGAAACTCTGACCCGGCTCGGAATAGCGGTTAGCGCCGGTCAGCCAGAAGGTGCTGCCCCAGTGGGCTTCGTCGCTGAACTTATTCGAGAGGCCCTGCACGAGCGTGAAATCCTTCTTATGTTCGGCGAGCGGGGCGAGTCCGGCAGGCAAGGCGTAATCGGCGCCGGTGTCCTGGAGCGAGGGGAACCAGGTCTCGTTGGTCACGCCGTAGCCGAAGCCGAGGAAGACCATGCGTTTCGGGTGGGTGACCGGCTTCTCGGCGGCGAAGGCCTTGAAGCCAAGCGAAGACAGCGCAGGCAGTGCGATGAGCGTGCCGGCGGCGCGGAGGAAGTGGCGGCGGCTTAGTTCAGATCGGCTCATTTGGTTTGGAAAGTTTCGGAGAGGACGAGGGCACGGATGAACGCCGCCATCTGGTAGTCTTGCGCGCGCGCTTGGTCGACCATCTCGGCGGCGAGCGGTTCGTCGAGGAAACCGAACGGACGGCCCATGCCGTACTCGACGAGGGCTTCGCTGAAGCCACGGGCGAATTTCTCGGGACGGTCAGCCAGACGGTCGCGCAGTTCGAAGTAATCCCGGAAGCTTTCGCCTTTGTAGAAGGCGCCGGCGGGGTCGATAGGCCAGGTCTTGCTGCCGAAGCCTTTCTTTTCGTAGGTCTCGGAGGTCCGCCATTTGCCTGCGGCGTTGAAGTTCTCGAGGCCGAAGCCTATCGGGTCGATCTTGCGGTGGCACTGGGCGCACTGGGGCTGCTCCTGGTGGGCGGCGAGCCGTTCGCGGGTGGAGAGCATCTTGTTTTCGAGACGGTTGAGCTGCGGAACGTTGGGCGGAGCGGGGGGTGGGGGTTCGTGCAGGATCTTGCGGAGGACCCAGGCGCCGCGTTCGACCGGACTGGTGTCGCGACCGTTGCTGCCCATGGCGAGGATCGCCGCCATGCCGAGCAGGCCGCCGCGCGGAGAATCTTTCGGCAGGTCGACCTTGCGGAAGCCATCGCCACTGATGCCTTCCAGTCCATAGTATTGGGCGAGCAAGCCGTTGACGTAGACCTGGTCGTTCTTGATCAGCTTGTTGAGGCTTTCTTTCTGCCGGAGCAGATGGGCGAAGGTCTCGTAGATCTCCTGACGGGAGGCGGACTTGGTGCTATCGTCGAAGTCGCGGTGTTGTTTCGTGTCGAACTGGAAGAAGTCGAGGCGGGCGAGGCCGAGCCACTGGTGGACGAATCCGCGGACGAATTCATCCGCCTTGGGGCTGGCGAGCATGCGGTCGACCTCGCGGGCGAGGAGCTCCGGCTTCTTCAGGTCGCCCGTGCGGGCGAGTCCGAGCAGGGTGTCGTCGGGCGGGGCGCTCCAGAGGAAATAAGAAAGGCGAACCGCGAGTTCGTTGGCGTTGAGAGGCCGCGCTGATTTCTCCGCATTGGGTTCGGCGAGGTAGAGAAAGCCGGGTGAAGCCAGGATGACGCTCAAGGGAGTCTTCAAGGCTTTTTCGAAACTTTCGCCCGCTTTGCGGCGCGCGTCGTAGAGAGCCATGAGCTTATCCATGTAGGGGTCGCCCGGGCTTTTGTCCCGGAAGGCTCGGAGTGCGAACCGCGCGATGATATCCCGGGCATGATCGCGTTCCGGGAGGTCTCGCATGTTCGCGGAAAGTATCGGCGTGGTGGGCACCTTGCCGTTCATGACCTTGAGAGGTCCCTCCCATTCGACCCAATCGATCCAAAGTGCGGAGACTGGCCCGACGCCGGTGGTTTTTTGCGCGGCTTCGAAGAGCCTGAGATCCAGCCTTATGTCGCGTTTCTCGCGGAGCACGAAGGTCCGTGGACTATTGGCGGTCAGGCTGACGGGCACTTCGATGATCTGGGGTTTGTCAATCGTGCCGCTGATCTGGAACGCCTGCAGGAGGGTGAAGCCCTCCTTTTCGCCCGACTGGCGGCTGCCGAGTTCGACGAATCGGCGTTCCTTTGGCGCCTCCTTCGTCGCGCCGATCCGGAAGCGGAGCAGGTATTCGCCCGGCATGGCGTTCTCGATGACGTGCTTGGTCTTCAGCCAGCCCGAGGGCTGATCCGGAGGGAGGGTGATCACCTCCTCAGGGTGGACGTTATGAATCGTGAGGTACGCGCCGGTTTTGGTCAGGGGGTCGTTGAGGTAGCGTTCGAAGCTGGGTCCGTTCTGACCGAAGACCTTCACCCGGAACCTGGCCTCTTGCGCGTCCAGGATTCCTTTCTGCGGCTTGCCTGTGGCGAGAAAGGCCTTGGCCGCCTCATTGCCACCCTTGAGGTAGCCGTCGTAGGTGCCGCCGACCATGCGGTTGGCGTGGAGTTCGACTTCACGTCGTTCCTTGAAGGTGGCGGGGGTCTCATCGGCGTTGAAGACCTCGATCCAATCTATCCAGAGCGCGAACTCCGGCCCGACGCCATTGCGTCGATGCGCTTCGCCGAAGATTTCCAAGGCACGCTCGTTCGAATCAAAAGACCCGCGCTCGCGGAGGAAGAACCCGCGGCTTCCGCCTTTGACTATCTCGACAGGGAATTCCAAGAGCTGGGGCTGTTCCATCGACCCGGTCACTTCGTGGGTGCTGGCGGGCGCGCCTTGCATCGGCCCGAACTCGACGAAATGCCGGGCTTTGGGGGTATTTGCGGTGGCCGCGATCCGGACGCGGACGGTGTATTTCCCGGCGGGCCAGTTACTGGGGACGTTGAAGGGCTGGTAAGGGTTGGCGAAGACGTCTGAGAAGGTGAGAAAAGATCCGGTCCGGGAAGCCGGGTGATCGAGATAGGCCCGCTGCTGAGGGGCGGAGAGCACCCAGTTGCGCCGTCCTTGCTGGTCCGCATGAATCTCATCGATGAAGCCGAACTTTTCGGGTGAAGGTGCTCCGGGGATTCGCCTCCACTCGTAGTATCGGTGGGTCTGCGCGCCTTTCTTCTCCGCCTGGATGGCGGTGACGATGGCGTCGTTTTCCGTCTTGGCGGCGGCTGCATCGACCGCCTTGGTCCACGCGACATAGCGATCGTGGCAGTCGACACGTTCCGCGTAAGATTTCGTGATCCGGGGCGTGGCGTAGTCCTCGGCTTCCAGATGGACTTTCAGCGTCTTCGTCGGTTGGCCGAAGCGGATGAAATGTTCGTCGATCGCCTGCTGTCCGAGCGCGAGATAGCGTTCGAACTGATCCGACGACATGAAGAGGGATGATCCGACGGTGTCAAAGGCGCCGGCGCCGCCATCGGCGGGTAGTTCGTTGACGGGCAGATCGATGCCAAGCAGGTCGCGCAGGGTGTTCTTGTATTCACGGCGATTGAGCCGTCGAAGCGTGATCAGGCCTCGCGAGTCGCCGATGGTCTTCCGCGCGGTGACGAGCGTGCCCGAGAGCATCTCGAGGAAATCGGCTTTGGCGACCGGAGCCGGCTGCTTGGAGTCGTCGGGCGGCATCTCCCCCGAGTTGACTTGATTCAGGATCTTCTGCCAGCGGTCCGCGAGCTGGACCGTATCGAGCTTCAGGGCGATATCGTCGAGGCGGAGCTTTCCTTTCTGCTTATCGGCGTTGTGGCACTCGACGCAGTACTCCTTGAGGAAGACACGATGCTTCTCGTCGATACGCGCCTCCGGCGTCGCGCCGAAAACCAGCGCGGCGAAGAAGGGTAAAAGTGTGAGCCAACGCAGGGGCATCGCTGAGACGCCCGATACTTGTCGGCCGGCGGGATAACTCCAGCCCGCTGTGCGCCGGGCTGCTTTTATTTTCAGTCGATTAACTCCTGCTGAGCAGGCTTCGCCGTGGCCAGATTACTGGCCGTAGCCCGCCTTACAGCGCCAGGAAGACCAGTTCGCCGGCCTTGCTGTCCGGGACGATCAGGACACCGGCCTTCTCGTCGAGGTAGTGGTCGGCGGCGGCCTTGAGGCCTTGGCCGAGTTCCTTGGGACCGGTGCCGTTGGCTTCGTAGCGGGTGACGCGACCGGTCATGACTTCGGAGACGTAAAAGCGGCCCTTGGAGTCATGGACGATGCCGTCGCCGGAGCGGTGGCCCTTGGCGATGGTCTTCCACTTACCCTTGTTGTACTCGAGCACGTCGCCGGTGAAGAATTCGGCGATGCGGATGCGTCCGTTGGCCATCACGTCGATGCCGTTCGGGTTGAGCATCTTCGGGGTCGGGGCGATGATTTCGGTAACCTTGCCCTCGAGCGTGACCTGGAAGACGCGGGCGATGACCGGGATGGCCTTGTGCTCAGGGCTATCGATGGCGAAGAGCTTGCCGTCGGCATCGCGCATCTTGGTGACCGCGCCCATGTCGGTGATCAGCACGCTCTTCTTGTCGGGCGAGACGACGACGTCGTTGAGGAACGTGGGCAGGGTGGGGAAGGCAGCCGGGCCGGCGAGCAGGGTCTTCTTGCCCTTGACGTCGATGGACCAGACCTTGTCGAAGTCGGCGGTGATGAGGCGGTTCGCGACGAAGACGATGCCCTTCGGGTCATCCAGGCCTTCGGTGAGGACGGTGACCTTGTCGCCGTCGACCTTCACGATCTTGCCGTCGCCATCGCCGGCCTTGCGGGAGGTGCCCATGAGGGTGACGAAATACTTGCCACCGAAACCTTTGGTGACGCTCTCGGGCGTGGCGCCCACGGCGAGGTTACGCTGGACGGGGACGGCCTTGGCCGGCTTAGCGGCGGGGGCGGGGGCGGTTTCCGGGGTTTGGCAGCCGACGAGGGCGAAGCCAGCGAGGAGGGTGAGCAGCGGGGTCTTCATGAGGCCCCTATTTCCGCTTTCCCGCCGAGCGGAGTCAAGCGGTCAGCCGACGATCAGCCAGACCGCGGCGAAGGCCGTGAGCCAGGCCAGGACGGACTCGAAGGCGTCCTGCTTGATACGCTTCAGAATCTGCCAGCCGAGCACGATGCCCGCGATTACGCCGGGCAGCAGGACGAGATTGGTCAATAGTGACGGTCCAGTGACGAGTCCCAGGTTGCCGCTGAAGGGGAGTTTGAAGAGGTTGATGAAAAGGAAGAAGCGGCAGAACACGCCGAGGTGCTCTTTTTTCTCCAGTCGCTGGGCGAGCAGGTAGACCGTCATCACCGGCCCAGCCGCGTTGGCGAGCATCGTGGCGATGCCCGCGATACCGCCCATGCCCCAGGTGAACGTACGGTGGCGGGTGAGGGCCAGGAGCTGCTCGCGCCGGTGGTGGAGGACGACGTTGAAGGCGAGCAGGGCGAGGATAAGCAAGCCGATGACGATGCGGGCGGAACCGTTGTCGACCCGGTCGAGCAGGAACCAGCCGGCAAAGACGCCGACGACGGCCGCAGGGATCATCGGCACGATCTGCCGCCAGCTGCCGCCTTGCCGGTTGATGAGGTAGCCCATCAGGTCGGCGACGATGAGCATCGGGAGCACGATGCCCACGGAAGGCTTGGCGTCGAAGATCTTGGCCATGATCACGACGTTAAGCGTGGCCGTGCCGGCGAGGCCGGATTTCGAGAGCCCGATACACATCGCCCCGAAGAGCGCGAGCAACAGGATCCACCCGTCGGCGGGTAGCAGGGTGTGGCTATGGATCCAATCAAGCATCCCTCGCAGTCAATCACTGGACGCCGCACCGCTCCAGCCTGGTTTTCCTTCCGCCTGGCTTATCGCGGTGTCGCCGAACAGGCGGGGTCCGCCTTGGTGGGCAGCGTCGCATTCCATTCCAGCACGAGTCGGGTGAGCCGGGCGACGACCTCGGGGTGTTTCTTGGCCTGATTCTTGGTCACGTCTTCAGCGCGGTTTGACGGCAGCTCGTAGAGTTCTGACCGCTTTCCGTCGAAGGTGGTGACCAGTTTCCAGTCTCCTTCTCGCACTGCCAGGTCAGGCCAGTAGTCCGCTTCTCTACGATTGCCGCTGATCCGCCAGAAGATGGGCCGCGTGCGCGGAGTCGATTCACCCTTGAGGGCCGGCAGCAGGTTCTCGCCGTCGATTGCTTCCGGCGGGTTGATTCCGGCGACGGCACAGAACGTCGGGAGCAGATCCACCGCCGTCAGCACGGTGGCGTCGTTTTTCATGCCGGCCGGCGCTCGGCCGGGCCAGCGCACGATGAACGGCACACGGACGCCGCCTTCGAAGAGGCTGGTTTTCTGGCCGCGCAACCCGCCGGTTTCGCCGACGTTGTAGTGGCCGCGATATTTCCCAGGGACGCCTTGGTCGCCCGCCTTGGGTTTCGCCGGGCCATTGTCGCTGGAAAAAACCACCAAGGTGTCCTGAGCGATGCCGCACCGCTCCAGCGCATCGAGAATCAGGCCGACCTTGTCGTCACCATCGGTGATGACCGCGGCGTAGACCTGCTGCCGGGGGTCGAGGTGTTTCCACTGCGCCATTGCCTTGGCCGAGGGGCTGTGGGCCAGGTGGCTTTCGTGCAGCCACACGTTGACGTAGAACGGGCGGTCTTTGTTCGCCTCGATGAACTTGACCGCATGGTTGGGGATGTCGTTGCCGTAGGGCCCGACTTTCGGCCCCGGCCCGTGATAGACGGCGGAGTCATCCAAACCGTAGTCCGCCATGGTCGGGGTGCCTTCGCCCAGATGCCACTTGCCGAAGTGTCCGGTGCGATATCCCGCAGTCTTGAGCAGGCGGGCGATCGTGGGCGCCCGGGGATCCAGCCAGTCGGGCATCTCCGGCGGCTTGCTGACACCGAAGACCGTGTTGATGCCGAAGCGACCAGGGAAACGTCCCGTCATGGCCGCCGCACGACTGGGCGAGCACACCGGACTCAGCACGTTGAACTGCTGAAAATCGATGCCCTCGCTGGCCAGCTTGTCGAGCCGTGGGGTCTTCAGCCACGTGTTACCGTGGCAGGACAGGTCACCCCAGCCCCAGTCATCGGCATAGATGAAGACGATGTTGGGTTGAGCGGACTTCTTGGGCGCATCGGCCGCAGGCCAGGCGACCAGCGGGGCGAGCAACAGGGTCGAAAGGAGGGCGAGGATAGGTCTCATGGTCTGGGCCGAAGGCTTACTTCTGTTTTTTGACTCGGCCCTTGCTGAGCGGTTCGGGCTCACCCTGGTCGCCGCCGAGTCGGATCATCGTGGGGTAGAGCGAGTCCCACCATTGGTCGTAAGACGCGGCGAGCTTGCCGGTCAGCTCCGGCCGTTCGGTCGCGAGGTCGTTCCGGCAAGTCGGGTCGTTTTTTAGGTCGAACAGCGACCAGCGTCCGGGTGGCGTGACGCCCCAGTGGAACTGGGCGTCGGCTTTGGTGTAAGTCGCCGCGGTGGCGCCCGCTTCGACGGACCGCAGGGTGGTGCACTGGCTGGAGTATTGCTTGCAGGCAGGGTCATCGCACGGACGGCTGCGCACGAGCAGGAGGTCGCCCGTCTGCACGGAGGCCATCGCATATTTGTGCGCGGCCGCCAGGCCGTTGGGCCAGCGGCCGACATGATGGAACAGCAGGCGGTCGTCGTGCCAACTGACCGGCGACGCGGACTCAAGCAGCGGCCGGAGGGTGAAGCCTTCGAGTTTCGTGCTGAGCGAGGGCGGGAGGGTCGCGTCGGCGAGGTCGCAGAGCGTCGGCAGCACGTCCAGGTGGGCCGTCAGATTGCCGACCTTGTGCGGCGCCCACTTGCCCGCCCACTTCCAGAAGGAAATCGCCCGTGAGCCGCCCTGCCAGATGGTGCACTTGCTGCCTCTCATGCCGGCGTTGAAGACATCCAGACCATGCGTCTGGCCGTTATCGTTCATGAAGACGAGAATCGT